>NZ_JBFBEE010000004.1:0-460517 GCF_040683555.1 Streptomyces sp. NPDC093510
CCAAGTACGGCAAGAAGATCGAGGTCGACGACCCGTGGGGTTACGGCCGTTCGCTGGAGTGGGCGACGTCCTGCCCGCCCCCGCGGCACAACTTCCTCACCCTGCCGCGCATCCGTTCGGAATCGCCGGCGTTCGACCTGCACCACCCTGAGATCGCGGCGCTCGGCCACATCGAGAACGACGGGCAGAAGGACACCGCGCTGTTCGGCGGCGACAAGGAGGCCGCGAAGTGAAGATCCAGGGCAAGATGTTCATCTGGCTGAGCGTCTTCGTCCTCGCCATGGCGATCGTCTATGGCGTGTGGTCGAAGGAGCCGGCCGGTACCACGGCGCTCTTCCTGGCCTTCGGCCTGTGCATCATGATCGGCTACTACCTGGCCTTCACGGCCCGGCGTGTCGACGCCTCCGCACAGGACAACAAGGAGGCCGACGTCGCGGACGAGGCCGGCGAGGTGGGCTTCTTCAGCCCGCACAGCTGGCAGCCGCTCTCCCTGGCCGTCGGTGGCGCGCTCGCCTTCATGGGCGTCGTCTTCGGCTGGTGGCTGCTGTACTTCTCGGCCCCGATCATCATGATCGGCCTGTGGGGCTGGGTGTTCGAGTACTACCGCGGCGAGAACCAGACCCAGTGACTCCAGTGAGTCTGTAGTTCCCGGCGCACCCGAAGGGCCCAGACACTCCGAGAGGAGCGTCTGGGCCCTTCGGGCGTATTCGCCGTCCCACGAACGGGTCACTCGGCGCGCCGCAGCTGATGAACCTTCATACCGTGTGGTTATGAGCCACTCTCCGCGAATCCGCACGGTACTGAGCTGCACGGTGCTGGTGACCGCCCTCGGCGCGGGAGCCACGTCATGCGGCACCTCCGACGGCCACCCGCTCTCGGCGAAGCCGTACGACGCGGCAGGCCAGATCGCCTTCAACGGCCCCGTGGGCAGTCAGAAGGCGGACCCGGACAAGCCCCTGGAGGTCACGGCCCAGGGCGAGGACGGGCGCATCACCGACGTGACGGCCACCGACGCGATGGGGCGGTACGTGGCGGGCGAACTCTCGGCCGACGGCGCCCGGTGGCACAGCACCACGCCGCTCGCGGCAGGGGCCCACTACACCGTGCGGGTGAGCACCGAGGACGACGAGGGCTCACCGGGCCGCAAGATCATGACTTTCGACACCGACACGCCCGACAAGAAGAAGCGGCTGAAAGTCACCTTCGGCCCCGAGTCGGGCAAGTACGGCGTCGGCCAGCCCGTCACGGCCTCCCTCAGCGCCCCGGTGAAGGGCAAGGAGGCAAGGGCGATCGTCGAACGCGCCCTCAAGGTCCGCTCGGTACCCGCTGTCGAGGGCGCCTGGCACTGGGTGGACGGCGAGACGCTGCACTACCGCCCGAAGGAGTACTGGCCCACCGGCGCGACCGTCAACGTCTCGAGCAACCTCGAGGGCCTCAAGATCAAGGACAAGCTGTGGGGCGGCGACTCCAAGCCGCTCAACCTCTCCATCGGCGACCGGATCGAGGCCGTCACGGACGCCTCCTCGCACTGGATGACGATCTACCGCAACGGCGAGGAGATCAACTCCATCCCGGTGACCACCGGAAAGCCCGGCTACTCCACCCGTAACGGCGTCAAGGTGGTGCTGGGCAAGGAGTACTCCGTACGCATGACCAGTGCCAGCATCGGCGCGTCGGACTTCTACGACAAGATGGTCTATTACGCGACACGGGTGACCGACTCCGGCGAGTACGTGCACGCGGCGCCCTGGTCGGTCGGTTCGCAGGGCGCCGCCAACACCAGCCACGGCTGCACCGGCATGAGCACGGGGAACGCCGCCTGGTTCTACGAGACCGTCCGGCAGGGCGACCTCGTCACGGTCATCAACAGCAACGGCGAGGACATGCCGACGTTCGGCAACGGCCTCGGCGACTGGAACATGGGCTGGAAGACGTGGCGCAAGGGCAGCGCGCTGCTCACCGGGACCAGGGAAGGCCCCGCGGCGGCCGATGCGGCCAGGCTGCGGCCGCGGGTCTAGCGGCCCGCCAGAGAGGCCGTCAGAGGCGCACGAGAGGGGCCCACACCACAGCGTGGGCCCCTCTCGCACACCTCGTCACGTTCTCGGGCGCTCTCAGGCCTCCACGGCCGTCTTCGTGCGCAGCAGGGCGGCCAGGGCCTCCGCGAACTCCACCGGGTCGACCGGCAGGGTCACCGCGGCCTCCGCCCGGCTCCAGGTGGCCAGCCAGGCGTCCTGCGGGCGCCCGATGAGGAGCAGCACGGGCGGCGACTGGAAGACCTCGTCCTTGATCTGGCGGCAGATGCCCATGCCGCCGGGCGCCGACTCGCCGTCCAGCACGCAGACGTCGATGCCGCCCTGGTCGAGTTCCTTGATGACGGCGTGCGGTGTGGCGCACTCGACGAACTGGACCTGGGGAACGTCCGCCGCCGGCCTGCGGCCGGTGGCCAGCCGCACTTGCTCGCGGGTGCTCGAGTTGTCGCTGTAGACCAGCACCGTGGCGGTCGGCTGCATTGTTCCTCCATACGTCGGTACGTCGAGCAGTGAGCAGTCTGAGCAGAGCTGTGCCGTCATGGGATCGGGAACCGATGCGCGGATGCTACTCCTCCCGACACCCCGTCAACACCGGTTCGGACAGGCCTCCGATGGGCCATCCGGGCAGGACACAGACCGTAGACACTCCGAACGGCACCCCCCGGGGTGAGGGCGGGATAAGCGACCGACATAATGTCGGTCGTGGCGACAGCAACGACAGTAGATACCGGGCACGCGCACCCGCCGGTCAATCGACCGAACCTCACCAGCGTCGGAACCATCATCTGGTTGAGTTCCGAGCTGATGTTCTTCGCGGCCCTCTTCGCGATGTACTTCACCCTGCGATCGGTGACGGGTCCTGATCACTGGAAGGAAATGGCCTCGGCCCTTAACTTCCCGTTCTCGGCGACGAACACCACGATCCTGGTGCTCTCCTCCCTCACGTGTCAGCTGGGCGTGTTCGCAGCTGAACGCGGTGATGTGAAGAAGCTCCGGATGTGGTTCATCGTCACCTTCATCATGGGTGCGATCTTCATCGGCGGTCAGGTGTACGAATACACCGAGCTGGTCAAGCACGAGGGCCTCTCGCTCTCGTCGGACCCGTACGGCTCGGTCTTCTACCTGACCACCGGCTTCCACGGACTGCATGTGACGGGCGGCCTGATCGCCTTCCTGCTGGTCCTTGGACGCACCTATGCGGCCAGGAGGTTCACCCACGAGCAGGCGACCGCAGCCATCGTCGTGTCCTACTACTGGCACTTCGTCGATGTGGTCTGGATCGGCCTCTTCGCCACGATCTACATGATCAAGTAAGCGGCAGGTCGCTCACGCGACGTATCCGAAACATTCCAGAAGCATCGACGCAGAAGATCCTGACACCGGGGTAATCCGTGAAAAAGCTCTCCGCACGACGACGCCATCCGCTGGCGGCGGTCGTCGTCCTACTCCTCGCGCTGGCGGCCACCGGGGGGCTGTACGCCGCGTTCGCGCCGGCGGACAAGGCGCAGGCCGATGAAACCGCCCAGTCCCTCGCCATCGACGAGGGCAAGAAGCTCTACGCCGTGGGCTGCTCCAGCTGCCACGGAACCGGCGGTCAGGGCTCCTCCGACGGTCCGAGCCTGGTCGGCGTGGGCGCCGCCGCTGTCGACTTCCAGGTCGGCACCGGCCGCATGCCGCTCCAGCAGCCAGGTGCCCAGGCGCCCAAGAAGAAGGTCATCTACAACCAGGCCCAGATCGACCAGCTGGCGGCGTACATCTCGTCGCTGGGTGCCGGTCCCTCGGTTCCGACCGAGAAGCAGTACAGCCCGGAAGGAGCGGACATCGCCAAGGGCGGTGAGCTGTTCCGCACCAACTGTGCCCAGTGCCACAACTTCACCGGTGAAGGTGGCGCGCTGACGCACGGCAAGTTCGCGCCGTCGCTCGAAGGTGTCTCCCCGAAGCACATCTACGAGGCCATGCAGACCGGCCCGCAGAACATGCCGTCCTTCCCCGACACCACGATGCCGGAGAAGAACAAGAAGGACATCATCGCGTACCTCGACGCGGTCAACGGTGAGAAGACCGAGAGCCCTGGCGGTCTCAAGCTGGGTGGTCTGGGTCCGGTCAGTGAAGGCCTCTTCGGCTGGATCTTCGGTCTCGGCTCGCTGATCGCGGTCGCCGTGTGGGTCGCCGCTCGGACCGCAAAGGCCAAGAAGTCATGAGTAGCCAAGAGATTCCAGAAGAGAACCTGCCCAGCAAGCAGGAGACCGAGCACGGCTCGGTGGCGACCACGGACGACAACCCGTTCGCCGACCCGGGGCTGCCGCCCCACGAGCACCGCGTCCAGGACATCGACGAGGCCGCCGCCCGGCGTTCCGAGCGTGCCGTGGCGTTCATGTTCACCCTGTCGATGATCGCGACGGTCGGCTTCATCGCCTCGTACGTGGCGATCCCGGCCGACAAGAGCGTGTTCATCTGGCCGATGGGGCACATCAGCGGCCTCAACTTCGCCCTGGGCACGACGCTCGGCCTGGCGCTGTTCTTCATCGGCGCGGGCGCGGTCCACTGGGCCCGCACCCTGATGTCCGACGTGGAGATGGCCGACGAGCGGCACGAGATCGCGGCGACGCCCGAGGTCCGCGCCAAGGTCATGGCGGACTTCAGGCAGGGCGCCGAGGAGTCGGGCTTCGGTCGGCGCAAGCTGATCCGGAACACGATGTTCGGCGCGCTGGCCCTGGTCCCGCTGTCCGGAGTCGTCCTGCTGCGTGACCTCGGTCCGCTGCCGGAGGACAAGCTCCGGCACACCAAGTGGGCCAAGGGCAAGATGCTCCTGAACATGAACACCAACGAGCCGCTGCGCCCCGCGGACGTGCAGGTCGGGTCGCTGACCTTCGCCATGCCCGACGGCATGTCGGAGCACGACCACGACTTCCAGACCCAGATCGCCAAGGCCGCCCTGATGATCGTCCGGATTCAGCCGGAGAACATCAAGGACAAGCGCGAGCTGGAGTGGTCGCACGAAGGCATCGTGGCGTACTCCAAGATCTGCACCCACGTGGGCTGCCCGATCTCCCTGTACGAGCAGCAGACGCACCACGTCCTCTGCCCGTGCCACCAGTCCACCTTCGATCTCTCCGACGGTGCCCGAGTGATCTTCGGCCCGGCTGGCCACGCCCTGCCGCAGCTGCGCATCGGCGTGAACGAAAAGGGCTACCTCGAGGCGCTCGGCGACTTCGAAGAGCCCGTCGGTCCAGCTTTCTGGGAGCGCGGATGAGCACCACCACCACTTCCTCCAACGAACAGCGCAAGCAAGCGCCCGCCGGCGAGCGCGTCGCCGACTGGGCCGACGGCCGGCTGGGGATCTTCTCCCTCGCCAAGGCCAACATGCGCAAGATCTTCCCGGACCACTGGTCCTTCATGCTCGGTGAGATCTGCCTGTACAGCTTCATCATCATCATCCTCACGGGTGTGTACCTGACGCTGTTCTTCCACCCGTCGATGAACGAGGTGGAGTACCACGGCAGCTACATCCCGCTGCAGGGTCAGCTGATGTCCGAGGCGTTCAACTCGACCATGCACATCTCCTTCGATGTGCGCGGTGGTCTGCTGATCCGGCAGATCCACCACTGGGCGGCGCTGATCTTCCTCGCCGGCATGTTCGTGCACATGATGCGCGTGTTCTTCACGGGTGCGTTCCGCAAGCCGCGTGAGGTCAACTGGCTCTTCGGCTTCCTGCTGTTCTTCCTGGGCATGTTCACCGGTTTCACCGGCTACTCGCTCCCGGACGACCTGCTCTCCGGCACCGGTGTCCGCTTCATGCAGGGCGCCATCCTGGCGGTGCCGGTCATCGGTACCTACCTGTCGATGTTCCTGTTCGGCGGGGAGTTCCCCGGCGGCGACTTCGTGGCGCGGTTCTACTCGGTGCACATCCTGCTGCTGCCGGGCATCATGCTCGGCCTGATGGTGGCGCACCTGATCCTGGTCTTCTACCACAAGCACACGCAGTTCGCGGGCCCCGGAAAGACCAACAAGAACGTCGTCGGCATGCCGCTGCTGCCGGTCTACATGGCCAAGGCCGGAGGCTTCTTCTTCCTGGTCTTCGGTGTCATCGCGGTCATCGCGGCGGTCGCCTCGATCAACCCGATCTGGGCCATCGGCCCGTACCGCCCGGACCAGGTGTCCACCGGCGCCCAGCCCGACTGGTACATGGGCTTCGCCGAGGGTCTGATCCGTGTGATGCCGGGCTGGGAGATCAACCTCTGGGGTCACACGCTCGTCCTGGGCGTGTTCATCCCGCTGATGATCTTCCCGCTGGTCCTCGCCGCGATCGCGGTCTACCCGTTCATCGAGTCGTGGGTCACCGGCGACAAGCGCGAGCACCACATCCTGGACCGCCCGCGCAACGCACCGACCCGTACGGCCTTCGGTGTCGCGTGGATCACGGCGTACATGATCATGCTGGTCGGTGGTGGCAACGACCTGTGGGCCACCCACTTCCACCTGTCGCTGAACGCGATCACCTGGTTCGTCCGGATCGGCTTCTTCGTCGGACCGGTCATCGCCTTCATCGTCACCAAGCGGATCTGCCTGGGTCTCCAGCGGCGCGACAGGGACAAGGTGCTGCACGGCCGCGAGTCGGGCATCATCAAGCGCCTGCCGCACGGCGAGTTCATCGAGGTCCACGAGCCGCTCGGCAAGGACCAGCTGCACACGCTGACCGCGCACGAGCAGTACAAGCCGCTCGAACTCGGCCCGAAGGTCGACGAGAACGGTGTCGAGCGCAAGGTGTCCGGTTCGCAGAAGCTCCGGGCCAAGCTCTCCAAGGGCTACTACGGGGAGGACAGCCAGATCCCCAAGCCCACCGCCGAGGAGTACAAGGAGATCACGAGCGGCCACGGCCACCACTGATCACCTGATTGACCTCCCCCACTCTCGGCTTCGCTCGAGCGGGGGACGCCCATGGTCGCCACGGCAAGAGCCCCGTCCATTGCATGGACGGGGCTCTTTGCCGTCCCCGGGGGCTGGATAGGGTGGTCCCACCCCGCATTCCCGGGGTGTTCTCCACATACGCATGAGCAGACGAAGACCAGGAGCGGCTATGAACGCTGTGACCCCCGCAGGAGGCGACACCGCGGCGGACCGTTCCTGGCCCGTCGTACTGAACGGCCTGCTCGAAGGCCGTGACCAGAGCGCCGACGACACGGCCTGGGCCATGGACCGCATCATGCGGGGCGAGGCCACCGACGCGCAGATCGCGGGCTTCGTGGTCGCGCTGCGCGCCAAGGGCGAGACCGTCGAGGAGATCTCCGGTCTGGTCCGCGCGATGTACGCGCACGCCAACGTCATCGACGTACCGGGCCCCAGCGTCGACATCGTGGGCACGGGCGGCGACGGCGCCAAGACCGTCAACATCTCGACCATGTCCGCGATCGTCGTCGCGGGAGCGGGCGCGAAGGTCGTCAAGCACGGCAACCGCGCCGCCTCCAGCGCGTCCGGCGCCTCCGACGTGCTGGAGAAGCTCGGCGTCAACCTCGACCTCACCCCGCAGCGGGTCGTCGAGGTCGCGGACGAGGCCGGCATCACGTTCTGCTTCGCCGTGAAGTTCCACCCCGCGCTGCGGCACGCCGGCGCCGCGCGCAGCCAGCTGGGCATCCGGACCGTCTTCAACCTCCTCGGCCCGCTCACCAATCCGGCCAAGGTGCGGGCCCAGGCGGTCGGGGTCGCCGACCCGCGGATGGCGCCCATCGTGGCGGGCGTCTTCGCCGAGCGGGGCCACTCGTCCCTCGTCTTCCGCGGCGACGACGGGCTCGACGAGCTGACGACGACGTCCACGTCCCGCGTCTGGGTGGTGCGGGACGGCGCCGTGCGCGAGGAGGCCTTCGACCCCCGCGACGTCGGGATCGACCTGGTGCCCGTCGAGGCGCTGCGGGGCGCCGACGCCTCGTACAACGCGGAGGTGGCGCTGCGGCTCCTCGACGGGGAGGGCGGGCCGGTGCGGGACGCGGTGCTGCTCAACTCGGCGGCCGCGCTGGTCGCCCTCGCCCCCACCGACGCGCCGCTGGCGGAGCAGATCCGGGCCGGTATGGCACGGGCGGCGCAGGCGATCGACTCCGGGGCCGCGAAGAAGTCCCTGGAGCGCTGGGTGGCCGCCAGCAACCGCTGAGGGGCTCCCTCGGGCCCGACGATGTGACGCAAGGCGCAGTCCGGATTCTGGACTGCGCCTTGCGCGTCGAAGATCGTGTGGCAGGATGCTGCACAGGTCATGAGTGACAGCGACTACGGCCCCGGCCCGCTGTCCGGCAACCCTCCGTCCGTGGCGGGGTGCCCCGGGTGAAGACCAGGTCGTACGCAGCAAGGCGTATGGCAAGCGCGGACCCCTCGCACTCTTTCGAGTTGACACAGCCCAGGGGTCCTGGTCATCGAGGGAGCAGTCTCGTGAGCAAGCGAATGTGACAGGGCTTTCACGCCCCGCCTCCGCACACCCTTTTGCACTCTTCTCCCGCGCCGTCGACGTAGCTCGGACACAGCTCCGACGCAGCTCCGGCGCGGTGAATTCACCTGCCTCTCACGGGAGTTCGCCATGTCTGTTTCCGCCGTCGCCGTCGACGCCTCCGTCTGTGCCCCGCTGCCGGTCCTCGGCAGGGACGTCACCGTTCCGCTGGTCACCGGCGGCGAGGTGAGCTACGCCGCGCTCGACTACGCGGCGAGCGCACCCGCGCTGCAGCGGGTGTGGGACGACGTGGCGGCGTACGCGCCGTACTACGGCAGCGTGCACCGCGGCGCCGGGTACCTGTCGCAGCTCTCCACCGACCTGTTCGAGAACAGCCGGGTCGCCGTCGCCGAGTTCCTCGGCTGCCGCGAGGACGACCAGGTCGTCTTCACCCGCTCCACCACCGACTCCCTGAACCTGCTGGCCGCGGCCCTGCCCGCCGACTGCCAGGTCTTCGTCTTCGAGACCGAGCACCACGCCTCGCTCCTGCCGTGGCGCGACGCCCGGGTGACCTACCTGAACGCGCCGCGCACCCCCGACGAGGCCGTCCAGACCCTGGAGCGCGCACTGGCCGACCGCGACCCCTACGGGCCCGCCCTGGTGTGCGTGACCGGTGCCTCCAACGTCACCGGCGAGCTGTGGCCGGTGCGGGAGCTGGCCGCCGCCGCGCACGCCCACGGCGCCCGGATCGTCCTCGACGCCGCGCAGCTCGCGCCCCACCACCCGGTCTCCGTCGCTGAGTTGGACGTCGACTGGGTCGCCTTCTCCGGACACAAGCTGTACGCGCCCTTCGGCTCGGGCGTCCTCGCGGGCCGCTCCGACTGGCTGCGGGAGGCCGAGCCGTACCTCGCGGGCGGCGGCGCCTCGCGCAAGGTCGCACGGCGTGCGGACGGCGGAGTGGACGTGGAGTGGCACGACACCGCGGCCCGCCACGAGGCGGGTTCGCCGAACGTCATCGGCGTCTACTCGATCGCCTCCGCCTGCAAGGCGCTCACCGAGGCGGGCTTCGACGAACTCGTCGCCAGGGAGCAGTACTTGATCGGCAAGGTGCGCGAGGGGCTCGCCGAGGTGCCCGCCGTGCGCGTGCTCTCGCTCTTCGGGGACGACGCGCCGCGCGTGGGTGTCATCTCCTTCGTCGTGGACGGCTGGAACAGCTCGCACTTCGCCGCCGCGCTCTCCGCCGAGTACGGCATCGGCGTACGGGACGGCCTGTTCTGCGCCCACCCGCTGGTGCGCACCCTCCTCGGCAGCGAGCCCGACGAGCCCGGCGAGTGCGGCGCCCCCGAGGCCGCGCCGGGCGAGAGGTCGCTGAACGCCATCCGGGTGAGTTTCGGCGCGGGCACCCCGGACGAGCACGTCGAGCGCTTCGTGCGTGCCGTCAAGGAGCTGGTGGCGGACGGCGCGCGGTGGAACTACCGCACGGAGGACGGGCGTTGCGTGCCGGACACCAGCGCCGCCGCCTGAGCCGCCGCCTGCCCCGCGGTCGGCCGGCCGCCCGGCAGCCGTGACCCGAGCTGGATCATCCGCAGGGCCCGTTCCGTCGCGTCGGTGAGGAACTCGTCGCCCCGGCCGAGCGCCTCCGTCAGCGAGACCGGGGCGGGCAGGATCGAGCTGTACGCGTCCACGCCCAGCGCGCGGACGGTGTGCGCGCCGTCCCCGATCGTGCCCGCGAGCACCAGGACCGGGCGGCCGGACCGCTTCGCGCGGCGGGCCACCTCGGCGGGGACCTTGCCGCGCGGAGTCTGGTGGTCCAGGGCGCCCTCCGCGGTGATGACCAGGTCGGCGCGGGCGAGCCGTTCGTCGAGGTCGAGCCGTTCGAGCAGGACGTCGAAGCGGGGGAGCAGCGCGGCGCCGAGGGCGGCGAGCCCGGCGCCGAGGCCGCCCGACGCGCCCGTGCCGGGTCCGCCGAAGAGGTCGGACCGTACGCGCAGGTCCCTGGTGAGGATGTGCGCCCAGTGTTCCAGGGCGGCCGCCAGCCGTTCGGCCTGCTGGGGTGTCGCGCCCTTCTGGGGGCCGAAGACGCGGGCCACGCCGCGCTCGCCGCACAGGACGTTGAAGGGGTTGCAGGCGACGCGGATCTCGGTGTTCCCGATGCGCGGATCGAGGCCGGTCGGGTCGATCCGGCTCAACCGCGTCAACTCGCGCCCGCCGAAGGGGAGTTCCCAGCCGTCCGCGTCCAGGAGGCGGGCGCCGAGGGCTTGCAGGGCGCCCGCGCCGCCGTCCGACGTGCCCGAGTCGCCGCAGCCGACCAGGATGCGGCGGGCGCCCGCGTCGAGGGCGGCACGGATCAGCTCGCCGACGCCGTACGTCGTGGTGGCGCCCGGGTCCCGCAGATCGCGGGGCACCAGCGAGAGGCCCGCGACGGCCGCCATCTCGACGACCGCCGTGCCGTCGGGCAGCAGGGCGAAGTGCGTGCCGATCGGCTGGCCGACGGGCCCGGTGGCGGGCAGGGCGACGAGGCGGCCGCCGCCCGCCGCGGCCAGCGCGCGGGCCGTGCCCTCACCGCCGTCCACCAGCGGGATCAGATCGGTCTCGGCGTGCGGTACGACGCGGCGTACACCCGCGGCGATGGCATCGGCCACGGAGCTCGCGGACAGGGACTCCTTGAAGCCGCTGGGGGCGATGGCGAAACGGGTCAGCATGACGGTCTCCCGGTGGTTCAGGGGTGGGGTTCAGCGGACGGGGACGCCGAGCAGCGGCCAGAGCGTCACGGCGAAGAGCAGGACGAGCGCGGCGGTCAGCGGTGCCAGGACCGCGGAGAGGCGCAGCAGGTCGCGCGGGGTGTAGGTGGGGGTGTCCGGGATCTCGGCGAAGAGGGTGACGGGCTTCGCGGAGGCGGGCAGCGTGTGGCAGAAGCCGGCGGCCGCGGTGGAGGCGAGCGCGGCGGCGACCGGGTTGACGCCCGCGCCGGCGGCCGCCGCGACGACCAGCGGGACCAGCACCGATGAGCGTGCCGAGCGGGACTGCAGGACGAGGTGGGCGGCCGTGCTGACCGCGACGACCACGGTGAGGAACAGCCACGGGGACAGGTCCAGGGGCAGCCCCGACACCAGCCACTTCGCCGCCCCTGAGTCGGCGAGCGCGACGCCCATCGCCATCGTCGCCGCCATGAACAGGAGCAGCGACCAGGGGACCGTCTTGAGGGCGTCCTTGAGGCCGACGGTGCCGAGGGCGGGGGAGGCGGCCACGACCGCGCCGATCAGCGCGACGACGGCGGGCGGCACCTGGTGCAGCGGCTCGCTGCACCACAGGGCCACGACGGTGGCGAGCAGCAGGGCGCAGCGCGTCTCGGCCGGTTCCCAGGGGCCGGTGACGGGCTGCTCGCTGTGCTCCTGGAGCTGGTCGAGGGTGATGCGGACCGGGCCGCGGCGGTCCGCGCGCCGCGTGGTCGTCAACAACACCGCCTCCGCCGCCAGATGGGATGACATCAGGGCGAGGGGCAGGCCGAGCAGCAGCCACTGCGTGAAGCCGATCCGTTCGCCGGTCGCCTCCCACAGGACCGACACGGTGATCAAATGTGCTCCCGCGCCGATCAGGGTCGCGACCGCGGAGAGAAGAATGACGGTCGGAAAGAGCAGCGCGAGCATCACGACCAGTCGCTTCCGGTCGGCGAGGACCTTGGCGAGGGCGAGGAAGACGGGCAGCGCGAGCGCGGCGCGCCCCGACGTGGCCGGCACCGCGAACGCGGTCACGACCAGCGCCGCCGTCGTCAGATGCGTCAACTGCCGTACGCCGCGCGCCCCGCTGACCAGGAAGGCCGCGGCCCGCCCCGACAGCCCGGTGCGCGCCACGGCCGCCGCGAGCACGAAGGCGCAGATCAGCAGCCACACCGTCTCGTCGCCGAGAGTGCCGAACAGCGTGTCGCTGCTGATCACCCCGGTCGCCGTGAGCGCGAGGCCCGCACCGAGCGCGATGTACGTGTCGTCGATCGGCGTACCGATCCAGGCACAGGTCGCGAGCGCGAAGACGGCGAGGGTGAGCCGGGCGTCACCGCTCAGCCCGTGGAAGTTCCCGGGGACCGACAGGAGGGCGCAGACGCTGAGCGCCACACAGAGGGTCACGGCCTGCCGCAGGTTCAAGGTCACGCCGTTCAGCGTGGTGCCGCGCCGTGAGCCCTCAATGAGCCGCAGATGAAAGGAGCTTCACCGAGCCCCCGCGTCTCACTCCGGCAGCCGGTACCCCATCCCGCGCACCGTCTCAACGCGCTGCGAGCCCAGCTTCTTGCGCAGCGCGCGGACGTACACGTCGACGATGTTCGAGCCCGGGTCGAAGTCGTACCCCCACACGTGGGAGAGGATCTGCTCCCGCGAGAGCACCTGCCCCGGATGGCGCAGGAACAGCTCCAGAAGCACGAACTCACGCGCCGTCAGGTCCACCGTCCGCTCCGCCGACCGCGCCCTGCGGGTCCGCAGGTCCAGCGTGAGCTCCCCGCTGCGCAGCACCGTCACCTCCGGCGCCCCGGCCGCCGTGCGCAGCCGCAGCCGCACCCGGGCGAGGAGCTCCTCGAAGCGGAACGGCTTGGTCATCCAGTCGTCGGCGCCGCCCTCCAGGCCCGCCACCGTGTCCCGCACCGAGTCCCGCGCGGTCAGCACGATGACGGGCGTGGTCACGCGGGCCTCGCGCAGTTGGCGCAGGACCGTGAAGCCGTCCTTGCCGGGCAGCCCGATGTCCAGGACGATCAGGTCGAAGCCGCCGGTCAGGGCGTAGTCGTGGGCACTCTCGCCGTCGGCGACCACGGTGGTCGTGAAGCCGTTGGCGCGCAGTCCCTTCTCGACGAAGGAGGCGATGCGCTCCTCGTCCTCGACGATCAGTATGCGGTTCACTGCTGCGCCGTCCCTTCCGGCTGTCCCTGCGGTAGTACGAGTACGAAGGTGGCGCCGCCGCCTTCCGTGGGGCGCAGCTCGACGCGCCCGCCGTGGCCCTCGGCGATGGCCTTCACGATGGCGAGGCCGAGGCCCGCCCCGGTCGCGCGGGAGCCGCGGCGCGCGGTGCCGCGCCGGAACCGCTCGAAGATGACCGCGGCGTCCTGCGCCTGCACGCCGGGCCCGCTGTCGGCGACGTACAGCTCGATGTGTCCCGCGTGCAGCCGTGAGCCGATGCCCACCCGCCGGCCGGGGACGGTGTGCTGGACGGCGTTCTGGGCCAGCTGCACCATCGCCTGGGTGATGCGCTGGGCGTCGAGGACGGACTCGGTGTCGGCGACCTCGGCGAGGCGCCAGTCGCGCTCGCCGAGCGCCCGCGCCTTGACGAAGACGTCCGCGGTCAGCTCGGCGAGCTGCACCGGCTCCGGGGTGACGAAGTCGGGCCGCTCGGCCTTGGCGAGCAGCAGCAGGTCCTCGACGATGCGGCTCATCCGGTCCAGCTCCTCCGTCACGATGCGGACGGTCTCCTCGCGTTCGCCGGGACTGTCGCCCATCAGCTCCAGATGGCCGCGGACGATGGTGATGGGGGTGCGCAGCTCGTGGCCCGCGTCGTCGACGAACTCGCGCTGGGCGGCGAAGGCCCGCTCCAGGCGGTCCAGCATGCCGTTGAACGTCTCGGCGAGGGCCGCGATGTCGTCCCGGCCCTGGACGGGGATGCGGCGGGTCAGGTCCTGCTCGGTGAGCTGCGCCGCGGTCGTCCGCACCAGCCGCACCGGTTTGAGGATGCGGCCCGCGACCGCCCAGCCGATGCCCGTCGTCATCAGGAGCGCCACGCCGGAGATGGCGAGGAGCATGGTGAACACGTCGGTGGCCTTGGCCTGTTCGCCCTCCGGGTGGAAGGCCACGACGAACGCGGCGGCCGGGTGGCCGCCGCTCGCCCCGATCTCCACCTTCGCCCAGCGGACCTCGCCGCGGTCGCGGTGGAGCGTGCCGGTCGCGTCGGGGGAGTCGAAGACGGCCTTCAGCGCGGCGGGGTCCTCGGCCAGCGGATGGTCGATCCGCGGCTCGCGGGCCTGCTCCTTCTTGGCGGGCGCCCTGCCGGAGCGGCCGACCAGGCCGAGGAGTTCCTCGTCGGGGTCGGCGTACTGCCGCGACAGGAAGAGCCGCAGGAGCGGGTCGGGGTCGGTGAACCTCTCGCCGGTGTGCGGGTCGACGCCCTCACGCGCGAGATTGGTGAACTCACCGGTCTCCTGGGCGAGGAGCCGGTCGATGCGGTGGTCGACGTCGCGGAGCAGGACCGAACGGGTGGTGGCCGCCACCGCGGTGAGCGCGACGGCCATCACGACGAGCAGCCACAGCAGGATGCGGACACGGGCGGATATCCAGTGGCGCCGGGGCTCAGCCGTCGTCGCCGGGGCCGTCATCGTCGTTGTCACCCCGGCTGTCGTCGCCGCCGTCGTCGTCGGAGTCGTCGCTGCCTCTGCCGCTGCCGTTGCCTCTGCCGTTGCCGCTGTCATCGTTTGAGGGATTCTCACTCACCGGTGGCGGGGACACCTTCTCGTCGCTCGGGGTGGGCCGGGGGGAGGCCGGCGCCGAGGACGGAGAGCCGCTCTCCAGCTCCACCTTGGGCGGGGCCTTGGGCTGCTCGGGGTTGTCCGTCAGGGCGTAGCTGGTCGCGGCGATGCCGAGCGGGATCGCGACGACGGCGGCCAGGGCGGCCATGCGGTGGGAGAAGACCATGACAGCGAGGGTGGCCGACGTACCGCGCCGCCAGGATGAGGCGCGGATGAAGAAACCCTCATGGAGTGCCCGGGGACGGAGTGCCCAGGAACGGAGCGCCCGGGAACGGAATGCCCGGGAGCCGAGTGCCTAGGAGTCGAGGCCGATCGCGAAGGCGGCTTCCAGGTCGTGCTGCGAGTACGTGCGGAACGCCACGTGCGTGTCCGTGCCCTCGACACCGGGGATCTTGCTGATCCGGCCGGGGATGATGTCCGCCAGATCGTCGTGGCGCGGCACCCGCACCATCGCGATCAGGTCGTACGTACCGGTCACGGAGAAGACCTCGCTGACGGAGTCGAGCGCGGCGATCGACTCGGCGATCTCCGGAATCCGGTCCACGCTGGTCTTGATGAGCACGATCGCGGTGATCACGGCTGGCTGTCTCCCTCGGTGGCCGGTGCGCTGGCTTGCATCTGCACTCTAGTCCTCCGGACACTCCACCCCCACGCGAAGAGGAAGCCGAGCGAGAAGCCCACCAGGTGGGCCAGATAGGCCACCCCCGTGCCCTTGCCGTCCTGCCCGGCCGCCAGCCACTGCAGCGCCACCCAGAACGGCAGCACCACCCACGCGGGGAAGCGCAGCGGCAGGAAGAAGAGGAACGGGAAGAGGCTGGTGACGCGCGCCTCAGGGAAGAGATACAGGAAAGCACCGAGGACGGCGGAGATCGCCCCGGACGCCCCCACGAGCGTCTGGTCGGAGCCCGCGTGCGCGGCCGCGTACGCGAGCAGGGCGAGGTATCCGCAGCAGATGTAGAAGAGCGCGTACAGGAGGTGCCCCATGCGTTCCTCGACCATGGCCCCGAACACGTACAGGAACAGCATGTTCCCGAGCAGATGAAGCCAGCTTCCGTGCACGAACAGGGCGGTGAACGGTCCGAGTGCGGCACGCGGGGCGCCGCTGAACAGTTCGACGGGGACCACGCCCCACCGCTCGAAGTAGACCTGCTGCGCGCCGAGCAGCTCGTCACCGCTGCCGTAGGAGGGGTTGAACCCGGACCCCGGGGAGATCAGGAAGACCGCGCAGCAGACGGCGATCAGTCCGTACGTCACCGGAGCGGACTCTCCCCTGAGCAGCCGGCCCGCCTTCATGCCCCATGCGTGGATCATGAACAGAGCATGACGTAATGCCAGGAAACCGTACAGACCGCCTCGCCGCCGCGACGTGCCCCTTACAGGCCTTAGGGTTACGGGCAATACGCACCACGTAAATCGAGGGAAAGCAGCCACGATGACGGTTCCCCTGCCGACCGCCACCACCCGGTGGCGCTGCACGCTGTGCGGCAACCTCACGCGTTTCGACGTGACCCGCACCTCCAAGGTCGTCGAGTATGTGCATCTCGACCTGGCCGGAGAGGCGAACGTCGAGGAACGCGAGGTGGTCAGTGAGAGCATCGAGTCCGTGCGCTGCCGCTGGTGCAACGCGGTGGATCAGGTGGAACTCGTGGACAGGCCGGGCACCGGCTCCTGAGGGAGCGGGACCCGCACAGCTAGTGGGGTGACGGATGGTGGAGAGCGCAGGCGGGGAGCCGGACGACGGCACCGCTGAGGTGCTCGACCGTCCGCTGCCCGACGGGGTGCGCCGGCGGGTCGTGCAGATCGTCTCGGACGGCTTCGGCGGCCTCACCCTGGCCGAACTGCCCGCCCAGCTGCGGCAGTACGCGCGCTTCACGCCCACCCGGCGCGCGAAGTTCGCGGCCAACGCCATGGCGGCGGCACTGGAGAACGACACCCTCTTCCGGCAGCGCATCGGCGAACGCCTCAGGGAGGTCCAGCCCGAGCTCGCCGGCGCCCTGGACGCGGGCTCGCCGCCCCCCGCCGCCGACCCCCTCGACGTGGCCGCGGCGGCCTACGTGCTGCGCCCCACCGGCTGGGTGAAGCTGGTCACCGCCGCGGGCGAGGAGGCCCAGCGGGCCGACGCCGAGCGGGTCGACGACGAGACGCGGGCCGAGCTTGAACGGCTGCGCGAGGAGCTCGCCGCGGCCCGCGGCCAGACCAGGGCGGACACCGAGCGGCTGCGCACCGAGCTCGAATCGGCGCGCAAGGAAGCCGAGTCGATGCACCGCAAGCTGCGCGGAGCGCTCAGCGACGTGAAGCGCGGTGAGGCCGCGCTGCGCAAGGCCGCCGCCGAGATCGAGGCCGTGCGCGCCGAGGGCCAGGCGCAGGTGTCCGCCGCCGAGAGCGAGACCCGGCGGCTCAAGGCGCGGCTCGGCGAGACGGAGGCCGCCCTGGAGGCCAGCCGCAGGGCGGCCCGCGAGGGGCGCAGCGTCGAGGACATGCGGCTGCGGCTGCTGCTCGACACCGTCCTGGACGCGGCCCAGGGGCTGCGGCGCGAGCTGGCGCTGCCGCCCGTGTCCGTGCGGCCCGCGGAGACCGTGGACGCCGTCGAGCCGGGCCGGATGTCGCCCAAGGACATCGCCGCCCGCGCGCTCTCCGAGAACGACCCGGCGATCCTGGACCAGCTGCTCGCCCTGCCGCAGGCCCATCTGGTCGTCGACGGCTACAACGTCACCAAGACGGGTTACCCGACCATGCCGCTGGACAAGCAGCGGCTGCGGCTCCTCGGCTCGCTCTCGCAGCTCGCCCTGCAGTCGGGCGCCGAGGTCACCTGCGTCTTCGACGGCGCGGAGCTGGCCGCGCCCGTGCTGCTCGCGCCGCCGCGCGGGGTGCGGGTGCTGTTCTCCAAGCCCGGTGTCACCGCGGACGAGTTGATCCGTCAGCTGGTGCGCGCGGAGCCGCCGGGGCGGCCCGTGGTCGTCGTCTCGACCGACCGCGAGGTGGCCGACGGGATCGCGAAGGCGGGGGCGCGGCCAGTGGCTTCGGCGGTGCTTCTGAAGAGGCTTTCGCGCGGCTAAGTGGTGCTCGGTCAACTCCTGGGTCCTATGCCCGAATTGAGGGGCTCCCTTACGCGACGTAGCGTCAGAAGATCATCACTGACCGTGCGTCATCGGTAAAGAATGTTCCCCGCGGCCGTTTTTTCGCCGGTGGGATTTGAATGATCACAAGATGGTCACTAGGGTCTCGCCTCGAACCCCCGCTCGGTTGATCACCCATCCGGGGTGGCGGCGGTGGTACCCGCCGACCGCGTCCCGGTAGGCGGCCGGAGGATGAAGGAGCCGCCCGCGTGGCGTCCCACCGTCGACCCAAGCAGCCGAGCCGCACCCGCGTGACCGTGCTCACCGCAACCGCCGCCGCTGCCGTGGCCCTCACCTCGCAGGGCGCCGCCCAGGCCGCGCCGAAGCCGAGCAAGGACGAGGTCAAGTCCAAGGTCGACAAGCTCTACGAAGACGCGGAGCGGGCCACCGACAAGTACAACGGGGCCAAGGAGAAGCAGGAGAAGCTCGAGAAGCAGATCGGCGATCTCCAGGACAAGGTCGCCCGCGGCCAGGAGGAGCTCAACGACCTGCGCGACGGCCTCGGTTCGATGGCCAGCGCCCAGTACCGCTCCGGCGGCATCGACCCCTCCCTGCAGCTCTTCCTCTCCTCCGACCCGGACAACTACCTGGAGAAGGCCTCCACGCTGGACCAGCTGAGCAGCCAGCAGGTCGACTCTCTCCAGAAGATCCAGAAGAAGCAGCGGGACCTCGCGCAGCAGCGCAAGGAGGCCGCGGGCAAGCTCGACGACCTCGCCGCCACCCGCACCGAGCTCGGCAAGAAGAAGAAGGAAGTCCAGGGCAAGCTCGGCGAGGCGCAGAAGCTCCTCAACACGCTGACCGCCAAGGAGAAGGCGGCCATGGCCGCCAAGGAGGAGCAGCGCGCGAGCCGCTCCGCCGACAAGCGCGCCGACCTCGGCGACGAGGCGCCCGCCTCCGGCCGCGGCGCCGCCGCCCTGAGCGCCGCCGCCACCCAGCTCGGCAAGCCCTACGTCTCCGGCGGCACAGGACCCAACTCCTACGACTGCTCCGGGCTCACCCAGTGGGCGTACGCGCAGGCCGGTGTCTCCATCACCCGGACCACGTACACGCAGCAGAACGACGGCACGAGGATCGGCCGCAACGAGCTCAAGCCCGGCGACCTGGTCTTCTTCAACAACCTCGCGCACGTCGGCTTCTACGCCGGCAACGGCCAGGTGCTGCACGCCCCGAAGCCCGGCGCCGTGGTCCGCTACGAGTCGATGTCGTACCTCGGCACCTTCCAGTTCGGCGTCCGCGTCTGAGCAGTGACGGCTGCCGACACCGCCCGAACGGGCGAATTCCGGTAACTCCCGCTGACCCCACGCCCCGTTGATGACCTGCGTCTGAAGCGGGGCGTCGGGCTGTCCGCCCCTTTCCTCACCCGGCCGGGTCTTTGGCACCGCGTGTCCGCACGGCTACTGTCGGCGCGCATTCCCCCGGGACAGCCGGGGGTTCGTCAGCGGAAGGGAGAGCGGCTTCCCGTGGGGTTCCATCGCCGTCCCGCACAGCCCGGTCTCGACCGGAGCACGCGCGTAACCGTCCTTTCAGCGGCAGCGGTCACCGCGGCGGCGGCCCTCGCCGCCGCGCCCGCAGGCGCCGCGCCGCAGGACAAGCCGTCCGACACGCGCGCCAAGGTGGACCGGCTGTACGAGCAGGCCGAGCAGGCGACCGAGCTGTACAACAAGGCCGACGAACGCGCCGACAAGCTGCGCGCACAGGTCGGCCGGGCCAAGGACAGCGTCGCGCGCGGCCAGGAGCGCATCAACCGGATGCGCGGCGCGCTCGGTGCGCTCGCCGGCGCGCAGTACCGCTCCGGCGGCATCGACCCCTCGCTGGCCCTGCTGCTCTCCTCCGACCCGGACGGCTACCTCGAAAGGGCCTCGGTTCTGGACCGCGTCACCGCCCGGCAGGCGGGCGAACTCGCCGACCTGCAGCGGGCCCAGCGCGGCCTCACCCAGGAACGCGCCGAGGCGGGCCGCAAACTGGCCGAGCTGGAGAAGAGCCGCGCCACCGTCGCCCGTCACAAGCGCACCGTCGAGCAGAAGCTGGCCAAGGCCCGACGGCTGCTCAACTCGCTGTCCGGCGACGAGCGCGACGCGTACGACAGGTCCTCGCGCACCGGCGGACGCGCCGCCGGGATGCCCGAGCTCGGGGGCGCCCCGGGCTCCTCGCGGGCCGCCGCCGCGATCGCCGCCGCCCGCTCCGCGATCGGCCGCCCCTACGTGTGGGGCGCCAACGGACCCTCCGGATTCGACTGTTCGGGCCTCATGCAGTGGTCGTACGCCAAGGCCGGCGTCGGCCTGCCGCGCACCTCGCAGGCCCAGCGGTACGCCGGACGCCAGGTGTCCCTGTCCGAGGCGCAGCCCGGCGACCTGGTCGCCTACCGCGACGACGCCAGCCACATCGGGATGTACGTGGGCAACGGCCAGGTGGTGCACGCCCCGTACCCCGGGGCGCCGGTCCGCTACGACCCCGTCGGCATGATGCCGGTGTCGTCCGTGACCCGGATCTGACCGGCGGCCCGCCACCCGCACACCGTACGATCGGGAAGGTGGCTGGTCACAGGCGTGGGTCGTGGATGGTGGCGCTGTGTTTCGCGCTCTGCCTCGCTCTGCTGGCCGGATGCGGCGGCGATCCGGTGCCGGACACCGCGGCCGGCGAGGTGCGCGGGCTCCTGGAGCGGCGGGCGCGGGCCCTCCTGGACGGCGACGAGAAGGCGTACGACAGGACCGAGCGGCCCGCGAAGGGCGCGAAAGACCTCTTCGAGAACGTCGACGACGTCCCGCTGGAGTCCTGGGCGTACCGCCTGACCGGCCTCGACCGCACCGGTGCCGAGGCCACGGCGACCGCCGAACTCCACTACCGCGTCAAGGGCTACGACCGCGCGCCGGTCACCGCCGAGCGCACGCTGTCGCTGGAGCGCAGGGACGGCCGGTGGTACGTCACCGCCGAACGGCCCGCGAAGAAGTCCGGCGAGCAGCTCTGGGACCAGGGGCGCGTGACGGCCGAACGCGGCAGGCGCAGCCTCGTCCTCGGCGTCGGGCAGAGCCCGGCCGAGCTGCGCGCCCACCGTGAGCTCGCCGACCGGGCGGTGCCCGTGGTGCGGGACGCCTGGCCGGGCGAGTGGCCGGAGCGGGTCGTCGTCCTCGTGCCCCGCTCCCTGGACGGCATGGCGGGGCTGCTCGGGGCGCCCGCCTCCGGGTACCGGGGGATCGCGGCGGTCACCACCGGTGAGACGGGCGGGTCGGGGCGGGCGCCCGCCGACCGGATCATCGTCAACCCCGAGGCGTACGGCGTCCTCGGCGACTTCGGCAAGCAGGTCGTCCTCACCCACGAGGCGGCCCACGTCGCGACGCGCGCGCAGACTTCGACGGCCACCCCGCTCTGGCTCTCCGAGGGCTTCGCCGACTGGGTGGCGTACCGCGAGACGGGGCGTACCCCGGCGCAGGCCGCGCCGGAACTGCGGCGCGCGGTGCAGCGCGGGCAGCTGCCGGGCGCGCTCCCCGAGGACAAGGACTTCGGCTTCGGAGGGGACGCCGCGAAGCTCGCCGGGGCGTACGAAGGCGCGTGGCTGGCCTGCCGGATGATCGCGGAGCAGTGGGGCGAGCGGAGACTGACGGACTTCTACCGGGCGGTGGGGGACCACGAGAAGCGGGCGGGCGCGGTCGAGGACGCGCTGTCGGACGTCCTGGACACGACGCCCGAGGACTTCACGGCGCGCTGGCGCACGTATCTGCGTGCGGAGCTCGGCTGACCTGCCCGGGCATCGGCCGCGGCCCGCGGCGCGGTTCGGACACCGTCTCCCGCCACAGATTCCGGCAGGCCAGCAGGGCCGCCGTGACCAGCAGACCATTGCGTGCGAGGAGCAGGGACACGCCCAGCGGGTCGCTGGCCACCACGTGCGAGAACCACACGGGGAACTCCAGGAACGTCACGAACGTGGCCGCGAGCACCAGACGCGCGGGTGCCTCCATGCGGCTGGCCCGGAACGCCAGGCAGACGGCGGCGATCCCGACCAGCCAGAGCATGTACTGCGGACTGATCACCCGGCTCGTGGTGGTGAAGAGCAGCACGGCCACGAAGGCGGCGTCCGCGGGCGTGCTCGCCGACCAGGCACGGGCGCGCAGCCGCCACACCAGGAGCCAGCAGAAGGCCGCCGCCGACAGGCCCTGCGCCACCGTGCTCACCAGTGGAACGTATGGACCGAGGAATTCCACCGAGCCGTAGTTGAGCCGCACGTCCCCCTCCCAGCCGGCGTACCGTCCGATGTGGAAGACGAGGGCGCCGAGCGACTCCACCTCCGTGCCGCGGTCGCGCTGGAAGGTGAGGAACGCGAGCGCGCCCGGCATCGCCACCAGGAACCCCAGCGTGAGGACGACGGCCGTACCCGCGGCGGCGCTCCACGACCGCCGGGTCGCCCGCCCGCGCGGGGCGCCGACGAGCAGCAGCACCGGCCACACCTTGAGCAGCGCGCCGAACCCCGCGAGCGCCCCCATGATCCGCGGCCGCCGCGCCCCGGCGAGCAGCGCGGCGACCGCGACGGCGGCCACCATCACGTCGTAGCGGGCGTACACAGTGGGCCCGAGCAGCGCCACGCCCACGACCCACGTCCAGGCGCCCCGCGGCGACTTGCCGGGCCGCCGCCCCGCGTACAGGAGCAGCGCGCACACCGCCGCGTCGCAGAGCAGGGCGATGACGAAGAAGGCCGAGGCGTAGTCGAGGAAGGGCAGCAGCGCGGGGGAGAGGATCGCGAGGGCGGCGGCGGGCGGGTACTGCCAGGTGACGTCGTCGAGCGGGAAGGTGCCGGTGCGCAGCACCTCGTACCAGCCCTGGTAGATGACGGAGACGTCGCTGGTCACGTCCGGGCCCGGGGCCGTCAGCACGCGGAGGACGCAGAGCAGCAGCACGGTCCTGGTCAGGACCCAGACGGTCAGGATGCGTGCCATGAGTGCCTCGCCCCTTTTTCACACACTTCGTTGTGATTCGGGGACATGATGCCGGGCGGTGCCGGGGGAGGGCGAAGAGGCTGGGCCGTTCGGCACGGGCGGCGGCTTGCGGCACGGCCCGCGGCTTTCGGTACTGTCGTGCGCGATGCACAAGACCCTGATCGTCACGAACGACTTCCCGCCCAGGCCCGGTGGCATCCAGGCGTTCCTGCACAACATGGCGCTGCGCCTGGACCCCGAGCAGCTCGTCGTCTACGCCTCCACCTGGAAGCGCGGCCGCGAGGGCGCGGAGGCGACGGCCGCCTTCGACGCCGAGCAGCCCTTCAAGGTCGTACGCGACCCCACGACGATGCTCCTGCCGACCCCGCGCGCCACCCGCCGCGCGGTCTCGCTCCTGCGCGAACACGGCTGTACGTCGGTGTGGTTCGGGGCAGCCGCCCCGCTGGGTCTCATGGCGCCCGCGCTGCGGAAGGCCGGGGCGGAGCGGCTCGTCGCCACGACGCACGGACACGAGGCCGGCTGGGCCCAGCTGCCCGCGTCCCGCCAACTCCTGCGCCGGATCGGCGAGTCGACGGACACGATCACCTATCTCGGTGAGTACACGCGCTCGCGGATCGCCGCCGCGCTGACGCCCGCGGCGGCCGGGCGGATGGTCCAACTGCCGCCCGGCGTCGACGAGAAGACGTTCCACCCGGGGTCCGGCGGCGACGCGGTGCGGGATCGGCTCGGGCTGACCGGTCGGCCCGTGGTGGTCTGCGTCTCCCGGCTCGTGCCGCGCAAGGGCCAGGACACGCTGATCCTCGCCATGCCGAGGATTCTCTCCTCGGAGCCGGAGGCGGTGCTCCTGATCGTGGGCGGCGGGCCGTACGAGAACGACCTGCGCAAGCTCGCGGCCGAGACGGGTGTCGCGGACTCCGTCCGCTTCACGGGGGCGGTTCCCTGGGCGGAACTGCCCGCCCACTACGGCGCGGGGGACGTCTTCGCCATGCCCTGCCGGACCCGGCGCGGGGGCCTCGACGTGGAGGGCCTCGGCATCGTCTACCTGGAGGCGTCCGCGACGGGGCTTCCCGTCGTCGCCGGTGACTCCGGCGGGGCGCCGGACGCGGTGCTCGACGGCGAGACGGGCTGGGTCGTCCGGGGCGGTGCTCCTGAGGAGGCGGCGGATCGGATCACCGCCCTGCTGGCGGACGCGGAGTTGCGGGCCCGCATGGGGGAGCGGGGCCGCGCCTGGGTCGAGGAACGGTGGCGCTGGGACCTCTTGGCAGAACGCCTCAAGGAGCTCTTGTAGCGCCTACGCGTCTGCCTCGGAAGCTCGCTCGGCGGCTGACGGCTGTCCTGGGCTGATCGCGCAGTTCCCCGCGCCCCTACCGCCCAGGGGGCTGCCACTGGCGGTTCGCCGGCGTCTGACGGCCTGTCTTGGGCTGATCGCGCAGTTCCCCGCGCCCCTATCGCCCAGGGGGCTGCCACTGGCGGTTCGCCGGCGTCTGACGGCCTGTCTTGGGCTGATCGCGCAGTTCCCCGCGCCCCTGGAAAGCCGGGCTGCGCCCGCCTTCAGGGGCGCGGGTGCAGGGAGGAGCGGGGCGCAGCCCGCTTCAGGGGCGCGGGGAACTGCGCGAGCAACCACAAGAGACCGGGAGCCGCCCGACAAGACACGCAGCCACGGCGAGTGGGCGCAGCAACCGCAGGAGACCGCGCGCCGCGCGTCAAGGGCGCCCCGCCACGGCGAGTGGGCGCAGCAGCCACAAGAGACCGGGAGCCGCGAGGCAAGGGCGCCCCGCCACGGCGAGTGGGCGCAGCAGCCACAAGAGACCGGGCGCCGCGAGGCAAGGGCGCCCCCCACGGCGAGTGGGCGCCTCCGCCCACGCTACCCGCGGTAAATCGCTTCGATCTCGTCCGCGTAATCCTTCGCCACCACGTTCCGCTTCAGCTTCAGCGACGGCGTCAGGTGGCCCGACTCCTCCGTGAACTGGGAGCCGAGGACCCGGAACTTGCGTACGGACTCCGCCTTGGAGACCGCCGCGTTGCCGTCGTCCACCGCGCTCTGGATCGCCGCGAGGAGGTCCGCGTCGTCACGGAGAGAGGTCGCTGTCGAACCGGTGGGCTTCCCGTGTTCCGCGGCCCACCGGCCGAGGAACTCGTCGTCGACCGTGACCAGCGCGCCCACGAAGGGGCGGCCGTCGCCGACGACCATGCACTCGGCGACCAGGGCGTGCGCGCGGATGCGGTCCTCGATCACGGCGGGGGCGACGTTCTTGCCGCCCGCGGTGACGATGATCTCCTTCTTGCGGCCGGTGATGCGCAGGTAGCCGTCCTCGTCGAGCGTGCCGATGTCACCGGTGTGGAACCAGCCGTCGGCGAGCGCCTCTTCGGTGGCTCCCTCGTTGTTCCAGTACTCCTTGAACAGGTGCTCGCCGTGGAGCAGGACTTCGCCGTCGTCGGCGATGCGGACGACCGAGCCGGGCAGCGGCTGGCCGACCGTGCCGATCTTCTGGCGGTCCCACGGGTTGAAGGCGGTGGCCGCGCAGGATTCGGTGAGGCCGTACCCCTCCAGGACCGTGAAGCCGATGCCGCGGAAGAAGTGGCCGAGGCGCTCGCCGAGCGGGGCGCCGCCGGAGATCGCGTACTCGCCGCGGCCGCCGAGGACCGCGCGCAGCTTGCTGAAGACCAGCTTGTCGAAGATCTTGTGCTTGATTTTCAGGCCGAGGGACGGGCCCGAGGGGGTGTCGAGCGCGCGGCTGTAGGCGATCGCCGTGTCCGCGGCCTTGTCGAAGATCTTGCCCTTGCCGTCGGCCTGCGCCTTGGCGCGCGCCGAGTTGTAGACCTTCTCGAAGACGCGCGGGACGCCCAGGACCATGGTCGGCCGGAAGGAGGCCAGCTCGTCGGTGAGGTTCTTGACGTCCGGCGCGTGGCCGAGCTTGATCGGAGCCATCAGCGCGGCGACCTCGACGAGCCGTCCGAAGACGTGCGCGACGGGCAGGAAGAGGAGGACCGAGCACTCGCCCGTACGGAAGAGGGGCTTGAGGCGCTCCACCACGTTGCCGCACTCCGCGAAGAAGCTGCGGTGGGTGAGGACGCAGCCCTTGGGGCGGCCCGTGGTGCCGGAGGTGTAGACGATGGTGGCCGGGTCGTCGGCGCCGGCGACCGCGCCGCGCTCGTCGACGGTGGCGTCCGGGACGTCGGCGCCGGTGCGGTGCAGCTCCTCGACGCTGCCCTTGTCGATCTGCCAGACGTGGTCGAGGGCGGGCAGCCGGTCGCGCACGGACTCGACGGCGGCGGCGTGCACGTCCAGCTCGACGACGCAGGCCACGGCGCCGGAGTCGCCCAGTATCCACTGGATCTGCTCGGCGGAACTCGTCTCGTACACGGGGACGGTGACCGCGCCCGCGCTCCAGATGGCGAAGTCGAAGAGCGTCCACTCGTACCGGGTGCGGGACATCAGGCCGACGCGGTCGCCGGGGCGCACCCCGGCGGCGATCAGACCCTTGGCGGTGGCACGCACGTCGGCGAGGAAAGCCTTGGCGGTGACGTCCTGCCAGCGGCCGTCGACCTTGCGGCCGATGACGGCGACATCCGGGTGCTGCGCGGCATTTCTACGGACGATGTCGGTCAGATTGCCGTCCGCAGGGACCTCGTACAGGGCCGGAAGGCTGAACTCGCGCAAGACTGCTGCTCCTACATAGGGCGCCGGCGCCACGACGTTGTGTGCTGCGACGGTGCGGTCCAAGATCGGGCAGGTGCTCAGTCGAGTGAGGGCTGAGCACTACTGGACTGCCCGGACGTTACCCATCGGTATGGCTGGTTCGGTAGGGGGGCAGGGCCAGATGTTCGGTGCGTCACACGTCGTTCTGGTCTGAATCGCACAGTACGCCACGGTCTTCCTGACTCGGAAGTAACCGCAGGTCGCACACTGTCAAGAGCCCCTACCGCCCGTCGGGCGACCGTCCTAGGGTGATCGGCATGCCAGCTTTCCGGGTCAATGTGGTCAGTGACGTGCACGGCAACGCGGAGGCCCTCGCCCGCGCGGGAGACGGCGCGGACGCGCTCGTCTGCCTCGGCGACCTCGTGCTCTTCCTCGACTACGCCGACCACTCGCGCGGCATCTTCCCCGACCTCTTCGGTGCGGCGAACGCGACGCGGCTCGTGGAACTGCGCACCGCACGCCGCTTCGAGGAGGCCAGGGAATTCGGCCGGAAACTGTGGGGAACCATCGGCAGCGACCGGGCCACGGCGATCGAGTACGCCGTCCGGAAGCAGTACGCCGAAATGTTCGCGGCCTTCCCCACCCCGACCTACGCCACCTACGGCAATGTCGACATCCCGACCCTGTGGCCCGAGTACGCGCGCCCCGGCACCACCGTCCTCGACGGCGAGCGGATCGAGATCGGCGGCCGCGTCTTCGGCTTCGTCGGCGGCGGCCTGCGCACCCCGATGCGCACCCCCTACGAGATCAGCGACGAGGAGTACGCCGCGAAGATCGAGGCCGTCGGCGAGGTCGACGTCCTGTGCACCCACATCCCGCCGGACGTGCCCGAGCTCCTCTACGACACCGTCGCGCGCCGCTTCGAACGGGGCAGCCGGGCGCTGCTCGATGCGATCCGCAGGACCCGGCCGAAATACGCCCTCTTCGGCCACGTCCACCAGCCGCTGGTCCGGCGCGTGCGCGTCGGCGCCACGGAGTGCGTGAACGTGGGGCACTTCGCGGGGTCGTCCACGCCCTGGGCCCTGGAGTGGTGACGACACGGCGCGCGGTAGCCTTCACGCGGTACACACCACCTGATCCCGGACCGCATCTGGAGGAGCCACAGCGATGGCGGAACACACCAGCTCGAGCATCACGATCGAGGCGGCACCGGCCGAGGTCATGGGAGTGATCGCCGACTTCGCTCGCTACCCGGACTGGACGGGGGAGGTGAAGGAGGCCGAGGTGCTCGCCACCGACGAGCAGGGCCGCGCCCAGCAGGTCCGCCTCGTCATGGACGCGGGCGCGATCAAGGACGACCAGACGCTCGGATACACCTGGACCGGCGACAACGAGGTCAGCTGGACCCTCGTCAAGTCCCAGATGCTGCGTGCGCTGGACGGCTCGTACCTCCTGAAGCCCGTCGGCACCGGCACCGAGGTCACCTACCAGCTCACCGTCGACGTCAAGATCCCCATGCTCGGCATGATCAAGCGCAAGGCCGAGAAGGTTATCATCGACCGCGCCCTTGCGGGCCTGAAGAAGCGCGTGGAGTCCAAGGAGTCCTGAGCTTTCGCAGGCGCGGGGGGAGCGGGGCGCAGCCCCAGCTTCCAGGGGCGCGGGGAACTGCGCGAGCAACCACCCACAACCGTCCGCCGCGAAAGAAGCACGCTCCCCGCGGCGAGTGGGCGCCCCCGCGCCCCCGCGCCCCCGCAACGCGCTGACGTACGGTTCACCCCTATGCGCACCCTCCTCGTCACCGGCCCCGGCGGCTCCGGCCGGACCACCGTCGCCGCCGCCACCGCGCTCGCCGCGGCGCGCGCCGGCCACCGGGTCCTCGTGCTCTCCGCCGACCGTGCCGACACCCTCGGCACGGCGCTCGGCGCATCGGCCGCGCACCCCGGGCTCACCACCCGGCGGCTCGACCCCGACGACCGCTTCCGGGACGACCTGCTGGCCTTGCAGGAACGTGCCGCCTCCGCCCTCGACCTGCTCGGCGCCGAGCGGCTGGACGGCGAGGAGCTGACCCCGCTGCCCGGGGCCGAGGAACTTGCCCTGCTGCGCGCCCTGCGCGACGCCGCCCGCGACGACACGTACGACACCGTGGTCGTCGACCTGCCGCCCACCCCGAAGGCCCTCGCGGCCCTCGCACTCCCCGAGCAGCTCCGCCGCTACCTGCGCAGGCTGCTCCCGCCCGAGCGGCAGGCGGCCCGCGCCCTGCGCCCCATGCTCGGCCGCCTCGCGGGCGTCCCCATGCCGGCCGCCTGGCTGTACGAGACCGCGGCCCGCGGCGAGGACGAACTCGCCGCCGTCCAGCACGTGATCGAGGCCCCCACCACCACCGTCCGCCTGGTCGCCGAACCGGGCCCCGCGGGCGCCGACGCCGTGCGCACGGCCGCCACGGGCCTGGCCCTCCAGGGCCTGCGCACCGACCTCCTGATCGCCAACCGGGTCCTCCCGGACGCCGGCTCCGACCCCTGGCTGGCCGGACTCTGCGCCCAGCAGCACAAGACGCTGGCCGAGTGGGAGTCGGCGTACGACCGTGTCGGCGGGGTCCGCAGGGTCCCGCACCTCGGCCGCGACCCCCGCGGCGCCGACGACCTCACCGCCCTCGGTCTGACCGCGCCCGCGCCCGCCCCCGACCGGATCGTCTGGCCCGTCACCGAGGCATCCGCAGACCCCGCCGACCCCGCCGACGCCGAAGGCGGCCACCGCTACGTGTGGCACATCCCGCTGCCCGGCGTCGCACGCGACGAACTCGGCCTCGTCCGGCGCGGCGACGAACTCGTCCTCACCGCGGGCCCCTTCCGCCGCATCGTCCCCCTGCCCTCCGCGCTGCGCCGCTGCACCGTCGAGGGGGCCGGGCTGCGCGAGGACGAACTGCGGGTGCGGTTCGCGCCCGACCCGGACCTGTGGCCGCGCCGCGGCTGATCCTTGCGTCCGGACGGTGAACGCCCTACCGCCGTTCGGGTAACGTCGAGTGGCATGAGCGATGCCACCGAGCGCGAAGCCCCCGAAGCCGACGCCGACGCCTGGGAGCAGGCGTGCGCCGAGGATCTCGCGGCCGAGCAGGCCCGCCGCCGCGCGCAGTACGGCCCGCCGCCCGGATCGGCGGCCGAGGAGCTGCGCAAGCTCGTCGACGCCGTCTCGGAGAAGCTCTCCGGGCTCCAGGCGCCGCTGCTCGGCGCGGTCGCGCAGGGCGCCGTCGAGCAGACCCTGAAGCAGGTCGTCAGGGAGGCGAAGGCCGTCGTCGAGCCGGTCATCGAGCGCAACCCCGACGTCTTCGACCACCTCGCGGCGGCCGGCTCGGAGCTGCTCGCCGCCTACCGCTCCGCGGTCGAGGGCCAGGAGAGCCGCTGGACCCGCGGCGAGGATCGCAAGGACGACGGTCCCTCGGCGGGCGAACACATCGATCTGGACTGACCCCCCTCGGGTACGGTGGGCCGTAGCGGGGCTCGATCGAACTGAGGGATTCATGGGACTCACCATCGGCGTCGACATCGGCGGCACCAAGATCGCGGCCGGAGTGGTCGACGAGGACGGCAACATCCTCTCGACCTTCAAGGTGCCGACCCCTGGTACTTCCGAGGCCATCGTCGACGCGATCGCCTCCGCCGTGGCGGGCGCACGGGCCGGGCACGAGATCGTCGGCGTCGGCATCGGCGCCGCCGGATACGTCAACCGCCAGCGTTCCACGGTCTACTTCGCGCCGAACATCGACTGGCGGCAGGAGCCGCTCAAGGACGAGGTCGAGAAGCGCGTCGGCCTGCCCGTGGTCGTCGAGAACGACGCCAACGCCGCGGCGTGGGGCGAGTACAGGTTCGGCGGCGGCAAGGGCCACCGCAACGTCATCTGCATCACGCTCGGCACCGGCCTCGGCGGCGGCATCATCATCGGCAACAAGCTGCGCCGCGGCCACTTCGGCGTGGCCGCCGAGTTCGGCCACATCCGGATGGTGCCGGACGGCCTGCTCTGCGGTTGCGGCTCGCAGGGCTGCTGGGAGCAGTACGCCTCAGGACGCGCCCTCGTGCGGTACGCGAAGCAGCGCGCCAACGCCACCCCCGAGAACGCCGAGTACCTCCTCTCGCTGGGCGACGGCACCCCCGAGGGCATCGAGGGCAAGCACATCTCGATGGCCGCGCGGCAGGGCGACGCCGTCGCCATCGACTCCTACCGCGAGCTGGCCCGCTGGGCGGGCGCCGGCCTCGCCGACCTGGCGTCGCTCTTCGACCCGTCCGCGTTCATCGTCGGCGGCGGACTCTCGGACGAGGGCGAGCTGGTCCTCGACCCGATCCGCAAGTCCTTCAAGCGCTGGCTCGTCGGCGCCGCCTGGCGCCCCGAGGCCCAGGTCATCGCCGCCCAGCTGGGCAACAAGGCGGGCATGGTCGGCGCGGCGGACCTGGCGCGGGAGCCCGACCCGGTCATGTGACCCCGTGACGGGGGCGCCGCCCATCGCGACGCCCATCGCGCCGCGCGCTCGTCCTCGAACGCCGGACGGACTGGATATCCCCAGCCCGTCCGGCGTTCGCGTATCTTGATCGCCATGCCGACGAGCCCGAGCTCCGCGCTCCCCGACTCGCGCACCGAATCCGACGGTTCGGCCGTCATCCGGGTGCTCAGCTACAACATCCGTTCCCTGCGCGACGACACCGCCGCGCTCGCCCGGATCATCTCCGCCTGCGCCCCGGACCTCGTCCTGATCCAGGAGGCGCCGAGGTTCTTCCGCTGGCGCAAGAAGCTGGCCCGCCTGGCGCGCGCGGCCGACCTGGTGATCCTCTCCGGCGGCGGCAGCGCGGCCGGACCCGCGCTGCTCTGCTCGCTGCGCGCCACGGTCGAGCGCACCGAGGACGTGCTGCTGCCGCTCACCCCCGGGCTGCACCGGCGCGGCTTCGCGACCGCCGTCGTCCGCTTCGGCGGCGCCAGGCTCGGCGTCCTGAGCTGTCACCTGAGCCTGCAGACCGACGAACGGTACGACCAGGGCGGCATGCTGCTCGACCGGCTCGCAGGCATGGGCGTGGAGCACGCCGTCGCGGGCGGCGACCTCAACGAACGCCCCGGCGGCCGGACGTTCCGCGCCCTCGCGGCCGCGCTCCAAGACTGCTGGAAGGTGCGGCCGTGGGGTGGCGAGAACACCTCGACGCCCACCGACCCGCACCAGCGCATCGACGCGATCTTCGCGACCCGGGGGATCGAGGTCCTGGGCTGCGGGGTGCCGTCGGACCTTCCGGGCGTGGACGAGACGGACCTGAGGGCGGCCACGGACCACCTGCCGGTCCTGGCCGCCCTCAGGGTTCCCCCCTCCCGATGAGGCCCACGAGGCGAGCGCTCGGTGAGACCTACGGGCGCTGCCTCACCTTGTCGACGATCGCCCACTCGACCGTGTGCGACAACTGGACGTACGTCTTCTTTCCGTCTCGCGAGACCCGCTCGTCACGGAAGCCCAGGAATTCATGGGACTTCGCGTCGAAGATGAGGTACCTGCCCTTGAAGTGGCCGGGGTAGGCGACCCCCACACCGGTACGCCCTGCGGAGTCCTCGACCCCCTCGACCGTCTTGACGCCGGGCACGAGCGCCAGCCCTTCGTAGGCCGCGGCGCGCAGCCCTTCGGGCAGCGTCGGCGCCTTCAGGAGCTCGCCGAGCAGGAAGTAGGCCTGCCACCGGTCGTCCTTGGTGAAGGCGCTGACCGGTTTGTCGGAGGTGCCCATGGAAACGATGGCCGGGACGAGCTTCTCGGGGTCGGTGGGCAGCTTCTTCAGCTCGTCCCACCTGCGGGGCGGCCACACCCCCTCGCCCTCGCCCATGGGCTCCTCCCACATGATCTTGCCGAGCTCCATGGTCAAGGAGCGCCGGGAGCCGTCCACCGAGTCCCACATCTCGTCGGTGTAGGTCCTGACCTCGCCGGTCCTCTCCTCCGTCTCCTTGATGATCCGCTTGGAGTAGATGAACTGGTCGTCGCGGGGCACCACGGTCTGCTTCTCGTGCTTGCGCTCCCAGGCGGCCGCGCCGCTGAGCACCTTCACCGCGGCGACGTTGGCCACGTTCGGGGAGCTGTCGGCGGGCGGCTTGGCCTGCTGCCCTTCCTCCGTGCCGTCGACGGCGACCAGGACGGTCGCGGCCACCGCGGCCGTCACGAGGCCGGCAAGGGCGATGCGCAGCACGGGTCGGCGCCTCAACGGCCGTACCGCTGCGGGCTGTTCGTTCATCGCGGCGAACAGACGGATGCGCGCGCGGTGGCGGGTGTCGTCGTCCAGCGGGGGAGCCCCGGCCTCCCAGCCGCGCAGTTCATCGAGCTCATTCATGGGCGTGTGCCTCCTGCAGTGCTGTCGGATCGGATCCGCCCAGTGCTTCGCGCAACGTGCTGCGAGCCCGGTGCAGCCGTGACCTGACGGTGCCGATGGGCACCCCCAACGCCTGGGCCGCCTCTTCGTAGTTGAGGTCGGCCCACGCCACCAGCAGGACCACGTCGCGGTGCCGGGCGGAGAGCCGGGCCAGGGCCGCCGCAAGGTCGGTGCGGATGCCCTCGGCGCCCGCGCGGGCGACCGCGAGGTCGGCGACCGGCTCGTCGTGCGGCACCGGGGCGGGCACCTGGGCCAGCGCCTTGAAGCGGCGGGCCTCGGCCCTGCGGTGCCGGCTGATGAGGTTGGTCGCGATGCCGAACAGCCAGGGGCGGGCGTCGGCCCGCGCCGGGTCGTACCGGTGGCGCTGCTGGAAGGCGGTGGTGAAGGTGTCCGCCATCAGGTCTTCCGCCGCCTCGGGGCCGAGCCGGCGTGCCGCGTACCGGTACACGGAGTCGGCGTGCCGGTCGAAGAGGACGGCGAACCGCTCGGGCTCGTCCCGGGACCGCTCGATGGACCAGGCGTCACTCTGCTCGTGCTGCCCCGTTCGAAGGGGGACGCCGGGTTCGACGGTCATCGGGGCTCCTTTCGTTCGTACGAACGCCTCGAAGGCTTGGGCTTGTTCGGTGGTTCACCTCTCCTTCGCCGCTGGGCGGAATCGGGTTCCATCGGCGTACGCCCGCCATGCGTGAGGCCCGCCCGGAACAGTTCCGGACGGGCCTCACAGGGGCTGGGGGACGGGTCAGACGACCGCGCCGCGTCCCGGGTCGTCGTCCTCCTCGTCGTCACCGCTGTTCATCCGCATCACGAGCGTGGCGAAGCCGCCCAGGAAGCCGCCGATGCCGAGCGTGGTCAGCCACCACGTCATCTGCCAGCCGAGCAGCACGGCGAGCAGCATGAGCAGCGGGCCGCCGAGCACGGCGAGCCAGGCGAACTTGGCCGTCACGTCGGCCTCGGGCAGCGGCGGCGGCTCGGGCGGCACGAAGTGGCCCTCGTCGTCGGCGTCGAAGTCCTTCTCGGAGGGCTCCGGCGTGCTGTAGTCGCGCGGGCCGCCGGCCATCGGCCCGATGCCGGGCGCGAAGGAGACGGAGCTGCCGAGCGGCTTGTCGGTGCCGGACTTGTCGTCCGGGTCGGACTCGGCGGGGCTCTTCACCGGGCCGCCGGGGCCGGTGGCGGGACCGGTCGCGGGGCCGTTCGTCTCCGTCTCAAGGAGCGCCAGGTCCTCTACCGACTTGAAGGGCTTGGCGCCGGGCGGATCGGCCGGCTCCTCGCCGTACCCCGCGACGATCGCCTGCCAGGCGGCGTCCTCGTCCAGGGGCAGCCTGTCCGCCGGAGTCCCGTCCTCGGGCACCTTGCTCTTCTCGGGGCTCTTCTCGGGGCTCTTCTCAGGCTCGCGGCTCTCGTCGCGACTGTCCTCGCGGTCCGCCTCGTGCTCAGCCACCGGTGGCCGTCCCTTCCTTACCGACACTGGGGGCGAGCCGGCCGATGAACGCGTAGCTCTCCTCGAAGATCCGGTCCGCGTCGTAGTCCAACGTCGCGACGTGGTAGCTCTGTTCCAGCAGGATCTCCTTGACGTCCATGGACGAGACGCGGCCGAGGATGCGGGCCGAGTCGGCGGGCGGCACCACATGGTCGCGGGGGCTGTGCAGCACCACCAACGGCTGGGTCACCTGCGGCAGTTCCGCGTCGACCACGCGGAAGAAGCGGCGCAGGGAGTGCGCGGCGTGCAGCGGGACCTTGCCGTACCCGATCTCCACGGATCCTGGCTTGGCGATGTCGCTGGCGATGCCCTTGGTCGTCGTCACGAAGTGCCGCACCACCGGCAGCGCGTGCGCCGCGACGCCGTGCACCTTGTTCCCCGGGTTGACCAGGACGAGACCGCTGACCGCGTCCCCGTGCCTGGCCGCCAGGCGCAGCGCGAGCGCGCCGCCCATCGAGAGCCCGAAGACGAAGACCCGCTCGCACCGGTCCAGGAGGCCCCGCAGCTCGCGCTCCACCTCGGCGTACCAGTCCTGCCAGCCGGTGACCTGCATGTCCTCCCAGCGGGTGCCGTGCCCGGGCAGCAGCGGCAGCGAGACGGTGAGGCCGCGCTCCGCCAGGTACTCGGCCCAGGGGCGCAGCGACTGCGGTGATCCGGTGAAGCCGTGGCAGAGGAGGACGCCGACCTCGCCGCCTTCGTGGCGGTACGGCTCGGCTCCGGGGAGGACCGGCACCTTCGGTCTCCTTCGTGAGAGGTGGAGGGGGTGACAAGGGCCCGCGAGGGGGTTCGAGGAGTACTTCACCGTACGCGACCGGACTGACACCGACCAGGGTCGTCGGGCCCATTGGCCGTACCCCGGGTTAAGGTCTGATCCACAGAAACAGGAGGCACTCGGTTTGATCTACGGCGCAATGAAGGTTGCCATCGGAGGGCCACTGAAGCTCGGCTTCAGGCCCTGGGTGGAGGGCCTTGAGAACGTCCCCGCCGAGGGCCCCGCGATTCTGGCGAGCAACCACCTCTCGTTCTCGGACTCCTTCTTCCTCCCCGCGGTCCTCGACCGCAAGGTCACCTTCATCGCCAAGGCGGAGTACTTCACCTCGCCCGGTGTGAAGGGCAGGCTCACCGCCGCGTTCTTCAAGGGTGTCGGCCAGCTTCCCGTGGACCGCTCCGGCGGACGCGGCGCGGGCGAGGCGGCCATCAAGAGCGGCATCGAGGTCCTGGAGCGCGGCGAACTCTTCGGCATCTACCCCGAGGGCACCCGCTCGCCCGACGGGCGTCTCTACCGCGGCAAGCCGGGCGGCCTCGCGCGCGTGGCGCTCGCCACCGGCGCGCCCGTGCTCCCCGTCGCGATGATCGACACGGAGAAGATCCAGCCGCCCGGCAAGGTGATGCCGAAGCTGATGCGTCCCGGCATCCGCATCGGCGAGCCGCTCGACTTCACGCGCTACCAGGGCATGGAGCAGGACCGCTTCGTGCTGCGCGCGCTGACCGACGAGGTCATGTACGAGATCATGAAGCTCTCCGGCCAGGAGTACGTCGACATGTACGCGACGGCCGCGAAGCGCCAGATCAGCGACGCGGCCAAGGCGGCCAAGGCAGCGGACGGACACAAGGACGCGCACAAGGACGCGCGCAAGGAACGGTCCGGCTCCTAGCCGCGTCCGTTCAGGGGTGGGCACACGGGCGGTGGGGGGACATGGCCAGGCGCGAGAAAGTCATGCGGATGTCGGTCGAGCAGCCGCTGTGGCGCGCGCTCACCGCCTACCGCGTCCTGACGATGCTGTACGCGATCGGCCTCTTCGGGGCGGCGCACGAGAAGCTGGACCGGCCCTGGCTGGCCGTCGCCTACTACGCGGTGCTCGCCCCCTGGACCCTCGCCACCCTGCCCCGCGTCGCGAACGCGGCGAGCTGCACCAGACGGTTCCTCGTCGCGGACCTGACCGTCGCGATCGTGGGCATCCTGCTGACGCCGCTCGCCGACTCGCAGCAGCGGATCGTCGACGGCGGCCCGACGCTGCCCTCCATATGGACGGCGGGCTCCGTCCTCGCGTTCGCGATCAAGGGCGGCTGGCGCTGGGCGGCCTCGGCCTCCCTCCTCGTGGGCGTCGCCAACGTCGTGCAGCGCGGCGCGTTCAGCCGCGACACCCTGCACAACGTCCTGCTGGTCTGCATCGCCTCCATCGCCATCGGCTACGTCGTGGAGCTGGCCCGCGCCTCCGAGCGCACCCTGGCCCGCGCCCTGGAGATAGAGGCCGCGACCCGCGAACGCGAACGGCTCGCCCGCGACATCCACGACAGCGTCCTCCAGGTCCTCGCCATGGTGCAGCGGCGCGGCACCGCCATCGGCGGCGAGGCCGCGGAGCTCGGCAGGCTCGCGGGCGAACAGGAGGTCGCGCTGCGGACCCTGGTCGCCGGGGGCATGGTGCCCGCCTCGCACGTGTCGGAGGACCTCTCGCAGGGCGCCGTCGTGCGAGCCGTCGAGGTACCCGACGAAGAGCCGGACGACGCGGCGCCGCACGATCTGCGCTCGCTCCTCGCCGCGCACGCGGGGGCGAAGGTGACGCTCTCCGAGCCCGGGGCGCCGGTGCTCCTCGCGCCGCCGGCCGCGAAGGAGCTGGCGGCCGCCGCCGGTGCCGCACTGGACAATGTCCGCAGGCACGCGGGGCCGGACGCGCGGGCCTGGATCCTGGTCGAGGACGAGCCGGACGAGGTGATCGTGACGGTCAGGGACGACGGCCCCGGCATCCCGGAGGGGCGGCTCGCGGAGGCCGAGGGGGAGGGGCGCATGGGCGTGGCCCTCTCGATCCGGGGGCGGCTGCGCGACCTCGGGGGCACGGCCGAGCTGATCTCGGTACCGGGCCAGGGGACGGAAGTGGAACTGAGAGTGCCGCGTGACAACGCGCGGGCCGCACGGGGGAAGGCAGGAAAGGCGAGATGAGCGAGCAGCAGCAACAGCGGGAACCGGCCATCGCGGGGGACGGGACGGCGGCCGGCACGATCAGGGTCATGGTCGTCGACGACCACCCCATGTGGCGCGACGCCGTCGCCCGTGACCTGGCGGAGGCGGGCCTCGACATGGTCGCCACCGCGGGCGACGGCGAGCAGGCGGTCCGCCGCGCGCAGGCGGCGGCCCCCGACGTCCTGGTCCTCGACCTGAACCTCCCGCTCAAGCCGGGCGTGCAGGTCTGCAAGGAGCTCGTCGGCGCCAACCCGGCGCTGCGGGTCCTCGTCCTCTCCGCGAGCGGCGAGCACGCCGACGTCCTGGAGGCGGTCAAGTCCGGCGCCACCGGCTATCTCCTGAAGTCCGCGTCCACGGAGGAGCTGATCGACGCGGTGCGCCGCACGGCGGTCGGCGACGCGGTCTTCACCCCGGGCCTCGCGGGCCTCGTCCTCGGCGAGTACCGCAGGCTGGCCACCGAGCCCGCGGCCGGCACCCCGGACGACCCGAAGGCCCCGCAGCTCACCGACCGCGAGACGGAGGTCCTGCGCCTGGTCGCCAAGGGCCTGAGCTACAAGCAGATCGCCGAACGCCTGGTCATCTCGCACCGCACCGTGCAGAACCACGTCCAGAACACCCTGGGCAAGCTCCAGCTGCACAACAGGGTGGAGCTCGTGCGGTACGCGATAGAGCGCGGCATCGACAGGCCCGACGACGCGTGACCCCTCGTACGACCCCTCGTACGAGTGAAAGAGCTTGATCAACTCCCCAGCACAGCACAGGAATTGGCCGTTCGCACCGTCCCGGAGTGACCTGGATCACCATTAGCGTGACTCGCATCAGGTCACTGAGGCGAAGGGACTGTTCCATGGGGGCCAAGAAAATTGGCGTACTGACCGGAGGCGGCGACTGCCCCGGGCTCAACGCGGTCATCCGGGCCGTCGTCCGCAAGGGCGTGCAGGAGTACGACTACGACTTCGTCGGCTTCCGGGACGGCTGGCGCGGTCCGCTGGAGGGCGACACCGTCCGGCTCGACATCCCCGCGGTCCGCGGCATCCTGCCGCGCGGCGGCACCATCCTCGGCTCCTCGCGCACCAACCCGTTCAAGGCGGAGAACGGCGTACGCCGCATCAAGGAGAACCTCGCCAAGCACGAGGTCGACTCCCTCATCGCGATCGGCGGCGAGGACACGCTCGGAGTCGCCGCGCGCCTCACCGACGAGTACGGCGTCCCGGTCGTCGGCGTCCCGAAGACCATCGACAACGACCTCTCCGCCACCGACTACACCTTCGGCTTCGACACGGCGGTCGGCATCGCGACCGAGGCGATCGACCGCCTGCACACCACCGCCGAGTCCCACATGCGCGTCCTCGTCGTCGAGGTCATGGGCCGCCACGCGGGCTGGATCGCGCTCCACTCGGGCCTCGCGGGCGGCGCCAACGTCATCCTCATCCCCGAGCAGCGCTTCGACGTCGACCAGGTCTGCGCCTGGGTGACCTCGCGCTTCAAGGCGTCGTACGCCCCGATCGTCGTCGTCGCGGAGGGCGCGATGCCCAAGGACGGCGAGATGGTCCTCAAGGACGGCACGCAGGACTCCTTCGGGCACGTCAGGCTCTCCGGGGTCGGCGAGTGGCTGGCCAAGGAGATCGAGGGGCGCACCGGCAAGGAGGCGCGCACCACGGTCCTCGGCCACGTCCAGCGCGGCGGCACCCCGAGCGCCTTCGACCGCTGGCTCGCCACGCGCTTCGGCCTGCACGCCATCGAGGCCGTCCGGGACGGCGACTTCGGGAAGATGGTCGCGCTGCGCGGCACGGACGTCGTACGCGTACCGATCGCCGAGGCCACGGCCCGCCTCAAGACGGTGGACCCGGCGCTGTACGCGGAGGTCGGCGTCTTCTTCGGCTGACCGGAGCCCGCCGCCGGAACGCGACGGGACGGCCCCCGGCCAACGCTCCGGGTGCCGTCCCGGGAGGCGGTACATAGACTCACGCCATGGAGATCCTCGCATTCGGCGTGCAGTCCGACGAGAAGCCGCTGATCGAGAAGGCCTTCGAGGGACACCACGACGTCCGCTGCCTCGACGTGTTCCTGAACGAGGACACCGCCCCCATCGCCGCCGGCTACGAGATCATCTCCTCCAGCGTCAACGCCACCCTCGACAACCGGGTGCTCCAGACCCTCGCGGCCGGCGGCACGCGGATGATCGCCCAGCGCTCCACCGGCTTCAACAACATCGACCTGCGGGTCGCCGAGCGCCTCGGCCTGACCGTCGCCCGCGTCTCGTACTACTCGCCGTACTCCGTGGCCGAGTTCGCCTGGACCCTGGCGATGGCCGTCAACCGCCGCATCGTCCGCGCCAGCAACCGCACCCGCGACTTCGACTTCCGCCTCGACGGCCTGATGGGACGCGACCTGCGCGGCCGCACGGCCGGCGTGCTCGGCACCGGCAAGATCGGCGAGGCGTTCACCCGCATCGCGCACGGCTTCGGCATGCGCCTGCTCGGCTGGGACGTCGCCGAGAACCCCGCCTGCGTCGAGCTCGGCATGAAGTACGTGGCGAAGGACGAACTCCTCGCCGAGGCCGACCTCATCAGCCTGCACGTGCCGCTGCTCCCCGCCACCCAGCACCTCATCGGTGCCCAGGCGCTGCGGATGATGAAGGACGACGCGATCCTGGTGAACTCCAGCCGCGGCGGCCTGATCGACACCGACGCCCTGGTCGGGGAGTTGCGCGCCGGCCGCTTCACGGGCGTGGGCCTCGACGTGTACGAGGCGGAGGCCGGGCTCTTCTTCCTCGACAAGTCCCTGGAGGTCGTCGAGGACGACACCCTGGCCCGCCTCGTCACGTTCCCGAACGTCGTGGTGACGTCCCACCAGGCGTACTACACCGCGGACGCGGTCGGCCAGATCATCGACACCACGGTGGGCAACGTCCTGGACTACCTGGCGGGCCGCCGCTCCGAGAACGTCCTCGTGCCCGTGGCCGGCAGAAGCTGACCGAGCAGCTCCCGCACGATCCCGGCCCCGCGCAGCGTCAGCACCGACTCCGGGTGGAACTGCACCCCCGCGAAGGACCCGCCGCGCACCGCGTGCACCTCGCCGCTCGCCAGGTCCCTGCTGACCTCGATGCCGTGCGCGGCGAGCTCCGCCGCCGCCTCGTCGTCGCAGCGCGCCACGAAGCTGTTGTAGAAGCCGACGGTCTCGGCCCGCCCGAACAGGTCGATGCCCGTCTGCGCGCCCTGGTACGGCACCTCCTTCCGCACGATCTCCAGACCCAGCTCGGCGGCGATCAGCTCGTGCCCGAGACAGACGCCGAGCACGCCGTGGCCGTGGCCGCGGACGACCTCGGCGGCCAGCGAGCGCAGGAACCGCATCTTCGGGTCGGTGAGGTCGGACGGATCGCCCGGACCGGGGCCGAGCACCACGGGCCCTTCGTGCGCGAGCACCGCCTCCCGCAGCCCCTCCTCGTCGTACCGCCGCACCGATACCCGGAGGCCCGAGGAGCGCAGGACGTGCGCGAGCATCGCGGTGAAGGTGTCCTCGCCGTCCACGACGAGCGCGTGCCCGGCCAGCTCGTCGGCCCGCTCCTGCATCCGCAGCCAGAACGGCGCGAGCGACGCGCGCCGGCCGTCCAGCGCCGCCCGCACGCGCGGATCGTCGGCGAGGGTGGGCCGCGTGCCCTCCTCGCCGGGCCGCCCGGGACGTACGCCGAGGGCGGCCAGCACACCGGCGGCCTTCGCGTGCGTCTCCGCGACCTCGCCCATCGGGTCGGAGCCGCGCACCAGCGTGGCGCCCACCGGCACCCGCAGCCGGCCGGTCGCGGAGATGTCGGCGGTGCGGATCAGGATGGGGGAGTCCAGGGTCTGCGCGCCGCCCGCGTCCCTGCCGATGAGGGCGAGGGCGCCCGCGTAGTAGCCGCGTCCGCCCGCTTCATGCCGTTCGATGACGCGGCAGGCGTTCTGCACCGGCGACCCGGTGACGGTCGCCGCGAACATCGTCTCCTTCAGGACCTCCCGCACGTCCAGCGACGACTTGCCGCGCAACTCGTACTCGGTGTGCGCGAGATGGGCCATCTCCTTCAGGCGCGGCCCGATCACGACGCCGCCCATGTCGCCGACGGTGCACATCATCTTGAGCTCCTCGTCGACGACCATCGAGAGCTCCTCGATCTCCTTGCCGTCGGAGAGGAAGGCGAGCAGGCCGTCCGGCGTGGGCCCGCCGGCCGGGTAGCGGTACGTCCCGCTGATCGGGTTCATGACGACGGTCCCGCCGGACATCCGCACGTGCACCTCGGGGCTGGCCCCGACGAGCGTGCGGTCCCCGGTGTGCACGATGTACGTCCAGTACGCGCCCCGCTCGCCCACGAGCAGCCGCCGGAAGAGCGCGAGGGCGTCCGCGCGCCCGAAGCCGGGGATCTCACCCTCGTACGTACGACGAATGACGAAGTTGGCGCCCTCGCCCCGGCCGATCTCCTCGCGCAGGACGCGCCCCACGATGTCCGCGTACGCCGCGTCGTCCACGTCGAACGCCCCGCCCTCGACCCGCACGTCGTGCGCGGGCAGCGCGGCGAGGGCCTCGGGGAGCGGGAGCTCGTACGTCTCCTCGGGGGTCAGGACGGTGAGCGGCGTGCCGTCGTCGCGGACGTCGAAGCCGCGCTCCCTGATCTGCCGGAACGGCACGAGCGCGAGCCCCTCGGGGATGTCCGCGAGCCGTTCGTACGTGCCCGTCGGGCCGGTCAGGACCTCGACCGTGTCGTGGTCGCGGCCCGGGGTGCGGCGGCGCAGCAGGGCGAAGGGACGGTCGTCGGACAGGAGGTCGGTGAGGTACGTGGGGTGCATGGGGCTGGTTCCTTCTCACTCGGAGAGGAACGGCCCGGCCCCGGGGAGTCCGGAAAACACTGAAGGCCGCCCCTCGGGCGGCCTTCGCGAGTCTGTGGATACGCGCAGTCAGTGGGCCGCCGGATGAGCGGGCCACCACCAGTTACGAGTCGTCGTCTGCGCGTGCATGTCCGGCACCTTAGCGCATCATCAGGAGGTCGAGGCTCTCGTCGAGATAGGCGCCGAGTTCCGCGCCGGACGGCACGGCCGAGGGCACCGCGTGGCCGAGCTGGGTGTGGCCCAGATAGACGCTGTACGCGAGCAGGCCGCGCCGCCGCGCTTCCGCACCCGGGAAGCCGAGGTCGGCGAAGAGCTCGGCTACGTACGCCAGACGGCGCTCGGTCACCTTCCGCAGGGCGGCCGCCACCCGCGGATGCTCGGCCGTCGCCAGCAGGGAGACCTCCAGCGGGCCCGAAGCGGCGGCGGTGATGGCCTCCGCGAAGAGCAGCCGGATCCGCTTGCGGGGGTCCGGCTCGGCCTCCACGTGGCTGATCATCCCCTCGGTGTGGAGCTCGGCCCAGCGCTCCAGTGCGGCCTCGATGAGTGCGTCGCGGTTGGCGAAGTGCCAGTAGAAGCTCCCCTTCGTGGTGCCGAGGCGGACCGCCAGGGGCTCCACGGCGACGGCCGCGAGCCCGCCCTCGCCGATCGCCGTCAGTGCGGCGTCCGCCCAGTCGTCGGCGGTCAGCCGGGGCTTCGCCGGGTCCTTCTTCCGCTGCCGTTGCGCCATGTCCATACGCTACCGTACGGTTGACCATACGCCAGCGTATGGAGGTGCGGCATGGGAGTCGTGCGCAACGAACACGAGCGGGTCGTAGAGGCTCCGGCGGAGGTGGTCGGAGCCCTGCTCGACCGCCTGTCCGCCGAGGACGACCCGGTCTTCCCCGTCCCGGCCTGGGCGCCGATGACCTTCGACCGCCCGCTGGGCGTCGGCGCGACCGGCGGCCACGGCCCGATCAGGTACTCCGTCACCGCCCACGAACCGGGCCGCCGCGTCCGGTTCGCCTTCACCCCGCCGGGTGACGGCTTCCATGAGATGACGGTCGAGCCGAGAGGGGAGGGCCGCTGTCTCGTCCGCCACGTCCTGGAGATGCGGCAGTCCGGCGTCGACCGCCTCCTGTGGCCCACGGCCGTCCGGCCCGTCCACGACACGATGCTCGAAGAGCTCTTCGACAACATCGAGCGCGCGGCGGCAGGCGGCTGCGCCCGCCCCGTCCGCTGGTCGCCCCGGCTGCGGCTGCTCAACCGGCTCTGGTGGCCCCGGCCCGAGACGGTGGAGGTGCCCGAGGGGGCCAGGCTGCTCCGGACCTCCGTGGAGCGGCCCGGCTACCGGGACGCGTACCGCATGGAGCTGCGCCCCGGCCTGCCGCGCGACCCCGCCGCGTGGACCGGCGTCCTGCGCGACGCCTTCCCCGTCGTCGCCCGCGAGGACGGCGAACTGCTGATGGACGTGGACACGGCGGGCCTCACCGCCCGCGCCTCGATCCTGGTCGACGAACGGCACGTCACGCTCAGCACGGCCGTCCGCGCGGACACGGTGCGCTCCCGGCTCTACTGGGGCGCCGTGCGGCGGGCGCACCCCTTCATGGCCCGCATGATGCTGCGGCGCGTCCACCGAAGGCTCGCCCTCGCCGCGCCGCACGCCGGTGACCGGGCGACAGGAACCGTTCACTCCACTGTGTCGGCTCCGTCTCACTTCGTGAGCGGGTGAATGGACGGCACGCATCACCACGTAATGTTGACGAGGTGACCGTGAACGCTAAGACCACCGCCTCCGGTGGCAACACCTGGCGAAACCTGCCCGCGGCGCAGCAGCCCGAGTACCCCGATGCCGAGGCTCTGCGCGATGTGATCGCGGACCTCGAGTCGTATCCGCCGCTCGTCTTCGCGGGCGAGTGCGACCAGCTGCGCGCCCGACTGGCCTCCGTCGCCAAGGGAGAGGCGTTCCTGCTCCAGGGCGGCGACTGCGCCGAGGCCTTCGACGGCGTCTCCGCCGACCACATCCGGAACAAGCTGAAGACGCTGCTCCAGATGGGCGCCGTCCTCACGTACGCGGCGTCCGTGCCCGTCGTGAAGATCGGCCGCATCGCGGGTCAGTACTCCAAGCCGCGCTCCAAGCCGACCGAGACCCGCGACGGCGTGACGCTCCCGACCTACCGGGGCGACTCCGTCAACGGCTTCGACTTCACCGAAGAGGCCCGCATCCCGGACCCCGAGCGCCTGAAGCGGATGTACAACGCCTCCGCCTCCACGCTCAACCTGGTGCGCGCCTTCACCACGGGTGGTTACGCGGACCTGCGCCAGGTGCACGCCTGGAACCAGGACTTCGTGAAGTCGTCCCCCTCCGGCCAGCGGTACGAGCAGCTGGCCCGCGAGATCGACAACGCGCTCAACTTCATGCGCGCCTGCGGCACCGACCCGGAGGAGTTCAAGACCGTCGAGTTCTACGCCTCCCACGAGGCGCTGCTCCTCGACTACGAAACGGCGCTCACCCGCGTCGACTCCCGCACCGGCCGGCTGTACGACACCTCGGGCCACATGGTCTGGATCGGTGAGCGCACCCGCCAACTGGACCACGCGCACATCGAGTTCGCCTCCCAGGTGCGCAACCCCATCGGCGTCAAGCTCGGCCCGACGACGACCCCGGAGGAGGCGCTGCAGTACATCGAGCGCCTCGACCCCGACCGCGAGCCCGGCCGGCTGACCTTCATCGTCCGCATGGGCGCCGACAAGGTCCGCGACAAGCTGCCCGAGCTGGTCGAGAAGGTCACCGCCACCGGCGCGACCGTCGCCTGGATCACCGACCCGATGCACGGCAACACCTACGAGGCGGCCTCCGGTCACAAGACCCGGCGCTTCGACGACGTGCTCGACGAGGTCAAGGGCTTCTTCGAGGTCCACAAGGCCCTCGGCACCCACCCGGGCGGCATCCACGTCGAGCTCACCGGTGACGACGTCACCGAGTGCGTGGGCGGCGGCGACGAGATCTTCGTCGACGACCTCCACCAGCGCTACGAGACGGCCTGCGACCCGCGGCTCAACCGCAGCCAGTCGCTGGACCTGGCGTTCCTGGTGGCGGAGATGTACCGCGACCAGTAGTTCTTCGAGGTGTACGTACGTGTGGGGCGCGGATCCGTGTGATCCGCGCCCCACCGGCGTATCCGGGGCTTTTGTGGGCCCGGAGTCATGGGTAAGGTTAGGTTAGCCTCACCGATCAATCGGGACGGCGCTACTGATGAGTCCTGTCCGTCCTGTCTGTCCTGTCCGGGAGGTGAACCGCGTGTACGTCTGCAACTGCTTCGGGGTCACCGAGGCGCAGGTGAAGAAGCACGCGGCGGACGGGGCCTGCACCCCCCGCCAGATAGCGTCGGCCTGCAAGGCCGGCACGGACTGTGGTTCGTGCGTACGACGCATCCAGGCGCTGCTCGGCCGGGGCGCGTGCCCCCGCCGTGAGCTGGCGGACCAGGGAGAGCCGGTGCTCTCCGGCTTCGACGAGACCTCCCAGCAGGCCGCCTAGCTCTCCGGCTGCTCGATGAGCTGCGCGAGGTAGAGCGGCTCGCCCAGCTTCTCGACGAGCTCCAGCTGGGTGTCCAGATAGTCGATGTGGTGCTCCTCGTCGGCGAGGATCGACTCGAAGATGTTCGCGGACGTGATGTCGCCCTTGGCGCGCATCACCTCGATGCCGCGCCTGAGGCGGTCGATCGCCTCCACCTCGACCTGCCGGTCCGCCTGGAACATCTCGGTGACCGTCTGGCCCACCCGGACGTGGAAGAGCCGCTGGTAGTTGGGCAGCCCGTCGAGGAACAGAATCCGGTCGGTCAGCACCTCCGCGTGCTTCATCTCGTCGAACGACTCGGACCGGGTGTACTTCGCGAGCTTCGTCCAGCCGAAGTTCTCCTGCATCTTGGCGTGGAGAAAGTACTGGTTGATCGCCGTGAGTTCGGCGGTCAGCTGCTCGTTGAGAAATTCAATGACCTCGGGGTCGCCCTGCATCGCAGAGGCTCCTTCCACGCGGGTGACTGGGCAGGTAGCGCGCATCTTTGCACCGGTGTTCGGAGGGCGTCCAGTAAGTGCAGGCTTAGTAGGAGTTGCCCGAATCCGTATCTGTCAGACTTCGTCTGGTCACGTCCACCGCCCCGGGTCTGTCAGGATGGAGTCATGGGTCAGCCGGCGGAACGCGCATCTCGACAGGCAGCGGAGCCGGAGCTTCCGCCGGGGCAGCGGCTGCAGCGCGGCTGGCCGGTCACGCACTACGGACCGGTGCCGAAGTTCCGCCCGGAGCGCTGGGAGTTCAGGGTTTTCGGGGCCACCGCCGACGGCGAGAAGCACTGCTGGACGCACGAGGAGTTCTCCGCCCTGCCGTACGACACGGTGGTCGCGGACCTGCACTGCGTCACGAAGTTCAGCATGCTGGGCGCCGAGTGGGGCGGCGTCCCGGCCCGCACGCTCCTGGAGATCGCGCCGCCCGCGCCGAACGCCACCCATGTGATGGTCTGGGCCGAGTACGGCTTCAGCTCCAACCTGCGGATGGCGGACTTCGCAGACGACCGCACGATTTTCGCCACGCACAAAGGCGGCGAACTGCTCACCGCGGAGCACGGCTTCCCGCTCCGGCTCGTGGTGCCCCACCTGTACGCGTGGAAGGGCCCCAAGTGGGTCCGCGGCATCGAGTACATGACCGCCGACCGCCGCGGCTTCTGGGAGGAGCGCGGCTACCACAACCTCGGCGACCCCTGGCAGGAGCAGCGCTACTCGTACCAGGAGGAGCCCGGGGACGGCCCCGAGTTCTAGCCCGGCGCACCGTCCACCGCGTCGCTACAGGCCCCTGAGCGCCTTCAGCCGGGCCACGTCCGCCGCGTGCCCCTCCTTGCCGCCGGGCGTCTCGATGACCAGCGGCACGCCCTCGGTGGCCGGGTGCAGCATCAGCTCGCGGAACGGCTCCTCGCCGATGTGGCCGGTGCCGATGTTCTCGTGGCGGTCCTTGTGGGCGCCGACGACGTCCTTGGAGTCGTTGGCGTGCACGAGCTTCAGACGGCCCTCGCCGACCGTGTCCACGAGGAGGTCCAGGGTCTGCTTCATGCCGCCGGGGCCCGCCAGGTCGTGGCCCGCCGCGTAGATGTGGCAGGTGTCCAGGCAGATGCCCAGCTTGGGGTGGGAGTCGAGCGCCTCGAAGTACGGGCCGAAGTCCCAGGTGCGGGAGCAGAGCGAGGCGCCCTGGCCCGCGGTCGACTCCAGGAGCAGGAACGGGTCGTCGTCGTGCGTCAGCTCGTCGAGGAGAGGCAGCATCCGGTCGCGCACCTGCTTCAGGGCGACCGCGCGGTCCCGGCCACCGGTCGCCGAGCCGGTGTGCACGACGACGCCGAGCGCGCCGATCGCGCGGGCCCTGCGCAGCGAGTGGCGCAGGGACTCCACGGACTTCTCGACGGTCGCCTCGGTGTGCGAGCCGAAGTTGATGAGGTAGGGCGCGTGGACGTACGCCGGGATGTTCTCGGCGGCACAGGCCGCGCGGAACGCCTCGTCCTGCTTCGGGTTGCCGGGCGGGGTCGCCCAGCCGCGCGGGTTGGCGACGAAGACCTGGACGGTCTCGGCGCCGAGGTCACGGGCGTACGAGAGGCCGACGGAGGCGAGTCCGCCGGCCACCGGGACATGGCCGCCTACGGGATTGCGGGACACTGCGTTGGGGGACTTGTTGCTGCTCACGACGTCAAGGGTGGCACGCGCGCGCGGATGCTCCCGAACGGTCGGGACCGGGCGACGGGCCCGGCCCCGGCTCAGCGGATCGTGATGGTGATCGTCGAGTTCTTCGGCGCCTTGTCGCCGCCGTCCACCGACTGCTTCTTCACGGTGTCCCCGAAGATGCCCAGCAGGCCGCGGTCCTCGTCGACCTCGAAGCCCGCGCCCTCCAGCTCGTCCCTGGCCTCGTCGACGCTCATGCCGGTGACGTCCGGGACCTCGACCATCGGCGGGCCCTTGGAGATCGTCAGCTTGACCGTGTCACCCTCCGCGACCGTCTCGTCCCGGGCGGGCAACTGCTTGACGACGTCGCCCTTGTCCTCGTCGGAGTGGACCCGCTCCGGGGCGATCTCGACCTTGAGCCCGGCCTCCTCCAGGTCTTCGGTGGCGTCGGCCTGGGACTCGCCCGTCACGTCGGGGACCTCGACCGGACGGCCCTTGCTGACGACCAGGGCGACGGCCGAACCCGCCTTGCGGGTGAAGCCGGCCCGCGGGTCCGTGCTGAGCACGGAGCCCTTGTCGATGCTCTCGCTGAACTTCTTGGTCACCATGCCCGGCGCGAGCCCGGCGCCCTTGAGCTCCTTCTTCGCCGTGGCCAGCGGGAGGTTCTTCACGTCCGGGACCTTCACGGTCTCCGGGCCAAGCGAGATGATCAGCGTCACCCCGTCGTTCTGCCGGATGCGGTCGCCCGCCGCGGGGTCGCTGTCCATGACCGTGCCGCGCTTGTCCGTGTCGCTGTACTTGCGCTCGACGCCCTTCACATCGAGCCCGGCCTCGTCGAGCCGCTGCTTCGCCTGCGCCTCGGTCTTCGCCAGGATCGGCGGGACCTCCGTGAACTGGCCCGAGTTGATGTACCAGACGCCCGTGCCGATGCCCAGGACCAGCAGGACGCCCGCTATGACCGCGATGGTGCGGCGGCGCGGATCGAACCGCCTGCGGGAGCCGCGGCCGGGGGCGGGAGGGCCGGGCGGACCGGGCGGCGGGGTCGCCAGGACGCTGGTGCGGTTCAGCGCGTCCTCGCCGCTCCGCTCGCCCTCGGCGGGCAGCGGGAGCTGGACGGAGCGGGCCGCGCGCGGGATCACGCTCGTGCGGTCCGCGGAGATGTCGCGGCCCTCGTGCTCCGCCGCGCGCGCCTGCGGCGGCACCGCGTCGAGCTGCTCCTCGGTCAGGGCGGCGCGCGCCTCCCTGAGCTGGGCGAGGAGCGCCACGGCGTCGTACGGGCGGATGTCGGGGGTGCGCGCGGTGGCGGAGGCGACCAGCTCGTCGAGCGCGAAGGGGAGCCCGGGGACGGCCGCCGACGGGGGCGGCACGTCTTCGTTGAGGTGCTGGTAGAGGACCTGGGCGGGGGAGTCCCCGGAGTGCGGCTTGGCGCCGGTCAGCATTTCGTAGAGCACGACCCCGCACGCGTACACGTCCACGCGGGTGTCCGCCGTGCCGTGCTCGATCTGCTCGGGGGCGAGGTAGGAGACGGTGCCGAGGACGGTGCCCGTCGTGTTCGTGACGGTGTCCACCGCGCGGACGAGCCCGAAGTCGGCGACCTTTACCCGGCCGTCGTCCCCTATGAGGACGTTCTCGGGCTTCATGTCGCGGTGCACGAAGCCGGCGCGGTGCGCGGCGCCGAGCGCGGCGAGGACCGGCTCCAGGATGTCGAGCGCGGCCCGCGGCTGGAGGGCGCCGCGCTCGCGCAGGACGTCGCGCAGGGTGCAGCCCGCGACGTACTCCATCGCGAGGTAGACGTACGACCCGTCCGTGCCCTGGTCGAAGACACCGACCACGTTCGGATGGGAGAGGCGGGCCACCGATTTGGCCTCGCGGATGAAACGGTCCACGAAGGAGGCGTCGGCCGCCAGCGTCGGGTGCATCACCTTGAGCGCGAGCACGCGGTCGAGGCGGGTGTCCACGGCCCGGTAGACCGTGGCCATCCCGCCGACCGCGACGCGCCCGTCGATGCGGTAACGGCTGTCGAGCAGCTGCCCGACGAGCGGGTCCTGAAGGGTCGTGTCCACGCAGGGGAGTCTACGAGCCGCCACCGACACCTCGTCCCGGCCGGTCCTCCCCGCGGCCGGACTGCAGCCGAGCTGTGACAGGCGACGGGCCGGGGCGCCCCGTCAGGGGCGCGGGGAACCGCGCGACAAGCCCCCACTGGCGGGCAGCCGCGAACGAACAGACCCTCCCTGGCACGGCGAGGGTGTCAGAACGCGGGCCGCTCCGGATCGAGCCGCGCCATACCCTCCGCAGGAGAGGACGCCTCGGCGAAGTGCCGCCGCGGGATACGCCCGGCCCGGCGCGCGAGCCGCCCGGCCTCGACGCCGTGCCGCATGGCCTCGGCCATCAGGACCGGCTCCTGCGCCCGCGTCACCGCGGAGGCGAGCATCACACCCGCGCACCCCAGCTCCATCGCGATCACCGCGTCGGACGCCGTGCCCGCGCCCGCGTCGAGGATCACCGGCACGCGCGCGTGCTCCACGATCAGCTGGAAGTTGTGCGGATTGCGGATGCCGAGCCCGGAGCCGATGGGCGAGCCGAGCGGCATGATCGCCGCGCAGCCCACGTCCTCCAGCTTCCGCGCGAGCACCGGGTCGTCGTTCGTGTACGGCAGGACGGTGAAACCGTCGTCCACCAAGGTCTCGGCGGCGTCCAGGAGCTCGACCGGATCGGGCAGCAGGGTGCGCTCGTCGGCGATCACCTCCAGCTTCACCAGGTCCGTGCCGAGCGCCTCCCGCGCGAGCCGGGCGGTCAGGACGGCCTCGCCCGCCGTGAAGCAGCCCGCCGTGTTGGGCAGGACACGGATGCCGAGCCGGTCCAGGACGGAGAGCACGGAGCCCTGCACGCCCGGGTCGAGGCGGCGCATCGCGACGGTGGTCAGCTCCGTGCCGGACGCGACGAGGGACCGCTCCAGGACGTCGAGGCTGGGCGCCCCTCCCGTGCCCATGATCAGGCGCGAGGAGAGGGTGAGCCCGCCGATGACGAAGGGGTCGTCTGCCATGGTGGTTCAGCCTCCCTGGACGGCGGTGAGTATTTCGACGCGGTCGCCCTCGGCGAGCGTCGTGGCGGGCCACTGCGCGCGCGGGACGACGGTTTCGTTGACGGCGGCGGCGACACCGGAGTGCGCCGAGGAGAGGGTGGCCACGACGGCTTCGAGCGTGGTGCCCGAGGCCACGTCGCGTGCCTCCCCGTTGACGGAAACGGCGAAGGGCGTGCTCATGCGTGCTGCTCCGTGAAGTGCGGCGTGGCGGGAGGGGGTACGGGGGAGGGCTCGGCGAAGCGGAGCGGGGTGAACGGGAGCGCCTCGTCCGGCAGTTCACCGGTGGTCAGGGCGTGCGCCATGACGTCACCTGTGAGAGGCGTCAGCAGGACGCCGTTGCGGTGGTGCCCGGTGGCCAGGTGGAGCCCGGCGAGGCGCGTCGGGCCGAGCAGCGGCGCGTTGTCCGGCGAGCCGGGGCGCAGGCCGGCGCAGGTCTCGGTCAGCGGCAGCTCCGTGATGCCGGGGACGAGTTCGTGCGCGTCCCGCAGCAGTTCGTACACGCCGCCCGCGGTCACCGTCGTGTCCCAGCCGAGCTCCTCGCTGGTCGCGCCGACGACGAGCTCGCCGTTCTCGCGCGGTACGAGGTAGAGGTGGCTGCCGCGCACCACGGCCCGCACGGTGCGGCTCAGGAACGGCGCGTACGCCTTCGGCACCGTCAGCCGCAGCACCTGGCCCTTGACGGGCCGCACGGGCGGCACGACGTCGTCCGGGACGCCTCCGAGACGCCCGCTGAGACTGCCCGCCGCCAGCACAGTCAGGTCCGCGCTCAGCTCGGTGCCGTCGGCGAGGACGACGCCGCGCGCCCGGTCGTCCGCGACCGAGAGGCGCTCCGCCCAGCCGCGGTGGACGGCCACACCGGCCCGCTCGCAGGCCACCACGAGTGCCGCCGCGAGCCGGCGCGGGTCGACCTGGTGGTCGCCGTCGACCCGCAGCCCGCCGCGTACCCCCGGAGCGAGCATCGGCTCCAGGCGGCGGCACTCGCGGCCGCTCAGCCACTCCGATTCGAGCCCCGAACGGCGTTGCAGCGCGTGGAGTTCGCGCAGGTGGGCGCGGTCGTCGGAGTCGAGCGCGACGGCGAGCGTGCCGCACGCGCGATAGCCGAGGTCCTGCCCGCTCGCCTCGGTCAGCTCGGCGGCGAAGGCGGGATAGCGGCGGGCGGATTCGACGTTGAGGCCGAGCAGCGTCTGCTCGCCGTAGTGCAGTTCGGTGACGGCGGCCAGCATGCCCGCCGCGACCTGCGCGGCGCCGCCGCCCGGCTCGGGGTCGACGAGCGCGACGGAGAGCCCGCGCTGGGCGGCCCGCCAGGCCGTGACCAGGCCGATGACGCCGCCTCCCACGACGAGGACGTCAGAGGCGGCGGATGGTGCTGTCGTACGTGGATGCATGGGCGTCCAGCCCCTCCCTTCGCCGGCATGACCCGGATCAGGTTCGTACGGTCGGAGGCCGTCCCAGCCTCCCTCTCAGCCCGGTGCGTCCGGGCTCCCGCGAGTGCTCTGCACCGTCAGCCTAGCCCGTCGCTCCGCGTGGCAGTAGGGGAGCTGTCCGGGTGCGGGCAGTGACGGTGTGTCAGAGATCTCCCCGCCCGCACCTGAAGCCGCTCCCCGCGGCCGTCCTACAGTGATCGGGTGAGCGACCAGCAGAGGCAGAGCGGGAAACAGCGGCAGGCGGAGCGGCGCGTCGTCATCGTCGGCGCCGGAATGGCCGGGGTGCAGACCGCGGTGGCCCTGCGCGAACAAGGGTTCACCGGAACGGTCACCCTCGTCGGGGCGGAGCCGCACCAGCCGTACGACAGGCCTCCGCTGTCCAAGGCGGTGCTGCTCGGCAAGGCGGAGGGCTCCGCCTTCGACATCGACTTCGAGGCGCTCGGCATCGAGCTGGTCCTGGGCCGCGAGGTCACCGGCGTGCGCCCCGCCGACCACGCGCTGGACACCGCCGAGGGCTCCCTCGCGTACGACGTCCTGGTCGTCGCGACCGGCGCCGAACCGATCCGGCTGCCCGGCACCGAGGGCGTCCCCGGCGTGCACCTCCTGCGCACCCTGGACGACGCCGAGCGGCTGCGCCCGGTCCTCGCCCGGCAGCAGGACGTCGTGGTCGTCGGCGCGGGCTGGATCGGCGCGGAGTTCGCGACCGCCGCGCGCGAGGCGGGCTGTTCCGTCACCGTGGTCGAGGCCGCCGCACGGCCGCTCGCCGGGGCGCTGCCCGAAGAGGTCGCGGTCCCCATGACGGGCTGGTACGCGGACTCCGGGGCGGTCCTGCGCACCCACGCGCGCGTGGAGCGCGTCGAACCGGGCGAGGTCGTCCTGTCCGACGGGACCCGGCTGCCCGCGGGCGCCGTCGTCGTCGGCATCGGGGCGCGGCCCGCGACGGCCTGGCTCGCCGGCTCCGACATCGAGCTGGGAATCCACCGGGAGGTCGTGACCGACGACGGCCTGCGGGCCTCCGCCCCCGACGTGTACGCGGTCGGCGACTGCTCCTCCTTCCCTTCGGGAAGGTACGGCGAGCGTCTTCTCGTGCACCACTGGGACAACGCGCTGCAGGGCCCGCGCACGGTGGCGGCGAACATCATCGGCGAGACACCGGCGGCGTACGACCCGGTGCCGTACTTCTGGTCGGAGCAGTTCGGCCGCTTCGTGCAGTACGCGGGCCACCACGCCTCCGCGGACGAGCTGGTGTGGCGCGGCGACCCGACGGGCGTGGCCTGGTCGGTGTGCTGGCTGCGGGACGGCGCCCTCGTCGCGGTCCTCGCGGTGGGCCGCCCCAGGGACCTGGCCCAGGGCCGCAGGCTGATCGAGTCGGGCACCCGGCTGGACGCGGGCCTGACGGCGGACCCGTCGGTCCCGCTGAAGAAGGCGGCGCTGTAGCCGGACGGGCGCCGTCCGGTGCGTGTCACCGGCCAGGGATACGCTTGACCATGTGACCGAGATTGACGCAAAGACTGATGCTCTCGTCCCCGACTGGCTGCACCTCCCCGACATCGCGGAAATGCTCGATGTCGAGGTGACCCGTGTGCGCCAGCTGGTCAAGGAGGGCCAGCTGATCGCCGTACGCCGTGGGGAGAACCGGGCGCTCCAGGTGCCCGCCGCCTTCATCGACGGCGACAAGGTCGTCAAGGGCCTGGTCGGCACCTTGACGCTCCTGAGGGACGACGGCTTCTCCGACGAAGAGATGCTCGAGTGGCTCTTCACCCCCGACCCGACCCTGCCCGGTACGCCCGCGCAGGCACTGAGCGAGAATCGCGGCACGGAGGTGAAGCGCCGCGCCCAGGCGCTGGCTGTTTGACCTGACCGCACCATCGAAAACGCGAAAAACTCGAAAACGCGAAAACTCGAAAACGCGACAACGGGGGGACTTCTCCATGGCCGCCGACCACCGCGACCGGCTCGCCGACGCCCGGCTCTATCTGTGCACGGACGCCCGCAAGCGCCAGGGGGATCTCCCCGAGTTCCTCGACGCCGTCCTCGCGGGCGGCGTCGACATCGTGCAGCTGCGCGACAAGGGCATGGAGGCCGGCGAGGAGCTGGAGCACCTCCAGGTCTTCGCGGACGCCGCACGGCGGCACGACAAGCTCCTCGCGGTGAACGACCGCGCGGACGTCGCGCACGCCATCGGCGCCGATGTGCTGCATCTCGGCCAGGGCGACCTGCCCGTCCCCGCGGCCCGCGCCATCCTCGGCGGCAGCGACGACGTGCTGATCGGCCGCTCCACGCACGCCGAGGCGGAGGCCGCCGCGGCCGCCGTCCAGGACGGCGTGGACTACTTCTGCACCGGCCCGTGCTGGCCCACGCCCACCAAGCCGGGCCGCCACGCCCCGGGCCTCGACCTGGTCCGGTACACGGCCTCGCTCGGCACGGACCGGCCCTGGTTCGCCATCGGCGGCATCGACGCGGGCAACCTGGACGAGGTGCTCGAAGCGGGTGCGCGGCGCGTCGTCGTCGTGCGGGCGATCACCGAGGCCGACGACCCCGGGGCCGCCGCCGCGGACTTCGCGAAGCGGCTGCATACGTCTGTGTGAGCAACAGCCCGGGAGTGTCCGATCCGTGGACAACAAACCGGCAAACCGGCCATATCTCCCGGGTCCGGTTGGGCGACCGCTGAGCCCTGGCTAACCTTCCCGTATGGCCCTAGGCACAGCTTCGACCAGGACTGACCGTGCGCGCACGGTACGCGACATGCTCGCGACCGGTAAGACGACGTTCTCGTTCGAGTTCTCCGCCCCGAAAACCCCGAAGGGGGAGCGGAACCTCTGGAACGCGCTGCGCCGGGTCGAGGCGGTCGCCCCGGACTTCGTCTCCGTGACCTACGGCGCGGGCGGCTCGACGCGCACCGGCACGGTCAGGGAGACCCAGCAGATCGTCGCCGACACGACCCTGACGCCCGTCGCGCACCTGACCGCCGTCGACCACTCCGTGGCCGAGCTGCGCAACATCATCGGGCAGTACGCGGACGCGGGCATCAGGAACATGCTCGCGGTCCGCGGCGACCCGCCCGGCGACCCGCTCGGCGACTGGATCGCCCACCCGGAGGGCCTCACCTACGCCTCCGAGCTGGTCGAGCTCATCAAGGAGTCCGGCGATTTCTGCGTGGGCGTCGCCGCCTTCCCCGCGATGCATCCGCGCTCGCCCGACTGGGAGTCCGACACCCGGCACTTCATCGACAAGTGCCGGGCCGGCGCGGACTACGCGATCACGCAGATGTTCTTCGACCCCGAGGAGTACCTGCGGCTGCGCGACCGCGTGGAGGCGGCCGGGTGCGACACCCCGATCATCCCTGAGATGATGCCGGTCACCAACGTCCGCCAGCTCGACCGGCTGCCCCAGCTCAGCAACGCCGTGTTCCCGGCCGAGCTGAAAGAGCGGATCCTCTCGGCCAAAGACGATCCCGCCGCTGTACGCTCCATTGGCATCGAGTTCGCGACGGAGTTCTGCGCGCGGTTGCTGGCCGAAGGCGTGCCGGGGCTGCACTTCATCACGCTGAACAACTCCACGGCGACGCTGGAGATCTACGAGAATCTGGGCCTGCACCACCAGGCCTGAACGGTCGTACCCGCACCCGAGGGGCGGCGACCGCAGGGGAGAGGGGCGTACATGGGCTGGACGGTCCTCTACATCGCGTTCGGATGCGTCGCGCTGTGGCTGCTCGGCGAGGTGCTGCTGCAGTACAAGGCCAGGCTGCGCTGGCGTCTGCTGGCCTTCGTGGGCTTCCTCGGCGTCGTGGTCGGCGTGCTGATCCCCTCGGTGTGGATCATCGGGATCGGCGCCATCGCGTTCGCCACGGGCCAGACGTACGTGACGCTGTCGTTCCGCCGGGGCTTCTCCACCGGCTGGGCGCTCGGCGGCCGGCCGGGCCTGAGCAAGCGCCGCAAGAGGCCGGCGCAGGCCGCCGCGGCCGCCACGCGGGAACCGACGCTCCAGGTGTCCGACCTGGAGTACGAGCAGGTCCCGCCGCCGCCCGCGCACGGCCCGGACATCCCCGCGGGCGGGATCTACGAACCGGAGCCGATGCCCGACGACACCGGGCAGTACGGCGTGTACGACGACGCTCCCTACGCCCCGCCGACCACCGGCGACCAGCCAGGCGCCCACCAGAGCGACGGCTACGCCTACGACGCGGCCGCCTACACCGGCTACGACCAGCAGAACTACACGTACGACGGGTACGACGAGACGGGCCGACAGCAGTACGCCGCGTACTCCGACCCGTACATCGGCACGCAGACCTACGGCGCGCGGCAGAGCTACGACACCTACGGCGACCAGCAGCAGTACGCCCCGTACGGCGGCGACACCTACAGCGGCGGGCTCGGCGGAACGTACAACGACACCCCGCCCGGCGGCGTCTGGGTGCCGCACCAGCGCACCACCGACGAGCCGCACGGCGGCGAGCTCCCGCCCGAACAGCCGTACCCGTACCAGGGGCACGACGGGTCGGGGTACGACGAGCAGCAGTACCGGTACTGACCCTTCGCGCGGCCCGCCCGTCTCACCACCCGTGTCACCGCCCGTGTCACCGGGAGCCGCGGAACTCCGGGCCCTCGACGATCAGCCCCGCGACCAGCGTGCCGGACATTCCCGCGTGCGGCAGTCCACCGCCCGGGTGCGCCCAGCCGCCGACCGCGAAGAGCCCCGGCAGGCCCGTGCTGTTGGACGGGTGCAGGAGGCTCCCCCCGGCCGCGGCGAGCGCCGGGGCAGGGACCGCGCCGCCGTCGGCACCGGTGGCCTCCGCGACGTCGGCCGGGGTGCGGACCTCGTGCCACAGGAGACGGCTCCTGAGGTCAGGGACCACGGCCTCGGCACGGGAGATCACCCGCTCCACGTCCGCCTCGGTGATCTCCAGGTGCGCGGGCACCGTCACCGTGAGCGTCACCGCCTCGTGCGCGCCGTCCGGAACCAGCTCCGGGTCGTCGGGACGGAGCACCGCGAGGGTGGGGGAGGCGGGGAGTCCGGGCCGGTCGCCGAAGAGGCGGTCGAGCTCGTCCCGGCGGTCCGCCGAGTGCAGCACCGTCCGGAGCGGGGTGCCCGCGCAGCGCGCGCCCGACAGCGCGAGGAACACCGTCAGCCGGCTGGGCATGCCGGAGCGCGCCGGAACGTCACCCTCCGCTCGCACGTCCGTGCCGGGCAGCATGCCGTCCAGGACCGTGGGCGCGACACCGGCGACCACGAAGTCCGCGTCCGCGACGGTGCCGTCCGCGAGCTCCACGCCCGCCGCCCGGCCGTCCTTCTCGACGATCCGCGTCACCGCCGCGCCGAACACGAACTCGACCCGCCGGGCCACGCACCGCTCGTACACCGCGCGGGCCAGGGCGCGCATGCCACCCCGCGCCGACCAGGTGCCGAACGTCTGCTCCAGATAGGGCAGGACGGCCGCGCTCGCCGGGGTCGTGCGGGGATCCAGACCGTGCACGAGCGCGAACTGTTCCAGGAGGGCGACCAGCCGCGGGTCGCCGCCCAGCTCCAGCTCGCCGACCTCGCCGAGCGTCACCGCGCGGCGCTCGCGCCGCAGCAGGCGCTTGAACGGCACCGAGGGGTACGGCTCGCGGCCGGCCAGCACCTCCCAGTTCGGCCACAGGGGCTCTTCCAGGAGGGGGCGACGGGTGCGGTCCCAGGCCTCCCTCGCGCGGTTCATGAACGCCGACCAGCGCGCGCCCGCACCGTCCCCGAGGGCCGTGTCCAGGGCCTCGCCCACGCCCGCCCGCGAGGCGTTCGGCAGGTCGGCCGCGGTGCCGTCCGCGAAGACGTGGCGCACGGCGGGCTCCACCTGGGACAGCTCGACGCACTTCTCCAGGGGCTCCTTGCCCGTCTTGACGAACAGGTCGCGGTAGACCGCGGGGAGCAGGAGGAGACCCGGCCCGGTGTCGAAGGCGAAACCGTCCCGCTCGACGCGCCCGAGCGCGCCGCCGTACGTTTCCCCGCGTTCGTACACCACCACCCGGTGGCCCGCGACGGCCAGCCGCGCGGCCGCCGTCATCGCGCCGAGACCTGCGCCGATCACCACAATCCGTGCCATGCCAGGGACTTTATCGGCCGCCACCGACAGTCAGGGCGGCGGTGGTCCTGTCCGCCCCGCGAGCCGCTTCTCCTCGCGCCGCTGCGCCCTGCGCCGCAGGAACCGCCGGATCCGCGAGACGAGGAAGAACAGCAGGAACAGGCCGAGGAGCAGAAGCACGGCCGCGATGATCGCGGCGGCCTCCGGGTAGAACATCGCGAAGCTGATGAGGCCGCCGACGCCGAGGTCCTCGGCCGTGCTCATCACGACGTTGCTGAACGGTTCGGGCGAGGTGTTGATCGCCATCCGCGTGCCGGCCTTCACCGCATGGCTGGCCAGCGCCGTCGAGCCGCCCACGGCGCCCGCGGCCAGATCCGGCAGAGACCCGCTCTGGCCCGCGAGGAGCGCGCCCACCACGGCGCCGGACACCGGCCGGATCACGGTGTGCACGGTGTCCCAGACGGAGTCGACGTACGGGATCTTGTCGGCGACGGCCTCGCACACGAAGAGCACACCCGTCGCGATCAGCACATCGGGCCGCTGGAGCGCCTCGGGAACCTCGTCACTGACACCCGTCGCGCCGAAGATGCCGAGCAACAGGACAACGGCGTACGCGTTGATCCCGCTCGCCCAGCCGCTGGTGAACACCAGGGGGAGTACGGACACGGACGTGATCGTAACCAGTCGGGGACGAAGCGGCCCGGGGATGAGCGCGTGCGTCTGAGTATCCGTACCTAGTGGGTGAGATGAGTACGCGCGCGGATGGGGCCCCACCTGCAAAGACGGAAGAGTGTGGGGCACGGAGAAGGGCGCAGCGCCGGTACCGCCGACACGGGGCGGCGGAACGGTGCCGCGCCCTTGGCCGCTCCTCCCGCCGGCACGGCGGGAGCGAGGTACGGGGGTGACTCGGGGGGACGACCTAACGGGGGTCGTACGGGGGTTACGGGGGGACACGAAGAAAGCGCCGGTCCGGTGCCGCCCGGTGTACGGGGGCACCGGACCGGCGCCGTTGTGCGGAGTTTTCGTGTCCCTACGCGCGCGTGCCGCTGACCCTGCCCTGAAGCAGCCGCGACAGCGCGGCGTGCACGTCGTCCAGCGAGCGCTCCGGCTGGAACGCCTGCCAGTCCAGCGCGGCCACCAGCACCATGCCGACGAGCGCGGCGGCCGTCAGCGGGATGTCGATCTCCTCGCTGAGCTCGCCGTTGTCCACACCCGCCCGCAGCACGTCCTCGACCACCGCCACGGCCTGCTGCCTGACCACGAGCAGCGTGGACTGCCAGGCCCGGTTGGTCCGCCACAGCTCGGCGACGTACAGCTGGGTGAAGGCCGGGTAGCGGTTGATGAAGACCAGGCCCGCGCGGATCATCGCGTCGAGGGCGTCGACCTTGCTGCCGCCCCCGGTGTCCGCCGCGTCGGCCGCCTCCTTCAGGGAGGCGGTGAGCAGGCCGACGCCGTGCCGCAGCAGCTCTTCGAAGAGGACCGATTTGCTCGCGAAGTTGTAGTAGACGGTGCCCTTCGCGACCCCGGCCCGTTCGGCGATCTCGTCCACCGTCGTGGCCGAGAAGCCCTGCTCCGCGATGAGGGTGACGGCCGCCTCGTAGAGCTTCTGCCTGGTGGCCTCGCGGCGGGTGCTGCCTGCACTGCTGTCCATGGGCCTGATTCTCACACTCACAGGGTCAGCTCCGGGTGCAGCCGGTCCAGGGTCCACACCTGCTTGCGGCGTGCGGAGAGCGCGGTGAGTGCGAGGGCGCCCGCGGTGAAGGCCGTCAGGACCGCGCAGCCCTGCCAGACAGGGCCGAGTCCGCCGCCTGTGATGAGTCTCCGGAGAGCCTCGACGACGTAGCTCATCGGCAGGAAGGGGTGGATCGCGCTGAAGAAGCCGGGGCTGGTCTGTACGGGGTACGTGCCGCCCGCCGACGTCAGCTGCAGCATCAGCGCGGCGAGGACGAGTATCCGCCCCGCCGCCCCGAAGCGCGCGTTGAGCCACTGCACGATCGCCGCGAAGCACGCCGTCACCAGGCAGAGGAAGCCCACGGTCCCGGCCGCCCTGGCCATCTGGAGGCCGATCCCCCAGTGCAGGACCGAGAGCAGGGCCGCGGTCTGGAGCACGCCCAGGGCGGCCACCGGGAGCCAGCCCGCGACCGCGATGCGCCACGCGGGGGCACCCGCGGCGAGCGCGCGCCGGTTGAGCGGCTGGATCAGCATGTACGCCACCATCGCGCCGACCCACAGGGAGAGCGGGATGAAGTACGGCGCGAAGCCCGTGCCGTAGTTGGGCGCCTTGTGCATCGACTGGGAGGCGAGCTGCACGGGGTCGGACATGACTCCGGTGCGCTCGTCGCGGTCCTTCTTGTCGTAGTCGGGGATCTTCTTGACGCCGTCGTGCAGCCCGTCGGACAGCTTCGCGGAACCGTCGGCCAGCTTGAACAGGCCGCCCTTGAGGTCGCCCGCGCCGGTCTCCAGCTTGCCGATGCCCGTGTCGAGGTCGTCGGCGCCGGTCCTGGCGGCCCCGAGGCCCGTGTGGATCTTCTTGGCGCCCTTGGCCACCTGACCCGCGCCCTTGTTCAGGTCGTTGATCCGGGTGACCGCGGTGTTCAGCTCCTCGTCGAGGTGCGGGGCGCGGTCGGCGAGCGCCTGGGACTTCTTCTGGAGCGTGGCCAGGTGCTTGTCGAGCTTCTTGACGTCGCTGTTCTGGTCCTTGATCAGGGTGTTCATGTCGTCCGCGATGGCCGACACGTTCTCCGTGGCCTTCTTGGCCTTCTTGATCTCCGGGCAGCCGGGGTCGGGGACGGGGGCCTTCACGCACTGCTTCGTGTAGAGGTCGTCCATGATCCGGGAGGCGTCCTCGGCGCCCTCGGCCGCGCCGGGCGCCAGCTTCACCCAGGTGTCCAGGTTGTGGCGCATCGCCTTGGAGGAGTCGGCGACGAGCTGAGCCGTGTGGCCGATGGACTTGCCGTTGTCCTTAAGGAAGGGCCGCACCTTGTCCGCCGTACCGTTGACCTTGTCGGCCAGTCGCTGCGTGCCGTCCGCGACCTTCTTCGCACCGGTTTCGAGCTTGCCCGCGCCCGTGTGGAGCTTCTTGACGCCCCCAGCGAGGTCGCCGCTGCCCTTCTTGGCGTCCCCGAGACCGTTCGCGAGGTCCTTGGAGCCCTTCTTCGCCTTCCCGATGCCGGTGTCCAGCTTGTCGGCGCCCTCGGCGGCCTGCTGCGTCTTCCCGTGGATGTCGGAGAACGAGATGAAGATCTTGTCGAGGAAGGAGCGTGACGCCTTCGTGGACGCGGCGGACCGCACCTCGGAGAAGACGGTCCGTGAGATCTGCCCGACGATGTAGTTGTTGGCGTCGTTCGTACGCACCCGCAGGGCGCCTGTCTCCGGAGAGTCCCCCGAACTCGACGCGATGCGCTTGCTGAAGTCCGTGGGCATGGTCAGCGACAGGTAGTAGGTCCCGTCCTCGACGCCCTCGCGCGCCTCGGCGTCACTCACCTCATGCCATTCGAAGGTCTTGCTGTCGCGCAACCCCTTCACGATGTTGTCGCCCGCCGCGAGCTTCTTGCCCTGCGCGGTCGCCCCCTTGTCCTCGTTGACGAGCGCCACGGGGATGCGGTCGAGATGGCCGTACGGGTCCCAGAACGACCACAAGTACAGGGCGCCGTACAACAGGGGGAGGAGCAGGAGCGCCACGAGCGCGGCGCGCGGCAGCTTCCCCCTGCCGAAGCGCCTGAGCTCAAGCGCGGCCAGCTTCGGCGAGCGCATCCGCCGTCTCCTTGTCGTCGTCGTTGAGGAGGGTGGCGTCGGTGGGGCGGGTGGTGTGGGTGCGGACCACGACCGCGCCCTCCGGAGCCTCGCTGCACACCGCCACGACGGTCGTCCCGCGCTCCGTGAGGGACTTCAACATCCCCCAGGCCTCGGCCCGTTCGGCGTCAGAAAGCTTCAGGTCGGTGTCGTCGACGCCGAGCACCCGCGGCCGGCCGATCAGGGCCAGGGCCACGGAGAGCCGCAGGACCTCGAGCCGCTCCAGATCGCGTACGGAGGTCCGCCGCCCCTTCGGTAGCGTCTCCGTGTCGAGCCCGGCGGCGGCAAGCGCGGTGTCGACGCGCATCCGCATCTCGTTCCTCCGCTCGTCGCGCGGCCGCAGCAGAGAGCGCAGCGACCCGCCGAACCGCCGCTCCAGGAGCGCCCGTTCGTGCAGGTGCTCGGCGACGGTCAGGGCCGGGTCGAGGTCGGTGACGCCCGGCACGGGGCCGAGCCCGCTGATCCGGCGCACCGGGGCCAGCTGCTTGGGCAGCAGGAAGCGGCCCACCGACGCGTGGCCCTCGGTGGCACGCATACGTCCCGTGAGCGCGAGCAGAAGACAGGTGCGGCCCGTACCCGACGGGCCCTCCAGCGCAATCAGTGAGCCGGGCCCGGCCTCGAACCGGATGCCGCGGAACGCCCAGCCGCGCGGCCCCTTGAGCCCGAAGTCCTCGGCGGTGACGGCGACTCCGCGCACGTCGTCGGTCGGACCGTCCACAGTCCCCCCTGCCCCTCCATCGAAAACGGCTTTTGAACTGACTGGTCAGTTCAAAAATAAGCCCGAACCCTCGATCGAGGCAAAGCCCCAGGTCAGAGCCGATTGTCAGTGGCGTACCCCACGATGGGCACATACGGCCACTGCGCCGTCACACGACGACAGGAGGTTCGTCATGGCCAGCACTTCCGCAGCAGCCGCCCGCCGGCACAGCGCCGTCGGTCCTGCTCCCTCACTGACCGGCCCGGCGAGCGATGTCCACCCCGTCCTGCGCCGCGCGACCGCCCCGCCCGCCGCTCTCGAACTGCTCGCCCAGGCCCGCGCCGGAATCGACGAGGCCACCCACCTGGACGCCCCGCACGAGCGCTACGCCACCGCCCACCTCGCCGCCCTGCGCACCGCCGCCGCCGTCCTCGCCGCCCGCGGCCGCCCCGAGACGACACCGCGCCGCAGGCAGCGCATCCGCAGCGCCTGGGAAGTCCTCCCCGAGATAGCTCCCGAACTGACCGAGTGGAGCGCCCTGTTCGCCTCCGGCGCCGCCCGCAGGGCCCGCGCCGAGGCGGGCATAGCGGCCGCCGCCACCGCCCGCGACGCCGACGACCTGCTCCGCGACGTGGCGATGTTCCTGCGCATCGTCGAGCGGATGCTGGTGCTCCAGCCCGTGCTGCCCCAGCCGAGGCAGGAGTCGCAGGACGCGGGCCGGGAGCCGCCGGACGCGGGCTGACCGGCGCATCCGTGCCCCGGGAGCCATGGCCGGGGCACGGACCCGCAGGCAATAAGGTGGAGGCGTTCGCATCCCAAGCGCCGAGGAGTCACCTGCCGTGTCGGACCCGATGCGCCCGCCCGTCTCCCACCACCACCCGCAACCGGCGTCGCTGCGCTCCGACCCCTCTCGCCCGCGCGCTTCACTTCGTACAGCAGTGGTCTGGGACGTCCTGAAGGACGCCCTCGACCGCCGCGCCGAGGTCACCGGCCGGGAGTCGCGCACCGAACTGGATGTGCTCGACACCGGAGGCGGCAGCGGCAACTTCGCGGTGCCGGTCGCCCGTCTCGGCCACCGCGTCACCGTCGTCGACCCCAGTCCGAACGCCCTGTTCGCGCTGGAGCGCCGGGCCGCCGAGGCCGGCGTCGCCGACCGGGTGCGCGGCGTCCAGGGCGACGTGCTCGGCCTCTTCGACGTCGTCGAGCGCGGCGGCTTCGACGCGGTCCTGTGCCACGGCGTCCTGGAGTACGTGGACGACCCCGCAGAGGGCGTGCGTCTCGCCGTGGACGCGCTGCGCCCCTCCGGCATCCTCAGCCTGCTCGGCGCGGGCCTCGGCGGCGCCGTGCTCGCGCGGGCCCTCGCCGGGCACTTCAAGGAGGCGCAGGCCGCGCTCACCGACCCGGCGGGCCGCTGGGGCACGGGCGACCCCGTGCCGCGGCGCTTCACCGCCGAACAGCTCACCGGTCTTGTCGAGGCCGCGGGCGTGCGCGTCGACGCGGTGCACGGCGTCCGGGTCTTCGCCGACCTGGTCCCCGGAGTCCTCGTGGACACCGAGCCGGGCGCCCTGGAGGCCCTCCTCAAGCTGGAGGCCGCCGCCGCGGAACTGCCCGCTTTCCACTCCGTCGCCACCCAGCTGCACGTGCTCGGTGAGGCGCGGGACGCGTCCGGGAACTGAGGTGCTCCTGTGGCCGACCGGCTGATCAGGGCCGCAGCCGCACATGGAGTACGCCACAGGCCCCCCGAACGGGCTACGGGCGCCGTATGATCGAGGGACACCGTTCTGCATGACGGTTCGGCCGCTGGGGAATGCACGCTTCAGCGAGCCGGAGCGGCGTGAAGGTCCGGTTTGGCGAAGTTGGCGCAGAGGGGCGGGTTTCACGGGGGCGATTCCCTGCCTATCCTGAAGGGGACCCCCGGTCGCCCCGGCGACTGCACGATGAGGAGGACTCCGTGCCGCTCTCGGAGCACGAGCAGCGCATGCTCGAGCAGATGGAGCGAGCGCTGTACGCCGAAGATCCCAAGTTCGCGACAGCGCTTGAGGGAAGCGGGCTGCGCACGTACACCCGGAAGCGGGTCTACCAAGCGGTCGTGGGCTTCCTGGTGGGTATCGCCCTTCTCATGGCCGGAATGGTCGCCCAGCAGATCTGGATCAGCGTGGTGGGGTTCCTCGTCATGCTGGGCTGCGCGGTGCTCGCCGTCACCGGTTGGCGCAAAGCGCCGAAGCCGGGCGAACAACCTTCGGGCACAGCCGCCGCGCCGGGTGGGGCCGCGGCCCCACGGCAGGCGAGGCAGCGCCGCTCGGTCATGGACCGCATCGAGCAGCGGTGGCAGCGCCGCCGCGACGAACAGCAGGGCGGCGGCCAGTAGCCGGTCACCGAACAGACCCGGTCGCCGAACAGACGTAGTCATGTGTGAGGGGTGACCGCCCGGATGGGGCGGTCACCCCTCACACATGTGTACGCGGCCCCCGCCTCAAGCCTCCCGGGGTCTCACGCCCCCCGGCCCGAGGCCCGAGGCCCGAGGCCTCAGCCCTCCTGACCGGCCCGGCGGGGCAGCTTCCGCGCGACACTCGCCCACCGCTTCGCGCCCCGCTCCCGCCAGCGCGCGCCGAACGCCGCCCACCGGTCCGAGAGCGCCCAGACCACCCGCGCGGTCGAACGCGGCGCGAGCGTGACCCGCAGCCGGGTGGTCCGGCCCACCGAGGCGTTCAGTCCGTCCCGCACCCGCCGCACATCCTCGGCCAGTCCGGTCGCGAGCTGGGGGCGCGGGGCATAGAGCACCTGCTCCACCGCGGCCGCCACCCGGTGGACGGCCTCCGCCGGCCCCGCCGTCAGCTGTCCGACGCGGACGATCCGCGCCGCCGCCTTCCGGGGGGTCTGTGACTCGTCCGGCGCAATGCCGTGGTCCCAGGCCGTATCGGTCACTTCGAGCCAGGCTGCCAGCGTCCGCGTCGCCGCGTCGGCGGGGCCGCCGGTCGCCAGCCGAGCCGCCCGCGTACGGGTCCGCCACAGCAAGGGCAGCAGCGGCGCCCCGAGGACGAGCAGCGCCGCGAGGCCGATGCCCACGATCATCGCGATGGGCGGTCCTTCACCGCCAGAACCGGCCGCGACCTGCGGAGCGGCGCTCGCGCAGCCGCCCTGCTTCTGCTGGTCGGGCGGGCAGGCGTCCGACGCGGAGGGCGCCGTGGACGGCTCGGAGGACTCGGCGGGCTCCGGCGTGTCCGGGTCGCTCGCGCCGTCCGACGGGACGTCCGAGCGGGTGTACTCGGGCACCGTGCCGCGGCTCGGCGTCGGCTCGAAACGGGTCCAGCCCACGCCCTCGAAGTACAGCTCGGGCCAGGCGTGCGCGTCCCGCAGCCCGACCGACATCGAGCCGTCGCCCTGCGCGGTGCCCGGCGTGAAGCCCACCGCGACCCGGGCGGGGATGCCCAGCGTCCGCGCCATGGAGGCCATCGCGAAGGAGAAGTGGACGCAGAAGCCCTCCTTCTGCTTCAGGAACCGCTCGATCGCGGAGGGGCCGTTGCCCGCCCGCACCTGGGTGTTGTACGTGAACCCGCCGTCCGAGGCGAAGTAGTCCTGGAGCTTGACCGCCTGCTCGTACTGGTTCGCGGCGCCCTTGGTGACCTGCCGGGCCCGCTCCCCGACCAGCGGCGGGAGCGATTCCGGCACATCGGTGAACTCGCGCCTCAGGCTGTCGGGAGGCGCCGGCGCGGCCGCCAGCTGCTCGGCCGTGGGGTCGACGATCAGGCTCTTGACCTGGTACTGCACACCCCGGGTCGTCTGTCCCCGGTCGCCGACGAGAGCGCGGCCCACCGGCTCGAACCGCCAGCGGCCGCCGGCCTCCACCTGGCTGGCGGGGAAGGGCATGGGCAGCCAGTTCTGCGCGTAGCTGTCGGCGGCCGAGAGGTTCGTCTGGATCTCGGTCCTGCGGACGTCGGGGCGCAGGCCCCGGGGGTTCGGCAGCGGCGACGGCACGTCCTGGATGCGCCGGACGGTGGTCTTCCACGTCGTGCCGTCGAACTGGTCGAGCGAGACGATCCGCAGATACAGGTCGTCGGTCGTCTCGGCGTTCGTACGGTACGAGAGGACCTCGCGGTCCTCCGGCTGGTTCAGGCTGTCCTGGAGCGCGAGCAGCGGGTTCACGGCCGAGATCGTCCCGCCGCCGCCCGAGCCGCCGCCCCCCGGACCGCCGGAGCCGTCCAGGAGGCCACCGTCCAGGGCGGGCAGCGCGAGCGGCACCACCAGGGCGATGCCCAGCGCGACGGCGCCGATGCGCCGCCCCGTGCGGACCGGGGCGACCGCCCCGCTCTCGCTCTCCAGACCTCCGGAGACCCGGCCCGGCGCGCGCGCCGCGCCGCCGAACACCCGCCCCCACTGCGAGAGCCGGTCCCGGCCCTCCGCCAGGAGCAGCAGCAGATAGCCGGCGGCGGCCAGCAGGAACCACAGCCATCCGGCGCCGCCGTCCGAGAGCCCCGCCGCGACCGAGTAGAGGGCGAGCAGCGGAAGCCCGGCGGGAGCCGCGGTACGGAACGTCACCGCCAGCGCGTCCACCGCGAGGCCGATCACCAGGACGCCGCCGACCAGCATCAACCGGATGCCGTCGCTGAGCGGCGCCGGGATCATGTACTTGCTGACGTCGTTGCCGCCCGCCTCCAGGAGCAGCCCGAACCGCTGGAACACCTCGGGCCCCGGCACGATCCCCGCGACGGCCTGTTCGCGGGCGAAGGCCAGCGTCAGCAGGAACAGCGAGAACAGTGCCTGCACCGCGACGGTGAGCGGCCTGGCCAGCGGCACCCGCCGGGCCAGCGCACCCACCCCGCTCTGCAGCACGAGCAGGACCACCGCCTGGAGGAACCACGTGGCGGGATCGACCAGCGGCAGCAGCGAGCCCGACGCCATCAGCGTGGCCGCGGTGGCGCACACCGCGAGCCGCGCGCGTCCGCTCATGTCCGTCCCCCCGCTGTCGTACGTCCCCGGCCGCTCATGCCCAACCCCCGGTCGTCGTGCCCGCGGCGGGCGCCGGGCCCGCGCTCGTGCGGGCGTGGTCCGCCTGCCGCCACAGGTCCGCGAGGCCCGCCCCCGGCGGTACGGCTAGAGCCGTCCAGCCCGCCTGGCGGAGCATCCGCACGCGGGCCTCCCCGGCACCGGACGGCGGGGCCCCCTGCCCCTGCGCCCAGGCCGCGCTGTCCAGTACGAAGGCGACCGCGGAGCCGCTGCGCTGGCGCATCTTGGCGACCACCGCGGCCTGCTCCTCGTCCAGGTCTCCGAGGAAGGCGAGGAGGAGGCCCTCGTTTCCGCCGCGCAGCACGTCGTAGGCCCGGGAGAGCCCGGCGCCGTCCGAGTGGTCGATCACGGCGAGCGTGTCCATCATCAGCCCGGCCGCGTCCGCCGACTCCTGGCTGGCGCCCGCGAAGCCGTCGGAGCCCTCGCCCGGCACGGAGGTGCCCGTGTCGGTCAACAGGCGCACCGAGAAGCCCCGTTCGAGCATGTGCACCAGGGCGGATGCCGTGCCCGACACCGCCCACTCGAAGGCCGAGTCGGGCCCCGCGCCCCGGAAGCCTACGCCCCGGGTGTCCAGGAGCACCGTGCAGCGGGCCCGCTGCGGCTGCTCCTCGCGGCGCACCATCAGCTCTCCGTAGCGCGCGGTGGAGCGCCAGTGCACCCGGCGCAGGTCGTCGCCGTACCGGTACCCGCGCGGGATGACGTCGTCCTCGCCGGCCAGCGCCAGCGAGCGGTTGCGCCCGTCGCCGTACCCCTTCGCCTCACCGGTGAGCCGCACCGGAGGCAGCGCCTCCACGCGCGGGATGACCGTCAGGGTGTCGTACGTGGAGAAGGAGCGCGTCAGTTCGCACATCCCGAACGGGTCCGTCAGGCGCAGCTGCAAGGGCCCCAGCGGATAGCGGCCGCGCAGGTCGGAGCGGACGCGGTAGGACACCTCGCGCCGCCCGCCCGCCTCGACGCGGTCGAGTACGAAGCGGGGCCGCGGGCCGAGCACGTAGGGCACCCGGTCCTGGAGCATCAGCAGCCCGGTGGGCAGCCGCGAGACGTTGTCCATCCGCAGGTGGACGCGGGCCTCCGAACCGGCGGGCACGCGCGCGGGGGAGAGCCTGCGGCTGCCCGCGACGCGGTACCGGGTGCGGAACAGGACGGTGGCGCACACCAGCGGCAGCACGGCGAGCAGCAGCCCGACGCGCAGCAGGTCGCTCTGGCCGAGGACATAGGCGCAGACGGCGGCGGCGACGCCGGCCGCGAGGAAGGAACGTCCGCGTGTGGTCAGGCCCGCGAGGGCCGTGCGCACCCCGCCCTTCTCGTCATCGGCGGGGCCCGCCGGCGTCCCCCCGGACGCCATCAAAGCCTCCGGGCGCCGGGCGGCTGCTGGTTGAAGAAGGCGCCGGTGCCCGGGGGCGTGGCGGCGGGCACCGGGGTGCGCTGCAGGATCTCCAGGACGACGGCTTCGGCCGTACGCCGGTTCAACTGGGCCTGTGCCGTGGGCAGCAGGCGGTGGGCGAGGACCGCGACGGCCAGGGCCTGCACGTCGTCGGGCAGGGCGAACTCGCGGCCGCTGAGCGCGGCGGAGGCCTTGGCGGCCCGCAGCAGGTGCAGCGTCGCGCGCGGGGACGCCCCGAGTCTGAGGTCCGGGTGGTTGCGGGTCGCGCCGACCAGGTCCACCGCGTACCGCCGCACGGGGTCGGCCACGTGGACCGTGCGCACGGCGTCGATGAGCTTCACGATGTCGTGCGCGTGTGCCACCGGCTGGAGGTCGTCGAGGGGTGAGACGCCGCCGTGGATGTCGAGCATCTGCAACTCGGCCTCAGGGCCCGGATAGCCGATCGAGACCCGCGCCATGAAGCGGTCGCGCTGTGCCTCGGGCAGCGGGTAGGTCCCCTCCATCTCGACGGGGTTCTGCGTGGCCACCACCATGAACGGGCTGGGCAGTTCGTAGGTCTGCCCGTCGATGGTGACCTGGCGCTCCTCCATCGACTCGAGCAGCGCGGACTGCGTCTTCGGAGACGCGCGGTTGATCTCGTCGCCGATCACGATCTGCGCGAAGATCGCCCCCGGCTTGAACTCGAAGTCCCTGCGCTGCTGATCGAAGATGGACACACCGGTGATGTCCGACGGCAGCAGATCCGGTGTGAACTGGATCCGGCGCACGGAGCAGTCGATGGAGCGCGCGAGCGCCTTGGCGAGCATGGTCTTGCCCACGCCCGGTACATCCTCGATGAGCAGGTGCCCCTCCGCCAGGAGCACGGTCAGCGAAAGCCGTACGACCTCTGGCTTGCCCTCGATCACACTCTCCACCGACCCGCGGACACGCTCCGCTGTGGTGGTCAGATCTGTGAGGCTCGCTCGATCGTCATAGGTCGTCACCCGGCCCTCCTCGGCCCTTCCCCCACGCTCTCAAGGAGCAGGGGATACCCCATTTCCAAGCCGCCATTCGAACGCGCGACCCGGTACACCCCGAATTCACCGGCAGCACGCGTGAATGGTTTCGCGCGGTGCCACCCCCGCATTGTTGTTGGGCATACCGGGTCGTGTCACTCGCCTGTGGATAACTGGCTCCGATTTGTCGGGCTTTACGCCGCTTTGTCAGTCACGCGGCGTCGATCTCCCGCAGCAGACCCGTCTTCACGTCGAAGACGAACCCCCGGATGTCGTCGGTGTGCGACAGGAACGGCGAGGTCCGCACCCGCTTCATCGACTGCCGTACGTCCTGGTCCACGTCGCGGAAGGACTCCACCGCCCACGTCGGCCGCTGCCCGACCTCGTTCTCCAGGTCCTGGCGGAACTCCTCGGTGAGGGTCTCCAGGCCGCAGCCGGTGTGGTGGATGAGGACCACGCTGCGGGTGCCGAGCGCACGCTGGCTGATGGTCAGGGAGCGGATGACGTCGTCGGTCACCACGCCGCCCGCGTTCCGGATGGTGTGGCAGTCGCCCAGTTCCAGGCCGAGGGCCTCGTGCAGGTCGAGACGGGCGTCCATGCACGCGACGATGGCGACGCGCTGGACGGGACGGGCGTCCATGCCCGGGTCGGTGAACCCGGAGGCGTACTTCTGGTTCGCTTCGACCAGGCGGTCGGTGACCGTGCCGGCGGCTATGTCGTCGGCGGTCGGCTCGGCGGGGATGCGGTCCGGGGAGGCTGCGGAAGTCGACATAGAGATGACGTTAGTGGGCACTGATCGTCGGGGCCCGCTGTGGGGAGGGACAAAGAACGCCAAAGAGTCTTGTTGTGAGCTAACCCACAGGGTGGCGCAGGCGCGGCCGAACGGGTGACCCCGCCGGATTCGCACCCCTGTCGGGGCCGGTCCGCGACGCGCAGGCCGGTTGATTGACCGGGAGACACGGTGGACTAAAGTGACGCGAAGCGGGAGACGTGACCTGCTCCCTGCTGGACCGCACATCCCGGGGATTCCCTGAATCCCCCCACGTGCGCGGCGCGTACGTACGGCTCGGCCTCCTCCCGCTCCCGGTCGGCTGACGCCACTTCCCCGGCGCCAGCAGTCCATTCCCCTTCACGGAGCGGGTGGGGACCCGGCGGTGCGTGCGCACGCCGCGCCGGACCTGAGAGGGCCCCTTGAGCGACAACAGCCGACACGTCCCGGTGATGCTTCAGCGGTGCCTGGACATGCTGGCCCCCGCGCTCGCCGAGCCGGGCGCCGTCGTCGTCGACTGCACCCTCGGACTCGGCGGCCACAGCGAGGCCCTCCTCGCCACCTTCCCCTCGGCCCGCCTCGTCGCCCTGGACCGCGACAAGGAAGCGCTGCGCCTGTCCGGTGAGCGGCTCGCCCCCTTCGGCGACCGGGCCACCCTGGTGCACGCGGTGTACGACGAACTCCCCGACGTGCTCGACCGCCTCGGCATCCCGCGCGTCCAGGGCGTCCTCTTCGACCTCGGCGTCTCCTCCATGCAACTCGACGAGGCGGACCGCGGATTCGCGTACGCCCAGGACGCGCCCCTCGACATGCGCATGGACCAGACGACCGGCATCAGCGCGGCCGAGGTCCTCAACACGTACGCACCGGGCGAACTGGTGCGTATCCTGCGCCAGTACGGCGAGGAGAAGCAGGCCAAGCGCATCGTCGGCGCGGTCGTCCGCGAGCGCCAGAAGGAGCCGTTCAGCAACAGCGCGCGGCTCGTCGAGCTCATCCGTGACTCGCTGCCGCAGGCCGCCAAGCGCACCGGCGGCAACCCCGCCAAGCGCACCTTCCAGGCCCTGCGCATCGAGGTCAACGGCGAACTGAGCGTCCTGGAGCAGGCCATCCCGGCCGCCGTGAAGGCGCTCGCCGTCGGCGGCCGGATCGCCGTCCTCTCGTACCACTCGCTGGAGGACCGCCTAGTCAAGCAGGTGTTCGCGGCCGGTGCCGCGAACACCGCGCCGCCCGGCCTGCCCGTCGTCCCCGAGCGCTACCAGCCGAGGCTCAAGCTCCTGACCCGCGGCGCCGAACTCCCCACAGAGGAAGAGGTCGCCGAGAACCGCAGGGCGGCCCCGGCCCGGCTGCGGGGCGCGCAGCGCGTACGAGAAGACGTCCGCTGAGCAGCACCCGCTGATCAGAGTCCGCTGATCAGAGTCCGCTGATCAGAGTCCGCGAGGAGGCTCCATGAGCAAGAAGCCCGAGTTGCGGGGGAGGGCCGCCCGCCTCGCGCGGCTGCTGCCCCAGGGCCCGAGCCAGGCCGCGCGCACCCCCTTCGTCCTCCTCGTCGTCCTGCTCCTCGGCGGCGGCCTGATCGGGCTGCTCATCCTGAACTCCTCCCTCAACGAAGGCTCGTTCCAGCTGAGCGAGCTGAAGAAGGAGACCAAGGACCTCACCGAGGAGAAGCAGGAGCTCCAGCGCGAGGTGGACGGCTATGCCGCCCCCGACGCCCTCCAGCGCCGCGCCGGTGAGCTCGGCATGGTCCCGGGCGGCGACCCGGCCTTCCTGAACCCCGACGGGACCGTGCGCGGCGTGCCGGGCGCCGCGGCCCGCCCCTCGTCGCTGGGGTACCCCGCGCCGCGCCCGCAGGAGGTCGCGTCCCCCGCGGCGTCCGTCTCGATCCCGGTCGCGCCACCCGTGCCGCCCCCGGCCCCGGACGTCACGGCAGCCGCCCCGCCGCCGTCCGCCCCCACCCCCGCCGCCCAGGCACCCACGCAGCCCGGCCCCACGACGACCTCCGGCAGGTGACGCACGTGTCCGACAGGGAACCCCCGCGCCGCCGGGTGCCAGGACCCGCGAGGCCCTCCCGCCCCGCACGGCCCGGCGCCCCCCGCCGGCCCGCGGGCGGCGGCCGCCCCGCCACCCGCCGTCCCGCCGCGAAGGCCAAGGGCAAGGCCCGCACCATCCGCCTGGGCAGCCCCCGGCCCCGCCTGCGCATGGTCAGCCTCGGCCTGACCCTGGTGATGCTGGCCTTCGTCGTACGGCTGCTGCAGGTGCAGGCCGTCGACGCGAGCGCGTACGCGGCCAAGGCCGAGAAGAACCGCTACTTCACCCACACCCTGGCCGCCGAGCGCGGCCGCATCACCGACCGCGGCGGCGTCGAACTGGCCGCCAGCGTGGACGCGTACGACATCACGGCGGACCCCACGCTGTTCACGCCGGAGGAGATGAAGACCAAGGACGCGCCCGAGCAGGCGGCCGCCCTGCTGGCCCCGATCCTCGACAAGGGCGTCGCCGAGCTCACCAAGAAGCTCAAGACCCCCAAGACGCGTTACGTCCTGCTCGCCCGCCGACAGAGCCCGCAGGTGTGGAAGCAGATCAAGGACCTGCGCGGCGCGCTCGCCGAGAAGGCGGGCACCGATCCGGCATCGCCGAACGTGCTGGCCGGCGTCCTCGCCGACCCGAGCAGCAAGCGGGTCTACCCGAACGACGATCTCGGCGCCGGGATACTGGGCTGGGTCAACTCCGACGGCAAGGGCGCGGGCGGCCTGGAGGCGCAGCTCGACAAGAAGCTGGCCGGCGAGGACGGCAAGATCCGCTACGCCCAGTCCGGCGGCCGCCAGGTGCCGACCGCGGGCTCCACGGAGACGCCCGCCGTGCCCGGCTCCGACGTCGAGCTCACCATCGACCGCGACATCCAGTGGGCCGCGCAGAACGCCATCAGCGAGCAGGTCAGGAAGTCCAAGGCGGACCGCGGCTACGTGATAGTGCAGGACGCCCGGACCGGCGAGGTCCTTGCGATGGCCAACGCCCCCGGCTTCGACCCGAACGACCTCACCCAGGCCGACGGCGCCGCCCTCGGCAACGCCGCCCTCCAGGACGCCTTCGAGCCCGGCTCCACCGCCAAGGTCATGTCGATGGCCGCCGTCCTGGAGGAGAACGCGGCCACGCCCGGCACCCATGTGACGGTGCCCAACCGGCTGCACCGCGGCGACCGCCTCTTCCAGGACGACATCGACCACCCGACCTGGCATCTGACGCTCAACGGCGTCCTCGCCAAGTCCTCCAACATCGGCACGATCCTCGCCACCGGCGAACTCGGCAGGACGCAGAAGGAGGCCAACGAGGCCCTCTACTCGTATCTGCGCAAGTTCGGCATCGGCAAGGAGACCGGCCTCGACTTCCCCGGCGAGACCTCCGGCATCCTCGCGCCCGCCGCCAAGTGGTCCACCTCGCAGCAGTTCACGATCCCGTTCGGCCAGGGCGTCTCCATCAACGCCATGCAGGCCGCCTCGGTCTACTCGACCATCGCCAACGGCGGCGTGCGCATCGAACCCACGCTCGTACGCGGCACGAAGGGCCCCGACGGCCGCTTCACCCCCGCGCCGAAGCCCAAGAAGACCCGCGTGGTGAGCGAGAAGACCGCCAAGACGGTCTCGCAGATGCTCGAATCCGTCGTCGACGACGAAGAGGGCACCGGCACCAAGGCCCGCATCCCCGGCTACCGCGTCGCGGGCAAGACCGGTACGGCCAACCGGGTCGACCCGGCGACCGGCCGCTACAAGGGCTACACCTCCTCGTTCGCCGGCTTCGCGCCCGCCGACAAGCCGCGCGTCACGGTCTACTGCGCGATCCAGAACGCCACCAAGGGCAGCTACTTCGGCGGCCAGATCTGCGGCCCCATCTACAAGGAGGTCATGGAGTTCGCCCTCAAGACGCTCCAAGTCCCGCCCACCGGAAGCGGCCCGGCCCGCCTTCCGGTGACCTTCAAGCCCTGAGAACCGACCAGGAACCACCCGTGACAACGATCACCCCGGACCCCGGGAACCAGACCCCGCCGCACCGCCCACTTCGCTCTGGAGCGGGTGCGCCCGGTACGCTCACCGCCGTGCCACACGCTGATCAGTCCCAAACCACCCAGAAGGGCGTTCCCGTGACATATCCGGGACCGCCGCGGCCGGCCCAGGTCTCCCCGACCTCGCTGACGGAGCTCGCAGGCCAGCTGGGCGTCGCCGACCCGGGCAGCGCGCAGATCACGGGCATCACGCACGACTCGCGCGCCGTACGCCCCGGCGACATCTACGCCGCGCTGCCCGGCGCCCGCATGCACGGCGCCGACTTCGTCGCGCAGGCCGCCGACCTCGGGGCCGCCGCGGTGCTCACCGACCCGACCGGCGCCGAGCGAGCGGCCGCGACCGGGCTGCCGGTCCTGGTCGTCGACGACCCGCGCGGCAGCATGGGCGAGCTGGCGGCGACGGTCTACGGCCACCCCGGCCGCGACCTGCTGCAGATCGGCATCACCGGCACGTCGGGCAAGACCACCACCGCGTACCTCATCGAGGGCGGTCTCAAGGGCGTCCGTTCCACCGGACTCATCGGCACCGTCGAGATGCGCATCGGCGACGAGCGCATCAAGTCGGAGCGGACGACGCCCGAAGCCACCGACCTCCAGGCGCTGTTCGCGGTGATGCGCGAGCGCGGCGTCGAGGCGGTCGCGATGGAGGTCTCCAGCCACGCGCTGGTGCTCGGGCGGGTGGACGGCTGCGTCTTCGACGTCGCCGTCTTCAACAACCTCAGCCCGGAGCACATGGAGTTCCACTCCGGCATGGAGGACTACTTCCAGGCCAAGGCGCAGCTGTTCACCAAGCACCGTTCGCGCCTCGGAGTGGTCAACTTCGACGACGAGTACGGGCGTCGGCTCATCACCGAGTCGGAGGTGCCCGTCACCACCTTCTCCGCCGAGGGCCACCCCGACGCCGACTGGCGCGCCGAGGACGTCGAGGTCGGACCGCTCGACTCGACGTTCGTCGCGGTCGGCCCCGGAGGCGAGCGGATCAACGCCAAGTCGCCGCTCGCGGGCCCCTTCAACGTCGCCAACACCCTCGCCGCGATCGTCTCGCTGGCCGTCGCCGGGCTCGACCCGCAGCAGGCCGCCGACGGCGTCGGCGCGGTGCCCGGCGTACCGGGCCGCCTGGAGCGCGTCGACGCGGGCCAGCCCTACCTCGCCGTCGTCGACTACGCCCACAAGACGGACGCCGTCGAATCGGTCCTGCGCGCGCTGCGCAAGGTCACCGAGGGCAAGCTGCACATCGTGCTCGGCTGCGGCGGCGACCGCGACAAGACCAAGCGGATGCCGATGGGCGCGGCCGCGGCCCGCCTCGCCGACACCGCCGTACTGACCTCCGACAACCCCCGTGGCGAGGACCCCCTCGCGATCCTCGCCACGATGCTCGCCGGCGCCGCCGACGTCCCGTCCCACGAGCGCGGCGACGTGGCCGTCTTCGAGGACCGGGCCGCCGCCATCCGCGCCGCCGTCGTCCGCGCGCAGCCGGGCGACACCGTCCTCGTCGCGGGCAAGGGCCACGAGCAGGGACAGGACATCGCCGGGGTGGTGCGTCCCTTCGACGACCGCCAGGTGCTTCGCGAAGCTATCCAGCAAACCCAGGGATGAAGTTGTGATCGCCCTCTCCCTCGCCGAGATCGCCAGCGTCGTCGGCGGGCAGACGTACGACATACCGGATCCAGCCGTTCAGGTCACCGGACCCGTCGTCCGGGACTCCCGTGAGGTGGAGCCCGGCAGCCTCTTCGTCGCCTTCGTCGGCGAGCGCGTCGACGGCCACGACTACGCGGCGGACGTCGTCGCGGCAGGCGCCGCGGCCGTCCTCGCCTCGCGGCCCGTCGGCGTGCCCGCCATCGTCGTGGACGACGTGACCGCGGCCCTCGGAGCCCTGGCGCGCCACGTCGTGCGGCGGCTCGGCGCCACACTGGTGGCGCTGACGGGCTCCGTCGGCAAGACCAGCTCCAAGGACCTGCTCGCGCAGGTGCTGCGGCAGAAGGCGCCCACGGTCTTCACCCCGGGCTCGCTCAACAACGAGATCGGCCTGCCGCTGACCGCGCTGAGCGCCACCGACGAGACGCGCTTCCTCGTCCTGGAGATGGGGGCGCGCGGAATCGGCCATATTCGCTACCTCACCGAGCTCACGCCGCCGCACATCGGCCTCGTCCTGAACGTCGGAACCGCCCACATCGGCGAGTTCGGCGGACGCGAGCAGATCGCGGTAGCGAAGGGTGAGCTGGTCGAGTCGCTGCCCGCGGACGGCGCCGCAGTCCTCAACGCCGACGACCCGCTCGTACGCGCCATGGCGTCCCGTACGAAGGCGCGCGTGCTGCTCTTCGGAGAGGCCGAGGACGCCGACGTACGCGCCGAGAATGTCCGGCTCACAGAGAACGGACAGCCCGCTTTTACGCTGCACACACCCTCCGGGTGCAGCGACGTGACCTTGCGGCTGTACGGTGAGCACCACGTGTCGAACGCGCTTGCCGCGGCCGCCGTCGCCCATGAGCTGGGCATGTCCGTGGACGAGATCGCCCTCGCGCTCTCCGAGGCGGGCACGCTGTCCCGCTGGCGGATGGAGGTCACCGAGCGCCCGGACGGTGTGACGGTCGTCAACGACGCCTACAACGCGAACCCCGAGTCCATGCGAGCCGCTCTGCGCGCGCTCGCGGCCATGGGCAAGGGACGCCGTACGTGGGCGGTGCTCGGTCAGATGGCCGAGCTCGGGGACGAGGGTCTCGCCGAGCACGACGCGGTCGGACGCCTTGCCGTCCGGCTCAACGTGAGCAAGCTCGTGGCAGTCGGGGGCAGGGAAGCGTCCTGGCTCCAACTGGGCGCATACAACGAGGGTTCGTGGGGTGAGGAGTCGGTGCACGTGTCCGACGCACAGGCGGCGATCGACCTGCTGCGCAGCGAGCTGCGCGCAGGAGACGTCGTACTGGTGAAGGCGTCCAGATCGGTCGGTCTCGAGCGGGTCGCCACGGCGCTGCTCGACGACGCCGCGGTGTCTTCCGAGGGGCAGGTCGCCGGCCGATGAGGCAGATCCTCTTCGCGGGTGTGATCGGGCTCTTCCTGACCCTGGTCGGTACCCCGCTCCTGATCAAGCTCCTGGCCCGCAAGGGCTATGGCCAGTTCATCCGGGACGACGGCCCGCGCGAGCACCACAGCAAGCGCGGTACGCCGACCATGGGTGGTATCGCCTTCATCCTGGCCACGCTCATCGCGTACTTCCTCACGAAGGTCATCACCGGCACGGAGACCACGCTCTCCGGCCTCCTGGTGCTCTTCCTGATGGCGGGCATGGGCCTCGTCGGCTTCCTCGACGACTACATCAAGATCGTCAAGCAGCGTTCGCTCGGTCTGCGCGCCAAGGCGAAGATGGCCGGCCAGCTGATCGTCGGCATCGGCTTCGCCGTGCTCGCGCTGAACTGGCCGGACAACCGCAACCAGACCCCGGCCTCCACCAAGCTGTCGTTCGTCACGGACTTCGGCTGGTCGATCGGCCCGGTCCTGTTCGTGGTCTGGGCGCTGTTCATGATCCTCGCGATGTCGAACGGCGTGAACCTCACCGACGGTCTGGACGGCCTCGCCACCGGCGCCTCCGTGATGGTCTTCGGCGCCTACACCTTCATCGGTGTCTGGCAGTACCAGGAGTCCTGCGCCAACGCGACGACGCTGACCAACCCCCAGGCGTGCTTCGAGGTCAGAGACCCGCTCGACCTCGCCGTGGTGGCCTCCGCGCTGATGGGCGCCTGCTTCGGCTTCCTGTGGTGGAACACCTCGCCCGCCAAGATCTTCATGGGTGACACCGGCTCGCTCGCCCTCGGCGGCGCGCTGGCGGGCCTCGCGATCTGCTCCCGCACGGAGCTGCTCCTCGCGCTGCTCGGCGGCCTCTTCGTCCTGATCACCATGTCGGTCGTCATCCAGGTCGGCTCGTTCCGGATGACCGGTAAGCGCGTCTTCCGGATGGCGCCACTTCAGCACCACTTCGAACTCAAGGGGTGGTCCGAGGTCCTTGTCGTGGTCCGCTTCTGGATCATCCAGGGCATGTGCGTGATCGTCGGCCTCGGTCTCTTCTACGCGGGATGGGCAGCCGAAAAGTGACCTCTGTGTCCGAGTGGCAGGGCAGGAACATCACCGTCGCCGGTCTCGGCGTGAGCGGCGTCAGCGCCGCCCGCGCCCTGGCCGGCCTCGGCGCGACGGTGACCGTCGTGGACGGCGGCTCCGGAGAGGCGCATCGGGAACGCGCCGCCTCTCTGGAGAGCGAGGGCATCTCCGTACGCCTGGGGGACGCCGAGAGCCTGCCGCCCGGCACGGACCTCGTCGTCACCTCGCCGGGCTGGAAGCCGTCGTCGCCGCTGTTCGCCGCGGCCGCAGAGGCGGGCGTGGACGTCGTCGGCGACGTCGAGGTCGCCTGGCGCCTGCGCGGCCCCGACGCGGCCCCCTGGCTCGCCGTCACGGGCACCAACGGCAAGACCACGACCACGCAGATGCTCGCCTCGATCCTTGACGCGGCGGGCCTGCGCACGGCCGCCGTCGGCAACATCGGCACCCCGATCGTGGACGTGGTCCTCGAAGGCGACGACGCGTACGACGTCTTCGCCGTCGAGCTGTCCTCGTACCAGCTGCACTGGGCGCCCTCGCTGCGCGCCCACTCCGCGACCGTCCTCAACCTCGCGCCGGACCACCTGGACTGGCACGGCTCCATGGAGGCGTACGCCGCCGACAAGGGCCGCATCTACGAGGGCAACCGGATCGCCTGCGTCTACAACGTGGCGGACAAGGCCACCGAGGATCTGGTCCGCGAGGCCGACGTCGAAGAGGGCTGCCGCGCCATCGGTTTCACGCTGAACGCGCCCGCGCCCTCGCAACTGGGCGTCGTGGACGGCATCCTGGTCGACCGTGCCTTCGTGCCGGACCGCCAGAAGCAGGCCCAGGAGCTCGCCGAGATCTCCGACGTCCAGCCGCCCGCGCCGCACAACATCGCCAACGCGCTGGCCGCTGCGGCCCTCGCGCGCGCCTTCGGCGTACAGGCCACGGCCGTACGCGACGGGCTGCGCGCCTTCCGCCCGGACGCCCACCGCATCGAACATGTCGCGGACGTCGAGGGCGTCGCGTACGTCGACGACTCCAAGGCCACCAACACCCACGCCGCACAGGCGTCGTTGGCGGCGTACGAGTCGATCGTCTGGATCGCCGGCGGGCTCGCCAAGGGCGCCACCTTCGACGAGCTCGTCGCGGGCGCGGCGAAGCGGCTGCGCGGCGTTGTCCTCATCGGCGCCGACCGCGAGCTGATCCGTGAAGCCCTCGCGCGACACGCCCCCGAGGTCCCGGTCGTCGACCTCGACCGGACCGACACTGGGGCGATGTCCGAGGCGGTACGGCGGGCGGCGGAGCTGGCTCAGCCGGGGGACACCGTGCTGATGGCTCCGGCCTGTGCGTCGATGGACATGTTCACCAACTACAACAAGCGTGGTGAAGCGTTCGCGGACGCCGTCCGCGAACTCGGCACCACGCGCGCCTGACCGGGCTTTCCGTCCGGCGGGCGCCGGGCACACCCTTGGGAGGGGAACGTGGCCAGGTCATCCGTGCGGGTCGCCAGACGACCGCCTCCGGTACGCGCCAGAGGTGCCTCCCACCCTCCGGGCGAGCGCGGGCCCCGGCGGCTCTACACCCGGCTCCGCCGGGCGTGGGACCGTCCGCTCACCGCGTACTACCTCATCCTCGGCAGCAGCCTGCTGCTCACCGGGCTCGGCCTGGTGATGGTCTACTCCGCCTCGATGATCCAGGCGCTGCAGTTGGACCTGCCCGCCTCGTACTTCTTCCGCAAGCAGTTCGTGGCGGCCGTGCTCGGCGCGATCCTGCTCCTGGTCGCCATGCGGATGCCCCTCAAGCTGCACCGGGCGCTCGCCTATCCGATCCTCGCGGTGACCGTCTTCCTGATGGTCCTCGTGCAGGTCCCGGGGATAGGGCGCAGTGTCAACGGCAACCAGAACTGGATCTACCTGGGCGGCCCGTTCCAGCTCCAGCCCAGTGAGTTCGGCAAGCTCGCCCTGGTCCTGTGGGGGGCCGACCTGCTCGCGCGTAAACACGACAAGCGGCTCCTTACCCAGTGGAAACACATGCTGGTGCCGCTCGTGCCGGTCGCGTTCATGCTGCTCGGACTCATCATGCTCGGCGGCGACATGGGCACCGCGATCATTCTCACCGCGATCCTTTTCGGCCTGCTGTGGCTCGCGGGAGCGCCCACCCGGCTCTTCGCCGGCGTGCTCAGCATCGCGGCCGTGCTCGGTGTGATTCTCATCAAGACCAGCCCCAATCGCATGGCCAGGCTCGCATGCATCGGCGCCACGGACCCCGGCCCCGGGGACCAGTGCTGGCAGGCCGTGCACGGCATCTACGCCCTGGCCTCCGGCGGATTCTTCGGTTCCGGACTCGGCGCGAGTGTGGAAAAATGGGGTCAACTGCCTGAACCGCACACCGACTTCATCTTCGCCATCACGGGGGAGGAACTCGGCCTGGCAGGGACACTGTCGGTGCTCGCCCTCTTCGCGGCTCTAGGCTATGCGGGTATCCGCGTGGCCGGACGCACGGAGGACCCCTTCGTGAGGTATGCCGCGGGAGGCGTGACCACCTGGATCACGGCCCAGGCCGTGATCAACGTCGGTGCGGTGCTCGGTCTGCTGCCGATCGCCGGTGTCCCGCTCCCGCTGTTCTCCTACGGGGGTTCGGCCCTGCTGCCGACCATGTTCGCCATCGGACTCCTCATCGCCTTCGCGCGATCGGATCCGGCGGCGAAGGCGGCCCTGGCCATGCGGCAACCTCGGGTGAGATGGAACACGATGCGACGGCGCGTCAAGGCGCGTTCGTCCGGAGAGCGGTGAATTTCGGTGCATGTCGTACTCGCCGGTGGGGGGACCGCCGGCCACATCGAGCCCGCGCTCGCCCTCGCGGACGCCCTGCGGAGGCAGGACCCGACCGTGGGCATCACGGCCCTGGGCACGGAGCGTGGACTCGAGACCCGGCTCGTACCCGAGCGGGGCTACGAACTCGCGCTGATCCCGGCCGTCCCGCTGCCGCGCAAGCCCACCCCTGAACTGATCACCGTGCCGGGGCGGCTGCGCGGCACCATCAAGGCGGCCGAGCAGATCCTGGAGCGCACCAAGGCGGACTGCGTCGTCGGCTTCGGCGGCTACGTGGCCCTGCCCGGCTATCTCGCGGCCAAGCGGGCGGGGGTGCCGATCGTCGTCCACGAGGCCAACGCGCGGCCCGGCCTCGCCAACAAGATCGGTTCGCGGTACGCCCACGGGGTGGCCGTCGCCACCCCCGACAGCAAGCTGCGCAACTCCCGCTACATCGGCATCCCGTTGCGGCACACCATCGCCACGCTCGACCGGGCCCGGGTCCGCCCGGAGGCGCGCGCCGCCTTCGGCCTCGACCCGAACCTGCCGACCCTGCTCGTCTCCGGCGGCTCACAGGGCGCCCGGCGGCTCAACGAGGTCGTCCAGCAGGTCGCCCCGGTGCTGCAGCGCGCCGGCATCCAGATCCTGCACGCGGTCGGCCCGAAGAACGAATTGCCGCAGGTGCACCAGATGCCGGGGATGCCCCCGTACATCCCGGTACCGTACGTGGACCGGATGGACCTCGCGTACGCCGCGGCCGACATGATGCTCTGCCGCGCGGGCGCGATGACCGTGGCCGAACTCTCCGCCGTCGGGCTCCCCGCCGCGTACGTCCCGCTGCCGATCGGCAACGGCGAACAGCGGCTCAACGCCCAGCCTGTGGTCAAGGCGGGCGGCGGACTGCTGGTCGATGACGCGGAACTGACGCCCGAGTGGGTCCAGGGCAACGTCCTTCCCGTCCTCGCCGACCCGCACCGGCTGTACGAGATGTCGCGCGCGGCCTCGGAGTTCGGCCGCAGGGACGCCGACGACCTCCTCGTCGGCATGGTGTACGAGGCGATTGCGTCACGCCGTAACGCGTGAGAAGGCAGGGGACCGTGGCCGGACCGACCACCGCCGAACGGCAGCAGAAGAAGTCCGGCCCGCCCCGCCCGCAGCGCATCCGCCGCCCCAGGCTGCCGCGTTCACGCACTCTGATCGTCGTACTGGTGCTCGCCGTGCTGCTCGGTGGCGGCGGGGTCTGGGTGCTCTACGGCTCGCAGTGGCTGCGCCTGGAGCGGGTGACGACGTCGGGAACCCACGTCCTGACGCCCGAAGAAGTGCGTGAGGCAGCCGATGCCCCCGTCGGGGCACCACTGATTTCGGTCGATACGGACGCCCTGGAAGAGCGGCTGCGCTCAAAATTGCCCCGAATTGACTCGGTTGACGTCGTCCGGTCCTGGCCGCACGGAATCGGACTCAAAGTGACGGAACGCAAGCCGGTGCTCCTCATCGCAAAGGGCGGGAAGTTCGTCGAAGTGGACGCCGAAGGAGTGCGATTCGCCACGGTCGAGCGCGCGCCCGAGGGCGTCCCGGAGCTCGAATTGAGCCTGGACCGGGAGAGCGGGGCGGCGAGTCTGCGCCGCTTCGGCACCGACCGGCTGGTGCGCGAGGCGGTACGGGTCGCCGGTGACCTGCCCGAAGAGGTGGCCCGCGACACCCGGAACCTCAAGGTCCGTTCGTACGACTCCATCTCGCTGGAGCTGAGCGGCGGGCGCACCGTCGCCTGGGGCAGTGGCGAGAAGGGCCACTCCAAGGCCACTACCCTCACCGCACTGATGAAAGCGGCACCCAAGGCACGGCACTTCGACGTGAGCGTCCCCACCGCACCTGCGTCATCGGGGAGTTGACGCATATCGCCGCAGGCCAGCACCCTGGTTCGGCAGCGCTACGGCTGATCACATAGGGTGAAAAGAAAAACGGGAGGTTCGGCGTGTTCGTTGAACGTGCGCCACTTGTCGACTTAGTGTCCTGTTCGGAAGAGTCCAAGGAACAGACACACTGGTAACCCTAAACTTCAGCGTTAGGGTTCGGGTCGGCGTTCGGACCGTCCCATTCGGCATCAGTCGCCGCATCGCATCGATGCGAAACGGCGACACGTAACTCGAGGCGAGAGGCCTTCGACGTGGCAGCACCGCAGAACTACCTCGCAGTCATCAAAGTCATCGGTGTCGGCGGCGGTGGTGTCAATGCCATCAACCGGATGATCGAGGTCGGTCTCAAGGGCGTCGAGTTCATCGCCATCAACACCGACGCGCAAGCCCTGTTGATGAGCGACGCCGACGTCAAGCTCGACGTCGGCCGTGAACTCACCCGCGGCCTCGGCGCCGGCGCCAACCCGGCCGTCGGCCGCAAGGCCGCAGAGGACCACCGCGAGGAGATCGAGGAGGTCCTCAAGGGGGCCGACATGGTCTTCGTCACCGCCGGCGAAGGCGGCGGCACCGGCACCGGCGGCGCACCCGTCGTCGCCAACATCGCCCGCTCGCTCGGCGCCCTCACCATCGGTGTGGTCACCCGGCCGTTCACCTTCGAGGGCCGCCGTCGCGCCAACCAGGCCGAGGACGGCATCGCGGAGCTGCGCGAAGAGGTCGACACCCTCATCGTCATCCCCAACGACCGCCTGCTGTCCATCTCGGACCGCCAGGTCTCCGTCCTCGACGCCTTCAAGTCGGCGGACCAGGTCCTGCTCTCCGGTGTCCAGGGCATCACCGACCTCATCACCACGCCCGGCCTGATCAACCTCGACTTCGCCGACGTCAAGTCGGTCATGTCCGAGGCCGGTTCGGCGCTCATGGGCATCGGCTCGGCCCGCGGCGACGACCGCGCGGTGGCCGCCGCCGAGATGGCGATCTCCTCGCCGCTCCTGGAGGCGTCCATCGACGGCGCCCGGGGCGTCCTGCTCTCCATCTCCGGCGGCTCCGACCTCGGCCTCTTCGAGATCAACGAAGCGGCCCAGCTGGTCAGCGAGGCCGCCCACCCCGAGGCCAACATCATCTTCGGCGCGGTCATCGACGACGCGCTCGGCGACGAGGTGAGGGTCACCGTCATCGCGGCGGGCTTCGACGGCGGACAGCCGCCGTCCAAGCGGGACACCGTCCTCGGCTCGGCGTCCTCGGGAGCGCCCAAGCGCGAGGAGTCGGCCCCGTCCTCCGCACCGTCCCGTCCTGCGGAATCGTCCCGCCCGGCCTTCGGTGGCCTCGGCAGCGTCACCCCGCGCGACGAGCCCTCGGCCCCGGAGCCCGCGGAGTCGGCACCGGCGAGCGAGGCCCCGTCCGCGCCGACGGCCCCGCCGCAGGTTCCGCCGGCCCGTCCCTACCAGGACAGCCAGGCCGAAGAGCTGGACGTGCCGGACTTCTTGAAGTGATAAGCGAGCACAGCACCGTGAGCGGCGCGCACTTCGCCTTCACCGACAGGTGGGGCGGGGTGAGCGCCGTTCCGTACGAAGAGCTCAATCTCGGCGGCGCGGTCGGCGACGACCCCGAGGCCGTGCGCACCAACCGCGAGCTGGCCGCCAAGTCCCTCGGCGTCGATCCGGCCCGGGTCGTCTGGATGAACCAGGTGCACGGCCGCGACGTCGCCGTCGTCGACGGTCCGTGGGGCTCCGACGCCGAGATCCCGGCCGTCGACGCGGTGGTGACCGCCCGCAGGGGCCTCGCCCTCGCCGTCCTGACCGCCGACTGCACTCCCGTCCTGCTGGCCGATCCGGTCGCCGGGGTCGCGGCCGCGGCCCACGCGGGCCGCCCCGGCATGGTGGCCGGGGTCGTCCCCGCCGCCGTCGAGGCCATGGTGGAGCTCGGCGCGGACCCCGGGCGCATCGTCGCCCGCACCGGTCCCGCCGTCTGCGGGCGTTGCTACGAAGTGCCGGAGGCGATGCGCGCCGATGTCGCCGCCGTCGAGCCCGCGGCGTACGCCGGGACGAGTTGGGGCACGCCCGCGGTCGACGTGACCGCCGGGGTGCACGCCCAACTGGAGCGGCTCGGGGTGTGCGACCGGGAGCAGTCGCCGGTGTGCACGCTGGAATCCGGTGACCATTTCTCGTACCGCCGCGACCGGACCACCGGTCGCCTCGCGGGCTATGTCTGGCTGGACTGATAGGGCATGACGGAGCGTAAGTCTCAACTCGCCGCAAATCTGGCGAAGGTCGAGGAGCGCATCGCCGCGGCGTGCGCGGCGGCCGGGCGCAAGCGGGAAGAAGTGACCCTGATCGTGGTCACGAAGACCTATCCCGCGAGCGACGTGCGGATCCTGTCCGAACTCGGTGTGCGCCACGTCGCGGAGAACCGCGACCAGGACGCGGCGCCGAAGGCGGCCGAGAGCGCGGACCTGCCTCTCACATGGCACTTCGTCGGTCAGCTTCAGACCAATAAAGTCCGTTCCGTGACCGGTTATGCCGATCTGGTGCAGTCTGTTGATCGTCCCAAGCTTGTCACAGCTCTCTCGACGGCCGCGGTGCGTGCGGAGCGTGAGGTCGGCTGCCTGATCCAGGTCGCGCTCGACGCCGAGGAGAACGGGCGGGGCGAGCGCGGCGGCGTGGGGCCCGGCGGAATCGAAGAGTTGGCCGACCTCGTCGCCGGGGCGCCGGGGCTGCGGCTCGATGGTCTGATGACCGTGGCGCCGCTCAGCGGACCGTACGCGGGTCGGCAACAGGCGGCGTTCGAGCGGTTGATGGAATTCTCAACCCTCATGCGCGCGGCTCATCCTGCTGCGAACATGGTGTCGGCAGGGATGAGTGCGGACCTCGAACAGGCCGTTGCGGCCGGGGCGACACATGTGCGCGTCGGTACGGCGGTACTCGGAGTCCGACCCGGGCTCGGGTAACGTCGCCAAGAAGTCGGACCACAGCAGAAAATATGGTCATTCTCGCTGTTGGGCGGGGATACCTCGTGGATCGCGGGCAGTTGACGACGACAGCCGATCCACCACAGAGCGGAGGACTCAGAGCATGGCCGGCGCGATGCGCAAGATGGCGGTCTACCTCGGCCTCGTGGAGGACGATGGGTACGACGGTCCGGGGTTCGACCCCGATGACGAGTTCGAACCCGAGCCGGAGCCCGAGCGCGACCGCAGAAGGCACGAACCATCGCATCAGTCGCACCAGTCCCACCAGTCACAACGGGACGAATCGGTACGAGTGGTGCAGCCGCCCGCCCCGCGCGAGCCGGCGGCCCATTCCGCTTCGCTCGCTGCGGAATCCGGACGTCCGGCACGAATCGCCCCCGTGGCATCCATCACACCTGAACGCCAGAGCCTGGAGAAGAACGCACCGGTGATCATGCCCAAGGTCGTGTCCGAGCGGGAGCCCTACCGCATCACCACATTGCACCCCCGGACCTACAACGAGGCCCGTACCATCGGGGAACACTTCCGCGAGGGCACCCCGGTGATCATGAATCTGACCGAGATGGACGACACGGACGCGAAGCGACTTGTCGACTTTGCCGCCGGTCTGGTCTTCGGTCTGCATGGCAGCATTGAACGAGTGACGCAGAAGGTGTTCCTGTTGTCGCCTGCTAACGTCGATGTAACGGCGGAGGACAAGGCTCGCATCGCAGAGGGCGGGTTCTTCAACCAGAGCTGAGACGCAGTGACGCAGTAGACGCAGTACCGGAACGACAAGCACGGGTAACAGGGGAGAGGGAACCGCGAACATGAGCGTGGTCGTGCAGGTGCTTTACATCGCGCTGATGTGCTTCCTCATCGTGCTGATCTTCCGGTTGGTCATGGACTACGTCTTCCAGTTCGCCCGCTCATGGCAACCCGGCAAGGCGATGGTGGTCGTTCTCGAGGCCACCTACACTGTCACTGATCCACCGCTCAAGCTTCTGCGGCGGTTCATTCCGCCGCTGCGTCTCGGGGGCGTGGCGCTCGACCTGTCCTTCTTCGTACTGATGATCATCGTCTACATCCTGATCTCCGTCGTGAGGCAGCTGTGAGCTCGATGTCAGCTACGTTCTTGCCGAATGCCGACGACTACGTTGAGGTGAAGAGATGCCGTTGACCCCCGAGGACGTGCGGAACAAGCAGTTCACGACCGTCCGCCTCCGAGAAGGCTATGACGAGGACGAGGTCGATGCCTTCCTCGATGAGGTCGAAGCCGAACTGACCCGCCTGCTCCGCGAGAACGAGGACCTGCGCGCCAAGCTCGCCGCGGCCACCCGTGCCGCCGCGCAGAACCAGCAGCAGGGCGGGATGCGCAAGGGTCCCGACGGACCGCAGGACCAGCGCGGTCCCGGCGCCCCCGTGCCCGCCGCAATATCAGGTCCGCAGCCGGTGCCGCCGCAGCATCAGCAGCAGCAGATGGGTGGCCCCATGGGCGGCCCGCCGCAGCTGCCCGGTGGCGCGCCGCAGCTGCCCGCAGGCCCCAGCGGCCACGGCCAGGGCCACCCGCAGCAGGGTGGTCCGCAGGGCCCCGGCCCCATGGGTCAGGGTCAGATGGGCGGCCCCATGGGCGGTCCCATGGGCGGTCACGGTCCGCAGATGCCGCAGCCCGGCCAGGGCCCCGGTGGCGACAGCGCCGCCCGTGTGCTCTCCCTGGCGCAGCAGACCGCGGACCAGGCGATCGCGGAGGCCCGTTCCGAGGCCAACAAGATCGTCGGAGAGGCGCGCTCGCGCGCCGAGGGCCTCGAGCGTGACGCCCGTGCCAAGGCCGACGCCCTGGAGCGGGACGCGCAGGAGAAGCACCGCGTCGCGATGGGCTCCCTGGAGTCCGCCCGCGCCACGCTGGAGCGCAAGGTCGAGGACCTGCGCGGCTTCGAGCGCGAGTACCGCACGCGTCTGAAGTCCTACCTGGAGTCGCAGCTGCGCCAGCTGGAGACGCAGGCGGACGACTCGCTGGCCCCGCCGCGCACTCCGGCCACCGCCTCGCTGCCGCCGTCCCCGGCGCCTTCGATGGCTCCGGCCGGCGCGGGTGCCCCGTCCTACGGCGGCAACCAGCAGATGGGCGGCAACAACCAGCCCGCCGGTGGTCCGTCCTACGGCGGCCAGCAGCAGATGTCCCCGGCGATGACCCAGCCGATGGCGCCGGTGCGGCCGCAGGGCCAGCAGCCGATGCAGCAGGCTCCGTCGCCGATGCGTGGCTTCCTCATCGACGAGGACGACAACTGACGGGCGTGACCACGCCATAGGCGTCGGCAGCGTTCAGGGCCGGGCCCCCGGATTTCTCCGGGGGCCCGGCCCTTTTGCTGTCCCTGTACGGGGCTCCGCCCGCATGCGAAAGGCCCGGTCCCGCCGAGGTCGTCGGCGGGACCGGGCCTTCGTACGAGCGCTTACGCCTTGCGGAGGCGGAACGTCAGCTTCAGGGAGTCGTCCGTGAACGGCTGTCCGAACGTGTCGTCCGCCTCACCCTGTGCGAAGTCGGTCGCGAGGACCTCGTCCGCGATGAGCCCGGCGTGCTCGGACAGGGCCGTCTCCACCGCCGGGTCGGCGGAGGACCAGCGCAGGGCGATCCGGTCGGCGACGTCCAGGCCGCTGTTCTTGCGGGCCTCCTGGATCAGGCGGATCGCGTCACGGGCCAGTCCGGCCCGGCGCAGCTCCTCGGTGATCTCCAGGTCCAGGGCGACCGTGGCACCGGACTCGGACGCCACCGACCAGCCCTCGCGCGGGGTCTCCGTGATGATGACCTCGTCCGGGGCCAGCGTCACCGTCTCGCCGTCGACCTCGACCGAGGCCGTGCCCTCGCGCAGGGCCAGGGACAGCGCGGCCGCGTCCGCGTCGGCGACGGCCTTGGCGACCGCCTGGACGCCCTTGCCGAACCGCTTGCCGAGCGCCCGGAAGTTGGCCTTCGCCGTCGTGTCGACCAGTGAACCGCCGACTTCGGAGAGCGACGCCAGCGAGGAGACGTTCAGCTCCTCGGTGATCTGGGCGTGCAGCTCCGGGTTGAGCGACTCGAAGCCCGTGGCCGCGATCAGGGCCCTGGACAGCGGCTGGCGGGTCTTGACGCCCGACTCCGCGCGCGTGGCCCGGCCGAGCTCGACGAGGCGGCGCACGAGCACCATCTGCTGGGACAGCTCGGGGTCGATGGCGGAGAGGTCCGGCTCCGGCCAGGCGGTGAGGTGCACCGACTCCGGGGCGCCGGGGGTGACCGGCACGACCAGGTCCTGCCAGACACGCTCCGTGATGAACGGCGTCAGCGGCGCCATGAGGCGCGTGACCGTCTCGATGACCTCGTGCAGGGTGCGCAGGGCCGCCTTGTCGCCCTGCCAGAAGCGGCGGCGGGAGCGGCGGACGTACCAGTTCGAGAGGTTGTCGACGAAGACGGACAGGAGCTTGCCCGCGCGCTGGGTGTCATAGCTCTCCAGGGCCTGGGTGACCTGGTCGGTCAGCGCGTGCAGCTCGCTGAGCAGCCAGCGGTCCAGGAGCGGGCGGTCGGCGGGCGCCGGGTCGGCGTCGCCGGGGGCCCACTGCGACGTACGGGCGTAGAGCGCCTGGAAGGCGACCGTGTTCCAGTACGTGAGGAGCGTCTTGCGGACGACTTCCTGGATGGTGCCGTGGCCCACGCGGCGGGCCGCCCACGGGGAGCCGCCGGCCGCCATGAACCAGCGGACCGCGTCGGCGCCGTGCTGGTCCATGAGCGGGACGGGGTCCAGGGTGTTGCCCAGGTGCTTGGACATCTTGCGGCCGTCCTCGGCGAGGATGTGGCCGAGGCAGACCACGTTCTCGTAGGACGACTTGTCGAAGACCAGGGTGCCGACGGCCATCAGCGTGTAGAACCAGCCGCGGGTCTGGTCGATGGCCTCCGAGATGAACTGCGCGGGGTAGCGGCTCTCGAAGAGCTCCTTGTTCTTGTGCGGGTACCCCCACTGCGCGAACGGCATCGACCCCGAGTCGTACCAGGCGTCGATGACCTCCGGCACGCGCGTGGCCGTGGAGCCGCACCCGTCCTGCGGGCAGGCGAAGGTGACCGCGTCGATGAACGGGCGGTGCGGGTCGAGGCCCGACTGGTCGGTGCCCGTCAGGTCGGAGAGCTCGGCGCGCGAGCCGACACAAGTGAGGTGGTCCTCCTCGCAGCGCCAGATGGGCAGCGGGGTGCCCCAGTAGCGGTTGCGGGAGAGCGCCCAGTCGACGTTGTTGGTCAGCCAGTCGCCGAAGCGGCCGTGCTTGACCGAGTCCGGGAACCAGTTGGTCTTCTCGTTCTCCTGGAGGAGGCGGTCCTTGACGGCCGTGGTGCGGATGTACCAGGACGGCTGCGCGTAGTAGAGCAGCGCCGTGTGGCAGCGCCAGCAGTGCGGGTAGCTGTGCTCGTACGCGATGTGCTTGAAGAGCAGTCCCCGGTCGGCCAGGTCCTTCGTGAGGCTTTCGTCCGCCTTCTTAAAGAAGACGCCGCCTACGAGGGGGACGTCCTCTTCGAAGGTGCCGTCCGGGCGGACGGGGTTCACGACCGGCAGGCCGTACGAACGGCAGACCTTGAGGTCGTCCTCACCGAAGGCGGGGGACTGGTGCACCAGACCGGTGCCGTCCTCGGTGGTGACGTACTCGGCGTTGACCACGTAGTGCGCGGGAGCGGGGAACTCCACGAGCTCGAACGGACGTTGGTAGTTCCAGCGCTCCATCTCGGCACCGGTGAAGGTCTCGCCGGTGGTCTCCCATCCCTCGCCGAGGGCCTTCTCGACGAGCGGCTGGGCGACGACGAGCTTCTGCTCGCCGTCCGTCGCGACGACGTACGTGACGTCGGGGTGCGCGGCGACGGCGGTGTTCGAGACGAGGGTCCAGGGGGTCGTCGTCCAGACGAGGAGGGCGGCCTCGCCCGCGAGGGGACCGGAGGTGAGGGGGAAACGGACGTAGACGGAAGGGTCGACGACCGTCTCGTAGCCCTGCGCCAGCTCGTGGTCCGAGAGGCCCGTGCCGCAGCGCGGGCACCACGGGGCGACGCGGTGGTCCTGGACGAGCAGGTCCTTGTTGAAGATCTCCTTCAGGGACCACCAGACCGAGTCCACGTACTCCGGGTTCATCGTCCGGTACGCGTCGTCGAGGTCGACCCAGTAACCCATGCGGGTCGTGAGCTCGGCGAAGGCGTCGGTGTGCCGGGTCACGGACTCGCGGCACTTGGCGTTGAACTCGGCGATGCCGTACGCCTCGATGTCCTTCTTGCCGTTGAACCCGAGCTCCTTCTCGACGGCGAGCTCCACCGGGAGGCCGTGGCAGTCCCAGCCGGCCTTGCGGGCCACGTGGTAGCCCCGCATGGTGCGGAAGCGGGGGAAGACGTCCTTGAAGACGCGGGCCTCGATGTGGTGGGCGCCCGGCATGCCGTTGGCGGTCGGCGGGCCCTCGTAGAACACCCACTCGGGGCGGCCCTCGGACTGCTCGAGGCTCTTGGCGAAGATCTTCTGCTCGCGCCAGAAGGCGAGCACGGCGTGCTCGAGGGCGGGCAGGTCGACCTGGGCGGGCACCTGACGGTACTGCGGCGGCGTATTCAACGAAGTCCTCCGGCGGATGTGCTGCCTTCCGTCGGAGGGACGAGAGCCGTATGCGCCTGGTGCGGCGCGCTCCCGCGGTACCACCCTCCTTGGCCCTCCGGTACGGGGTCCGTGCCGGTGAGCCCCCTCATTGGGGTCGCGATGCCGGGTCTACCGGCCGCCGCCCGAGGGCGTCGGCTTTCTTCCGGCGGCTCCGGGGTGATCTTCACGACGCGCCGGCCCCCGGGCTCACACCGTCCCCGGGTCGCTCATGGCTGCGTACGCCGCTACTCGTCCCCATCCACGCTTCTCGCTGCCGCCCAGTGTACGGCGCCCGGCGAGGGCCGGCCGACCGGTTTTCCGGGACGCCCGGGGCGGGTGGGGGCGGAGGTGACGACTGACCCGAATGGCGACATGCGGGACGGGCGGTTCCTGGCGCGCGCTCACCGGCGGATTACCCGCCAGGGAGTTGGGCACAACGCATGCAGACTCGCCGTGCGGCACCCGTGTGGCGGGCGGATCAGGCGGCGTGCCCCGTTGCCGCGGGCCTGGAGTCGATTTATCGTCCCAGCACGATTCGCGAGCAAGATCACAATATGTGAAGGGGCCGCGGCCATGGTGGCGAAGAAGACCGCCGTACAGCAGTCGGCGTCCGGCAGATCCACCGACGCGGGGGCGGCGTCCGACGCCGAAGGGACGGTGCAGGGGGAGAAGGCAGCGGCGGGGAAGAAGGCGGTGGGGAAGAAGGCCGCCGTCAAGAAGGCGGTGGCCAAGAAGGTCGCCGCGAAGAAAGCGGTGGCGAAGAAGGCGGTGATGGGGGAGCCGGTGAGAGCGGCCGCGGGCGAGCACGCCGCCGCCGGGCATGAGGCGGCTCCTACGAAGAAGGCCCCCGCGAAGAAGGCCCCCGCGAAGAAGGCCCCTGCGAAGAAGGCTCTGGCGAAGAAGGCTCCGGGCCCGGTCAAGAAGACCGCCGCCGCGGAAACCGCGGCCGAGGAGGCTCAGGAGGCGGGGACCGAGGCGGACTCTGAGAGCGCTGCCAAGGAGCACTCGACGGCGAGAAGCGCCGCCAAGAAGAGTGCGGCCAAGAAAACCACGGCCAAGAAAACCGCGGCCGGGCGGAGCACGGACAACGGAACGGCCGCGTCCGCGGCCGAGGATGCGGCTGAGGCCGCGGAGACGACGGGAGCCACGACGGTGGTTGCGAAGAAGACTCCGGGCACGGCGACAGCGGCCGAGCAGCCCACGGCGGTGCCGAAGGCACGGGCCGCCGCGGCGGAGCCCGGCGAGCTCGCGGTACGGCCGGGCGAGGACCCCTGGACTCCGGAGGAGGTCGCCGAGGCCCGCACGGAGCTCCAGAGCGAGGCGCTGCGCCTGGGCAGCGAGATCACGGCCTCCGAGGACGCCCTGGCGGGGCTGATGAGGGACTCCGGTGACGGGGCGGGCGACGACGAGGCGGACACCGGCACGAAGAACATCACGAGGGAACACGAGATGTCCCTGGCCGCCAACGCGCGCGAGATGCTCGAACAGACCGAGCGCGCCCTGGAGCGCCTCGACGCGGGGACGTACGGCCTCTGCGAGAACTGCGGCAATCCCATCGGCAAGGCGCGGATGCAGGCCTTCCCGCGCGCGACGCTGTGCGTGGAGTGCAAGCAGAAGCAGGAACGGCGCTACTGAGCGCGGCCTGGGCACCGGGGACCGTACGCGTGTGCCGTACCCTCGTCCCCAGTCAGGCACCTAGGTTGAGGGACTCACGTGGCAGAGGCGGAGCGCATCATCGGTACGCCGGACATCCCTGAGGCGGCCGGGGACGAGTCGGAGCAGTCCGGTTCGGACTCCGAGGAGACGGCGTCGGGCGGTCAGGACGGGCAGCGGACCGAGGGCAGGGGCAAGCGCAAGATCGCCGTGCTGTTCGCGGTGGCCGTCGTCGCGTACGCCCTGGACCTGGTCAGCAAGATGATCGTGGTGGCGAAGCTCGAGCACCACGAGCCGATCGAGCTGGTCGGCGAGTGGCTCCGCCTCTCCGCCATCCGGAACGCGGGCGCCGCGTTCGGCTTCGGCGAGGCCTTCACCGTGATCTTCACCTGCATCGCCGCGGCGGTCATCGTGGTGATCGCCCGGCTCGCCCGCAAGCTGTACAGCCTGCCGTGGGCGATCGCGCTCGGCCTGCTGCTCGGCGGCGCGCTCGGCAACCTCACCGACCGCCTCTTCCGCTCGCCCGGCGTCTTCGAGGGCGCGGTCGTCGACTTCATCGCTCCGAAGGGCTTCGCGGTCTTCAACCTCGCGGACTCGGCGATCGTCTGCGGCGGCATCCTGATCGTGCTGCTGTCCTTCCGCGGCCTCGACCCGGACGGCACCGTCCACAAGGACTGAGGCCCCGCGGAAGCCCCCCGGGGGTGCCCTGTGGTGCGGGAGTGTCGGTGCGCTCCTGCATACTCAATGGGTGAGCACGATTCCCGAGATCCGTACCCTGCCCGTGCCGGACGGCCTTGAGGGCGAGCGCGTCGACGCCGCCATCTCGCGCATGTTCGGGTTCTCCCGTACGAAGGCCGCCGAGCTCGCCGCGGCGGGGAAGGTCTCGGTCGACGGCTCGGTGGTCGGCAAGTCCGAGCGGGTGCACGGCGGCGCCTGGCTGGAAGTGGAGATGCCGCAGGCGCCCGCTCCGGTGCAGATCGTCGCCGAGCCCGTCGAGGGCATGGAGATCGTGCACGACGACGACGACATCGTCGTGATCGTGAAGCCGGTCGGCGTGGCCGCGCACCCGAGCCCCGGCTGGACCGGGACGACCGTGATCGGCGGCCTCGCCGCCGCGGGGTACCGCATCTCCACCTCCGGTGCCGCCGAGCGCCAGGGCATCGTGCACCGCCTCGACGTGGGCACGTCCGGCCTGATGGTGGTCGCCAAGTCGGAGCGCGCGTACACCTCGCTGAAGCGCCAGTTCAAGGAGCGCACGGTCGACAAGCGCTACAACGCGCTGGTGCAGGGCCACCCCGACCCGATGAGCGGCACCATCGACGCCCCCATCGGCCGGCACCCGAACCACGACTACAAGTGGGCGGTCACCGCCGAGGGCAAGCCCTCCGTGACGCACTACGACCTGATCGAGGCGTTCCGCGCCGCATCCCTGCTCGACATCAAGCTGGAGACCGGCCGCACGCACCAGATCCGCGTCCACATGTCGGCCCACCGGCACCCCTGCGTGGGCGACCTGACGTACGGCGCGGACCCCACGCTCGGCAAGCGCCTCGGCCTCACGCGTCAGTGGCTGCACGCCGTCCGGCTCGGTTTCGAGCACCCGGGCGACGGCCAGTGGGTGGAGTACGAGAGCGGCTATCCCGACGACCTCCAGCTGGCGCTCGACCGGGTGCGGGCGGAGAGCGCGTGACCGGTGTGACGGTCCGGGTCGCCCGGGACGCGGACGACCTGGAGGCCTGCTTCGCGGTCCGCAAGGACGTCTTCGTGGCCGAGCAGCAGGTCCCCGAAGAGCTGGAGTACGACGCGTACGACGCCGGGGCAGTGCATGTCCTCGCCGTGCGCGAGGACGGCGTCCCGCTGGGCACGGGCCGGCTCCTGACCGGGTCAGCCGCAGCCGCCAAGAACGGCGGCGACGCCAAAGTGGGCGCGCTCGGCAGGCTCGCGGTGACGCGCTCCGCGCGCGGCCTCGGCGTGGGAGCCTCCCTGGTCGCGGCCATCGAGGACGCGGCACGCGCGCGTGGCCTGACAGCGGTGGACCTGCACGCGCAGACACGCGCCCTGGGTTTCTACGAACGCCTCGGGTACGAGGCGTACGGGCCGGAGTTCCCCGACGCGGGCATCCCGCACCGCGCGATGCGCAAGTCGTTGGGCGAGTAGCGTGGCAGGGTTGAGGTCTTGATCGTCCAAGCCTCGACCGCCGGAGGGCACACCCGTGGATCAACTTGCGCTGGTGCTCATCTTGCTGCTCGGTGCTGTGCTCACCGTGCCCCTGGGAGACCGGCTCGGGCTGCCGGCGCCCGTGCTCATGACGCTGGTGGGCATCGGCATGGCTCTGCTGCCGTTCGTGCCCAACGTCGAGATCCCGCCGGACTACATCCTTCCGCTGGTACTCCCGCCGCTCCTCTACGCCTCCGTGCAGCGCACGTCCTGGCGGCAGTTCACGGCCAACATCCGGCCGATCTTCCTGCTCGCCGTGGCACTCGTGTTCGTGACGACGGCGGCCGTCGCCGCGATGGCCAACTCCATCGTGCCGGGGCTGCCGATCGCGGCGGCCGTGGCGCTCGGCGCGCTCGTGGCGCCGCCCGACCCCGTCGCGGCGACCGCGGTCGCCGGGTCGCTCGGGCTGCCGCGCAGGCTCGTGTCGATCCTGGAGGGCGAGGGGCTCTTCAACGACGTCACGGCGATCGTGCTCTACCACGTGGCGATCGCGGCGGCGGTGAGCGGCACCTTCTCCTGGCCGTCGGCCGTGGGTCTCCTGGTGCTTTCGGCCGTGGTCGCGATCGCCGTCGGTCTCGTGCTCGGCTGGCTCACCAACAAGCTCATGGGGCTGCTCGGTGACGCCACCCTGCAGACCGGTCTGACGCTCCTCGTGCCGTTCGTCAGCTACGTCCTCGCCGAGGAGCTGCTCGGCTCCGGCGTGCTCGCCGTCCTCACCACCGCGCTCTACCTCGCCGAGAACGCCGTCGACGCCGACGACGTGCTCGGGCGCATCACCGGGCAGACCTTCTGGCAGATCGTCGACACCCTGGTCACCGGCATCGCCTTCGGACTCATCGGCCTTGAGCTGCACAACGTCTTCGGCATCGCGGACGGCCGCGAGTGGCACATGTTCGGCTGGGGCGCCGCGGTCGTCGCGGTCGTCGTCGGCGTACGGCTGCTGTGGCTGCTGCCCGCGACCTGGCTGGCGAAGCGGCTCCACAAGCGGCGGGACGTCGACGAGGAGATCCCGACCACCTGGCGCGAGACCGTCGTCATGTGGTGGTCGGGGATGCGGGGCGTGGCCTCCGTCGCGCTGGCGCTCGCCATTCCGCTCAAAACGGACGACGGGACCCCGTTCCCGGCCCGCGACGAGATCATCTTCATCGCGTTCTGCGTCATCATGGCGACCCTCGTCGTCCAGGGGCTCACCCTGCCCTGGCTGGTGCGGAAGCTCGGGGTGCGCGCCGACGCCGACGCGGAGCGCGAGCTGGAACGCACGCTCGCACTCCGCGCCGCCAAGGCCGCCAAGCGCCGCCTCAAGGAGATCCAGGAGGTCGAGGAGCTCCCCGACGACGTCAGCGAGCGGCTCCAGAGGGGCGCCCTCGACATCGGCACCAGGATCAGCCCCGACCTGCTCGACGACGAACGGCGCGAGCGGTACGCCAAGCGCGTCGACCGGCTGAAGGCCGTCCAGCGCATCCAGCGCGAGATGATGTCGGCCGCCCGCCACGAAGTGCTCGCCGCGCGCAGCGAGGCCGGCGCCGACCCGGAGGTCGTCGACCGGGTCCTGCACCACCTCGACGTACGCAGCCTGCGCTGAGAGCCTGTCAGCCCGTCATTCCGTTATCGAGGGTCAGCCGCGGCCGGTGCGCGGGGACTTCGGCGCGAGGTGGAGCGGGCGGTGGCCGTTCGGCGACGGCTCCGCGGAGGCCGTGTTGACCCGCGGCAGCGCGTACGGATGGTGCTCGGTGAGCCACTGGATGAGCTGTTCGCGCACCAAGACCCGCACGGTCCAGATGTCGTCCGCGTCCTTCGCGGTGACCAGGGCGCGGACCTGCATGGTGCTCGGCGTCGTGTCCGTGACCGCGAGCCCCCAGTCCCGCCCGTCCCACGCCGCGCAGTCCCGCAGGATGTCCTTGAGCTTCGCGCGCATCTTGTGGACCGGCGCCGAGTGGTCCAGGTGGAAGAAGACCGTGCCGGTCATCTGCGCACCGCCGCGGGACCAGTTCTCGAAGGGCCTCGACGTGAAGTACGACACGGGCATGGTGATCCGGCGCTCGTCCCAGGTGCGGACCGCGAGGAACGTGAGGGTGATCTCCTCCACGGTGCCCCACTCGCCCTCCACCACGACGGTGTCCCCGATGCGCACCATGTCGCCGAAGGCGATCTGCAGGCCCGCGAAGAGGTTGCCGAGGGTGGACTGGGCGGCGACACCGGCGACGATGCCGAGGATGCCGGCCGAGGCCAGCAGCGAGGTGCCGGCGGCCTGCATGGCGGGGAAGGTCAGCAGCATCGCGGCGGTCGCCACCACGGCGACGACCGCGGTGACCACCCGCTGGATGAGTGTCACCTGCGTACGGACCCTGCGGACCCGGGCGGGGTCGCGGTGGATCGTGGCGTATCGCGCGTACGTGGACTCCACTATCGCCGCGGCGATCCGCACCACGAGCCAGGCCGTGGAGCCGATCAGCACGAGGGACAGAATCCGCCCGATGGCCGCTGAGTGGTCCCGGGCGAGCTCGGCCTTGTCGTAGGAGCCTCTCAGCAGGGCGGCGCACAGGACGACGTGGAAGGGGACGCGGCAGCGGCGCAGCAGACCCCACAGAGGGGTCTCGTGGTGCCGTTCGTCGGCCCGGCGCATAGCGAAGTCGACCAGCCAGCCGACCACCACTGTGAGCACGACCGAGCCGCCGATCACGATCAACGGGCGCAGTACGTTCTCCATGCCTCCGAGAGTAGGGGCACGTGGTGCCTCCGAGGGGAGGGGGCCCCGGAGGATGGCACGATGGCTCCATGAACATCGTGCTTTTCCATTCGACGTACGGTCTGCGGCCCGCGGTGCACGCGGCCGCGGACCGGCTGCGTGCCGCCGGGCACGAGGTGTGGACCCCGGACCTCTTCGAGGGCCGCGTCTTCGACGACGTCGAGGCAGGAAGGGCCTTCCAGAGCGAGCTCGGCAAGGACGAGCTCCTGAAGCGGGCGATCCTCGCCGCCGCGCCCTACTCGGAGCGGGGGCTCGTGTACGCGGGCTTCGCGCTCGGCGCCGCGACCGCGCAGACCCTCGCCCTGGGCGACGAGAAGGCACGCGGCCTGCTGCTCCTGCACGGTACGTCCGACCTCGCGGAGAACGCGTCAGTGGACGAGCTGCCCGTACAGCTGCACGTCGCCGAACCCGACCCGTTCGAGTCCGACGACTGGCTGAGCGCCTGGTACCTCAGGATGGGCCGGGCCGGCGCCGACGTGGAGATCTACCGCTACGCGGGCGCCGGGCACCTCTACACCGACCCGGACCTCGACGACTACGACGCGCAGGCCACGGAGGCGACGTGGCGCACGGCGCTCGGCTTCCTGGAGACGCTCTAGTCGCCGAAACTGCTGCGAAACCGCTCCGGCACCGCTCCTGACGGTCAGCGCACCGGCGCGTGCACGCGCTCGACCTTCTGCGTGCCGCTGAGCGTGCGGTACGAACGGGCCCAGGACGAGGTGGCCGCCGGGTCGGTCCGGTCCGAGACGACGTAGTAGTCCATCTGCGAACGCTCGGCGGTGACGTCGAGGACCCCGTAGCCGTGCGAGTCCATGTCCAGCCACTTCACGTGGCGGTTGGCGGCCTTGATGGCGCTCGCGGCCACGAGGGAGACCGTGTGCGGGGCGACGTGGAGCATGTCGTCGATGTTGTCGGAGCTCACGGACGTGACCACGAACTCGGTGGCCGCGGAGGGTGAGAGCGGGTACGTGGCCGCCCTGACCGGCACGTCGTTGGCCCACGCCATGTGGATGTCACCGGTCAGGAAGACGGTGTTCCGGATCTTCCGGTCGCGCAGGTGGGCGATGAGCTCCTTGCGGTCGTCCGTGTAGCCGTCCCACTGGTCGGCGTTGATGGCCAGCCCCTCCTTGGGCAGGCCGAGCAGCTCCGCGAGCGGCTCCAGGAGATGCGCGGGCAGGGAACCGAAGGCGACCGGCGAGATCATCACCGAGGTGCCGACCAGCTTCCAGGCGGCGTCCGAGGAGGCGAGGCCCGACTTCAGCCAGTCGAGCTGCGCGCGGCCCGTGAGCGTGCGGTCCGGGTCGTCCACCTCGCCGCTGCCGAAGCCCGCCTGCTCGGAGCGGAAGGACCGCAGGTCGAGCAGGTGCAGATCGGCGAGCCTGCCGAAGCGGACGCGGCGGTAGACGGTGCCCTCGGTGGAGGGACGTACGGGCATCCACTCGAAGTAGGCCTGCTTGGCCGCCGTCACGCGCTCCGCCCAGCTGCCCTCGCCGCCGGGGGTGTGGTTCACCGCGCCGCCCGACCAGGCGTTGTCGGCGAACTCGTGGTCGTCCCATATCGCGATGACCGGGTGCGCGGCGTGCATGGCCTGCGCGTCGGGGTCGGTCTTGTGGACGCCGTGCCGGGCGCGGTAGTCGGCGAGGGTCCTGATCTCGTGCTTCGGCTCGTGCGGACGTACGACGTACTCGGCGGTCGGGTACTCGCCGCTCTGGTACTCGTAGATGTAGTCCCCGAGGTGGAGGACCGCGTCGAGCTCCGTGCGGGCCGCGAGATGGCGGTACGCGGAGAAGTGGCCCGCCTCCCAGTTGGCGCAGGACACCACGCCGAACCGGACGCCGTGCGCGGACGCGTCGTGGGCGGGGGTGGTGCGGGTGCGGCCGATGGGGGAGTGCACCGGGGAGCCGTCCCCGGCGGGCGTCACGGAGAAGCGGAAGTAATACGTGGTCGCCTGGCGCAAGCCCCTTACATCGGCCTTGACCGTGTGGTCGGACGCGGCCCGCGCGGTGGTACTGCCCCGGCCGACGACCCGGGTGAAGCCCTTGTCCTCGGCGACCTCCCAACTCACCTCGGTGTCGGGGCCCTTGCCGGAACCCGGCGCGGCGTCCGCCGTGGGGGTCACGCGGGTCCAGAGCAGGACGCCGTCGGGGAGCGGGTCTCCCGAGGCGACCCCGTGGTGGAATGCGGGTCTCTCGGCGGCGTGCGCGGGTATGGAGGCGAGCGGTGCGGCGAGCGCGGCGCCGGCGGCCGCGGCCTTGACGACGGTACGGCGGCTCGGGGCCGGGGAGTTGGGCCTGGGGGAGGAGGAGTCGGGCCCGGGGGCCGGGGAGTTGAGCGACGGCTGAAGATCGTTTCGACTGGTCACGGACGATTACGATACTGATCGGTAATCGCCAAAGGGGGGCGAACTCATCACGTTCACCCCCCTCTTGAAGACTGTTCAGTTCGCTACTTGGTGACGCCCGCCTTCTTCAGGGCGGCCTTCCAGGCGTCCGCGGTCTTCGGCGTCTCGACCACCTTGTCGTTGATCTTGATGGTCGGGGTGGACTCCACGCCCTTGGCCGACTGGAAGGAGTCGCTCATCTTGAGGGCCCAGGGGTCGAAGGTCCCCTTCTCGACAGCGCTCTTGAACTTCTTGTTGTCCTTGAGGGTGTCCACGCTGTTCGCCACCTTCAGCAGGTACTCGTCCTTCGCGAAGTCGTCCGTGGACTCCGAAGGGTGGTACTTCGTCGAGAACAGCGCGGTCTTGTACTCCAGGAACGCTTCGGGGCTGACGTTCAGCGCGGCGCCCAGCGCGCTCAGGGCGTTCTTCGAGCCCGTGCCCGAGAGGTTGTTGTCGAGGAACGTGCCGATGGTGAAGTTCAGCTTGTAGTCGCCGTCCTTCATGCCCTTGTCGATCGCGGAGCCGATGGACTGCTCCATGGCCGCGCAACCGGGGCAGCGCGGGTCCTCGTACAGGTGGACCGTGTTCTTCGTGGCGGACTTGCCGATCGTGACCGTGGTGCCGTCCTCGCCCGAGGTGTTCGCGGGCTTGACGACCTTCTTGTCCTTGGCCTCTTCCCAGTATCCGGGCTTGTTGGTCTGCATGACGGCGTAGCCCACGCCGCCGGCGAGTGCGAGGACGGCGACGATCGAGACACCGACGATGGCCGCCCGCTTCTGCTTCTCCCGCTTGCGCTCGGCTTCCTGCTGGGCGCGGATACGCTCACGGGCGGCGGACTTGGCGGCCTGGCTGTTGCGCTTGCTCATGATCTTTTTCTCCGTGTGGGTGTACTGCGTGGGGTGCTGTGCTCAGACGACGACGGCCGAGCAAGGCGGTCCACGCCGCCCCACGAAGTGCACGAGCAGCCGCGTGCGCGCCGCCCGCACCCGGCGCGCGGGACGCGGCAGGCGGCGTACGGGCATGCGGGAGGTGGTGACCGCGGCGACCGCGATCAGCAGGGGCCGGAACGTCGCGGCGGCGACGGCGCGCAGCAGCTGGGCGAGTGCCCGCTCACCGCGCCGCAGCCAGGCCGCGGCGAGAAGGCCCACGCCGACGTGTGCCCCGAGCAGCAGCCAGGCGGCGGCCGGGTCCACGTCGGCGAGCAGGGCCGCGGGGCCGTGCCCCTCGGCGGTCATGCGGGCCAGCGGGGAACCGACGGGCGCCCCGCCGCACAGCACGTCGAAGCCGACGGAGCGCAGCGGGCCCGCGACCGGGCCGCCCGCCTCGCCGTAACAGACGTGCTGGCCCGCGGTGAACACCGTGTCGGCGGCCAGCTCCAGGGGGATCAGCAGGGACGCGATCCGCCCGAACCCCCGCTCGTGGCCCGCCAGCGCGTACGCGATGACGAAGACGGCGGCGGCGATCGCCGCGACGGTGGTCAGCGGCAGGGGGACGCGGGACAGCAGGACATGCGACGCGGCGGAGAGCGTCACGACGAGTGCCGTGAAGAGTGCCGCGCGCACGACTCTGAACTGGGTCCCGGATATGTCCATCGCGGAGGAGTGTGCCATGTGTTCCTGTGCGGGACGCCTACAGGCCCGGGATGCGGCCGTTGCGGAACAGGTCGACGAAGATCTGGTGGTCCGCCCTGGCGCGTGCGCCGTAGCTGTGCGCGAAGTCGACGAGCAGGTCCCCGAAGCCGTCCTCGTCCGCCGCGATCGCGGCGTCGATGGCGCGCTCCGTGGAGAACGGCACCAGGTCCGAGTGCCCGCTCTCGTCGTCCGCCGCCGCGTGCATCGTGGCCGTGGCGCGGCCCAGGTCGGCGACGACCGAGGCGATCTCCTCCAGGTCGTCGATGTCCGACCAGTCCAGATCGACCGCGTACGGCGACACCTCGGCGACGAGCTGGCCGGAGCCGTCCAGCTCGGTCCAGCCCAGCCACGGGTCGGCGTGCGCCTGGAGGGCGCGCTGCGAGATGACCGTGCGGTGTCCCTCGTGCTGGAAGTACCCGCGGACCGCCGGGTCCGTGATGTGGCGGGAGACCGCGGGGGTCTGCGCCTGCTTGAGGTAGATCACGACGTCGTTCTCCAGGGCGTCGCTGTTGCCCTCCAGGAGGATGTTGTACGAGGGCAGGCCGGCGGACCCTATGCCGATGCCGCGGCGGCCGACGACGTCCTTCACGCGGTACGAGTCGGGGCGGGTCAGCGAGGACTCCGGGAGCGTCTCCAGATAGCCGTCGAACGCGGCGAGGACCTTGTACCGCGTGGCGGCGTCGAGCTCGATGGACCCGCCGCCCGGCGCGAAGCGGCGCTCGAAGTCACGGATCTCCGTCATGGAGTCGAGCAGCCCGAAGCGGGTCAGGGAGCGGGCGTCGCGCAGCGCGTCCAGGAGGGGGCCCTGGGCGGTGTCCAGCGTGAAGGGCGGCACCTCGTCGCTCTTGGCGCCTGTCGCCAGGTCGTGGATCCGCTCGCGGTACGCCGCTGCGTAGATCCGCACCAGGTCGGTGATCTGCTCGTCGCCGAGCGCCTTCGTGTACCCGATCAGGGCCACGGAGGCGGCGAAGCGCTTCAGGTCCCAGGTGAAGGGGCCGACGTACGCCTCGTCGAAGTCGTTCACGTTGAAGATCAGGCGGCCCTGGGAGTCCATGTACGTGCCGAAGTTCTCCGCGTGGAGGTCACCGTGGATCCAGACCCGGCCCGTGCGGTCGTCCAGGTAGGGCCCGCCGTGCTGCTCTCGCTCCAGGTCGGCGTAGAAGAGGCAGGCCGTGCCGCGGTAGAACGCGAAGGCGGAGGAGGCCATCTTCCGGAACTTCACCCGGAACGCTGCGGGGTCCGCGGCGAGCAGCTCGCCGAACGCGGTGTCGAAGACGGCGAGGATCTGCTCGCCGCGCTGCTCAGCAGTGGGCTGCGGGACCGACATCGCTGGGTGCCTCCTGGTGCGGGGGTGGTGCGTGACACGGGGGCGGACGCTCCGCCCCCCGGGAACAGGGGGATTTTCCGCCCCCTCGGGACAGATGTTCCGCCCCTTCCAACGCTCGACCGTACTCCCGAGTGCCCGCCGACTGTCAGCGCCCCGGATTAGACTTCCACGCTGTCCCCTCCAGACTGCCCGCAGCCTGTCGCCCCTCGTTCGCCGGAGGCCTTCCACCGTGACCAAGCCGCCCTTCACGCACCTGCACGTCCATACGCAGTACTCGCTTCTGGATGGTGCCGCGCGGCTCAAGGACATGTTCGACGCGGCCAATGAGATGGGCATGACGCATATCGCCATGTCCGACCACGGCAACCTGCACGGTGCGTACGACTTCTTCCACTCGGCGCAGAAGGCGGGTGTGACGCCGATCATCGGGATCGAGGCGTACGTGGCGCCGGAGTCACGCCGCAACAAGCGGAAGATCCAGTGGGGCCAGCCGCACCAGAAGCGCGACGACGTGTCCGGTTCGGGTGGTTACACGCACAAAACGATCTGGGCGGCGAACAAGACGGGCCTGCACAACCTCTTCCGGCTCTCCTCGGACGCCTACGCGGAGGGCTGGCTGCAGAAGTGGCCCCGCATGGACAAGGAGACCATCTCCCAGTGGTCGGAGGGGCTTATCGCCTCCACCGGCTGCCCCTCCGGCGAGCTGCAGACGCGGCTGCGGCTCGGCCAGTTCGACGAGGCGGTGCAGGCGGCCTCGGACTACCAGGACATCTTCGGCAAGGACCGGTATTTCCTGGAGCTGATGGACCACGGCATCGACATCGAGCGCCGGGTCCGTGACGATCTGCTCCGGGTCGGCAAGAAGCTCGGCATCCCGCCCCTGGTGACGAACGACTCGCACTACACGTACGCGCACGAGTCCGTGGCGCACGACGCCCTGCTGTGCATCCAGACCGGCAAGAACCTCTCGGACCCGGACCGCTTCCGCTTCGACGGCACGGGCTACTACCTGAAGTCCACGGACGAGATGTACGCCATCGACTCCTCGGAGGCGTGGCAGGAGGGCTGCCGCAACACCCTCCTGGTGGCCGAGCAGATCGACACCACGGGCATGTTCGAGAAGCGCGACCTGATGCCGAAGTTCGACATCCCGGAGGGCTTCACCGAGGTCACCTGGTTCCAGGAGGAGGTCCGGCGCGGCATGGAGCGCCGCTATCCGGGAGGTGTCCCCGAGGACCGGCAGCAGCAGGCCCAGTACGAGATGGACATCATCATCCAGATGGGCTTCCCCGGGTACTTCCTCGTGGTCGCCGACTTCATCATGTGGGCCAAGAACAACGGCATCGCGGTCGGCCCCGGCCGAGGCTCCGCGGCAGGTTCGATCGTCGCGTACGCGATGGGCATCACCGACCTCGACCCGATCACGCACGGACTGATCTTCGAGCGGTTCCTCAACCCCGAGCGCGTCTCCATGCCCGATGTCGACATCGACTTCGACGAGCGCAGGCGCGTCGAAGTGATCAGGTACGTGACGGAGAAGTACGGCGCCGACAAGGTCGCCATGATCGGCACGTACGGAAAGATCAAGGCGAAGAACGCCATCAAGGACTCCGCGCGCGTGCTCGGATATCCGTACGCGATGGGCGACCGCCTCACCAAGGCGATGCCCGCCGACGTCCTCGGCAAGGGCATCGACCTCTCCGGCATCACCGACCCCAAGCACCCGCGCTACAGCGAAGCGGGCGAGATCCGGGGGATGTACGAGAACGAGCCGGACGTGAAGAAGGTCATCGACACCGCGAAGGGTGTGGAAGGTCTGGTCCGGCAGATGGGTGTGCACGCGGCCGGCGTGATCATGTCCAGTGAGCCGATCGTCGACCACGCCCCGCTCTGGACGCGGCACACCGACGGCGTGACCATCACGCAGTGGGACTACCCCCAGTGCGAGTCGCTCGGCCTGCTCAAGATGGACTTCCTGGGCCTGCGCAACCTCACCATCATGGACGACGCCGTCAAGATGGTGCGGGCGGGCAAGGGCATCGACCTGGAGATGCTCTCCCTCCCGCTGGACGACCCGAAGACGTTCGAACTGCTCTGCCGCGGTGACACGCTCGGCGTCTTCCAGTTCGACGGCGGTCCGATGCGCTCGCTGCTGCGCCAGATGCAGCCCGACAACTTCGAGGACATTTCCGCCGTCTCGGCCCTGTACCGGCCGGGCCCGATGGGCATGAACTCGCACACGAACTACGCCGAGCGCAAGAACGGCCGCCAGGAGATCACGCCGATCCACCCGGAGCTCGAAGAGCCCCTGAAGGAGACGCTCGGCCTCACCTACGGCCTCATCGTGTACCAGGAGCAGGTGCAGAAGGCCGCCCAGATCGTCGCCGGCTACTCGCTCGGCGAAGCCGACATCCTGCGCCGCGTGATGGGCAAGAAGAAGCCCGAGGAGCTGGAGAAGAACTTCGTCCTCTTCCAGGCGGGCGCCCGGAAGAACGGGTACTCGGACGAGGCGATCCAGGCCCTGTGGGACGTCCTGGTCCCCTTCGCCGGATACGCGTTCAACAAGGCGCACTCCTCCGCGTACGGCCTGGTCACCTACTGGACCGCCTACCTGAAGGCGAACTACCCGGCCGAGTACATGGCCGCGCTGCTCACCTCGGTCAAGGACGACAAGGACAAGTCGGCCGTCTATCTGAACGAGTGCCGGCGCATGGGCATCAAGGTCCTCCCGCCGAACGTGAACGAGTCGGTGCACAACTTCGCCGCCCAGGGCGACGACGTGATCCTCTTCGGCCTGGAGGCCGTCCGCAACGTCGGTACGAACGTGGTCGAGTCGATCATCCGGTCGCGGAAGGCGAAGGGGAAGTTCACCTCCTTCCCGGACTACCTGGACAAGGTCGAGGCCACCGCCTGCAACAAGCGCACCACGGAGTCGCTGATCAAGGCGGGCGCGTTCGACACGATGGGGCACACCCGCAAGGGCCTCACCGCGCAGTACGAGCCGATGATCGACAACGTGGTCGCGGTCAAGCGCAAGGAGGCCGAGGGGCAGTTCGACCTCTTCGGAGGGATGGGGGAGGAGTCCGGCGGCGACGAGCCGGGCTTCGGGCTCGACGTGGAGTTCTCCGAGGACGAGTGGGAGAAGACGTACCTGCTCGCCCAGGAGCGGGAGATGCTCGGTCTGTACGTGTCCGACCACCCGCTCTTCGGCCTGGAGCACGTGCTCTCCGACAAGGCGGACGCGGGCATCGGGCAGCTCACCGGCGGTGACTTCTCCGACGGCTCTGTCGTCACCATCGGCGGCATCATCTCGGGCCTGCAGCGCAAGATGACCAAGCAGGGCAACGCCTGGGCCATCGCCACCGTGGAGGACCTCGCGGGCTCCATCGAGTGCATGTTCTTCCCGGCGACGTACCAGCTGGTGTCGACCCAACTGGTCGAGGACGCCGTGGTGTTCGTCAAGGGACGCCTCGACAAGCGCGAGGACGTGCCCCGGCTCGTCGCCATGGAGATGCAGGTCCCCGACCTGTCGAACGCGGGCACCAACGCGCCCGTGATCATCACCATTCCGACGGTCAAGGTGAGCCCGCCGATGATCACGCGCCTCGGGGAGGTGCTCAGCCATCACCGCGGCAACAGCGAGGTGCGGATCAAGCTCCAGGGGGCGCAGAAGACCACTGTGCTGCGCCTCGACCGGCATCGCGTGAAGCCGGACCCGGCCCTCTTCGGCGACCTGAAGGTGCTGCTCGGCCCGTCCTGCCTGGCCGGCTGACCGTACTTATCCAAACCGGACATCCCGGGGAGTAAGATGCATAGTGCATCTAGTTCTTCTCGCGTGTGAGGGTTGAGTGCCGTGAATGGTGCCGCTGTCGACAAGGCCGTATTTCTGATGCGTGAGACGCACCAGTCCCCGGAGGCGACGCGCCGGGCGCTGGCCGCCTACTTCCCGCGGATGGAGTTCCTCGACCGCGTGCGGCACGTGCGCGCCGCGTACGCGGTCCTCCAGGGCGGCCGCAAGGTGGCGCGGCCGCGCCTGTCCGAGCTGGAGAGGCCGAGCTCGTTCATGGTCGCCCACGAGCGGCACGGCTTCACCGACTGACCCTGACCGGAAAGGCCGGACCGGGCCGGACCGGGCCGGAGCGGAACGGCATGAGGGGCGCACCCGAACCGGGTGCGCCCCTCATGTGTGCCTGGATGTGTGTCAGTTGTGGCCGAAGCGACGCTGGTGCTTACGGGCAACATCAGCAGGGTTGCCCTGGGCCTGCGACTGCATCGTCGACTGGGCCTCAGAGGCGGCCGACTTGGCCTGCTCCTGCGCCTGCTCGGCCTGCGAGGCGCGGTTCTGATCGCCGCCCTGCTTACGGTTCTTGTTCTTGGCCATGGTGATCTTCCTCCTGAAGGGGATCTGGGGGCCAGACGCGTTCAGATTCACATATGGCGACAAAGAGCGCATTTCAGAGAATTACCGTGCGTAATAAGGCCTGTGGGCGGGCGATCCGCGGATGCGCCACGCCGAAGATCGAGTTCCGGCCGTTAACCTCCGCCGGGTCGGGCAGACTCGAAGGAAACCCGACGCGGACCCGCACCCCTGATTCGTTGTCCTTCCAGGGTGTCTTCGTGGGACTTCGAGGGAACGTCCAGAGACCTCCGGGCAGGGAAAGAGGGTGGACCGCGTGGATCGCTGCATCGTCCTGGTGGACGCCGGGTATTTGCTGGGCGCGGCCGCGAGCCTCCTCGCGGGCGAACCGTCCAGGTCCCGGATCACCGTCGATCACACAGCCCTGATCCAGGGCCTTCGCGAGCGCGCGGAGTCGGACACCGAGCGCCCCCTGCTGCGCATCTACTGGTTCGACGGCGCCCCCGACCGCGTCCCGCAGCCCGAGCACCGGCGCCTGCGCGTCATGCCCCGCGTGACGGTCCGGCTGGGCGCTCTGACCCGCAGCGACGGACGGTGGGCGCAGAAGGGCGTCGACGCCGCGATGCACGCCGAGCTGACCGAGCTGGCCCGCAACCGCGCCTGCTCCGACGTCGTGCTCGTCACCGGCGACGGCGACCTGCTGCCCGGCATGATGGCCGCCAAGGAGCACGGCGTCGCCGTCCACCTGTGGGCCGTGCAGGCCGCCGACGGCGACTACAACCAGTCCGAGGACCTCGTCGCCGAGGCCGACGAGCGGCGCGTCCTCGACCGGGCCTGGATCACCAAGGCCGTACGCCCCAAGGAGCTCACCGGCACCTGCGCGCCCCCGCCCGCGCCGCGCCCCGAGATCGCCGCGATCCTCTCGGCGCCGCTCCCGGAGTCCGCGCTCGCCGCCGCCGCGCAGCACGCCGAGGAGGAGGCCCCCGCCCGGCACGCCGAACCCGCGGCCAACGGCCGGCAGGCCGACGAGCACCGCATGCCGGCGGGCAAGGGCGTCCCCACCCCCAAGGACCTCGCCGCGCTGCGCGGCCCCGGCACCCAGCCCGTGCAGCACCCCACGAACGCGACGCTGCGCTGGTCCTCCGACAAGGGCTGGGTCGAGCGCCCCGGCGGCGCGGCCGAGAGCGCCGAGGCGGCCGCCCTGCCCACCCTCGCCCAGCTGACGACGGCCGAGCAGCGCTGGGCCGACCGCGAGGAGGACATCACCACCGTCGGCGGCGACCCCTTCGAGGTCGGTCAGGTGTTCGCGCGGCGCTGGATGGCGCGGCTCCCGGAACAGCACAACCTCCAGAAGCTGTCGACGATGTACCCCCGCATCCCGCACCGCGTCGACGGAGAGCTCCTGCGCTATGCGGCACGTTTCGGCCTTCTCGCCCACAAGGACGACCAGATCGACGAACACGACCGGTACGCGATCAGGGCGGGCTTCTGGCGGGAGATCGACGTGCGTACGGCCGCCGAGCACGCGCCCGCGGCGGACCGCGCCGGTGACTGAGACGGGGTGTACGACCCGCCCCGGGCGTCGTCCGCCCCCGCCGACCCCGTAGGCTCGTCCTTCGTGAGTACGCGCCCGGCACCGGCAGTCAGACAGGGACTCCGTCAGGAACACGGCAACGATGCCGTCTGCGCGGTGCGCGACCTGGTGAAGACCTATCCCGCCGCCCGCGCCCGGCGCGGCAGGCCGGCGACCCCCGAGGTCCGCGCCACCGACGGCATCGGTCTGACGGTGGGCCGCGGCGAGATCTTCGGTCTGCTCGGCCCCAACGGCGCCGGCAAGTCCACCCTCGTACGCCAGCTGACCGGCCTGATGCGGCCCGACAGCGGCAGCGTCGAGATCCTCGGCCACGACATCGTGCGGCACCCCGAGCGGGCCGCGCGCATCCTCGCGTACCTGGGGCAGGAGTCCACCGCCCTCGACGAGCTGACCGTCTCGCTCGCCGTCGAGACGACCGGGCGGCTGCGCGGGCTCGACGTGCCGCGGGCGCGGGCCGAGCGGGACGCGGTCCTCGAGGAGCTGGGGCTCACACCTCTGGCCTCGCGGCCGCTGAAGAAGCTTTCCGGCGGGCAGCGCAGGCTGGCCTGCTTCGCCACCGCCCTGGTGGGGGAGCGGCAGCTGCTCGTCCTCGACGAGCCGACCACCGGCATGGACCCCGTCGCGCGGCGCGCCGTCTGGGCGGCGATCGACTGGCGCCGGGCCGAGCGCGGGACCACGGTCGTCCTGGTCACCCACAACGTGATCGAGGCCGAGACCGTCCTCGACCGGGTCGCCGTGCTCGACCAGGGCAAGGTCATCGCCTGCGACAGTCCGGCCGGGCTCAAGGAGAAGGTCGCCGACGAGGTGCGGGTGGAACTGGTGTGGCGGGAGCGGGCGCCGTTGGGCGTCCCCGAAGTGGCCGCGCTCCGCCCTCTCGCGGTCGAGTCGGGGCGGCGCTGGACGCTGCGGCTCGCGCCCGACGCGGCGCGGGCCGCCGTCGCCGCGGTGACCGGCGGGGCCGCGTTCGCCGCCCTTGACGACTTCACGCTCGCCACGCCGAGCCTGGAGGACGTCTACCTCGCGTTGGGCGGGAGTGCGCAGGGGTTGGTCAAGGCGTGACTCTTTTCGCGGCTCGGTGCGGCCGTTCCCGCGCCGCCTGTAGGGACAAAGACGGAGGGGTTGTCCGGTGAGTGCAGTTCCCTTGGAAGCCGCCGTGCGGGCCGGCAGCGGCTCCACGGAGCAGGAGGCCGAAGGGCCGGCGCCGCTCGGGCCGCGGGCGCGGCTGTTCCCCGCCCTCTCGGCCGTCTACCGCGCGCAGCTGTCCCGGGCCAGGGTCGCCCGGATACCGCTGCTCTTCGTGGCGACCTTCCAGTCCGTCGGCATCATGATCCTGATGCGCGGCGTCGTCGACGGGGGCGGTGAGGCGCGGGCCGTCGTCGCCGGTTCCTCCGTGCTCGTCGTCGCCTTCGTCGCGCTCAACCTGCTCGCGCAGTACTTCGGGCAGCTCCGCTCCGACGGGGGGCTCGACCACTACGCCACGCTGCCCGTGCCGCCCGCCGCGGTGGTCCTCGGGGCCGCCGCCGCGTACGCCTCCTTCACGGTGCCGGGCACCTTCGTCACGGCGATCGTCGGGTGCGGGCTCTTCGGGCTCCCGTTCACGCACCTGTGGGTGCTCCTCGCGGTGATCCCGCTCGCCGGTGCCGCGCTCGCCGGGCTCGGCGCGGCCCTCGGCCTGCTCGCGCCGCGGCCCGAACTGGCCACGCTCCTCGGGCAGATGGGCATGTCGGCGGCGCTGCTGCTCGGTGTGCTCCCGGCCGACCGCATGCCGACGCTGTTGCAGTACGCGCGTGACCTGCTGCCCTCGACGTACGGCGTGGAGGCTTTCGCCCGTACGTTCGGACCGGATCCGGACTGGGCCGTCGTGGTCCTGGACCTGGCGGTCTGCGCCGGAGTGGGCGTGGTCTCGCTGGCCGTCGCGACCTGGGCGTTCCGCCGGGCAGCCGTCCGGTGACGCGCCGCACAGGGAGTCCTGGCACGATGTGAGGGTGACCGCACCGCTGACACCCTCCCAACCGCCGCACCACCGACCCTCGCACGACCCCTGGCAGGCAGCCGCGCAGCCGTCGGGAGCGACGTCTCCTCACGGGTACGAGGAGGAGGACGGTCCCGGCATGAAGACCGAAGTGCGGCAGGCCGCGGTGATCATGGTCGTGGTGGCTGTCGCCGGAGTGCTGCTCGCGCTGCTGTGGACGTGGCTCGCGCCGCGGGTGCCGCTCATCTCGGACGGCAGGCTGGTCTTCCTCAAGGACACCGAGGGCGAGCAGGCGATAGGCGTGGACGGAACGTTCACTCTGCTGTCGCTCGGCTTCGGCCTCGTCAGCGGGGCCGTCGTCTTCCTGTGGCGCAAGCGCGGCGGAATTCCGCTGGTCGCGGGGCTCGCGCTCGGCAGCCTGTTCGGGGCGCTGCTCGCCTGGCGGGCCGGCATCTGGCTCGGCCCGCAGACGGACGTCGTGGCGCACGCCAAGGCCGTCGGCAAGGGCGTCGTCTTCGACGCGCCGCTCGAACTCAAGGCCAAGGGCACGCTCCTCGCCTGGCCGGTGGCCGCGCTCGCCGTGCACCTCGGTCTCACCGCGATGTTCGGACCGCGGGACCCGGAGCCGTATCCGGCACCGGTCGCCCACGAAGGGCCTGGTGCGCCCTACGAAGGCCCCGGCGCCGCGTCCTAGCTCGTTCCGGCCCGCCCCAGCTCTTCCCGGCTCGTCCTAGGCGGGCCGCTTCCCGTGGTTGGCCTTGCGCTTCTTCGCCCGCCACTTCCGCATGCGCGTCTTCTTCGACATGCCCTCGGTACTAGTCCCGCCCGGGGCATGTGTCGAGGGCGTTTTCACGTCGTCCGTCTCACGCCCGGCCGACGGGCGCGAGGACCGCGCCGGTGAGCTCCGCCAGGTCGCCCGGCGCCAGCTCGACCTCCAGGCCGCGGCGGCCCGCCGAGACGCAGACCGTGGCGTGCGCCGACGCCGAGTCGTCCAGGACCGTGCGCAGCTTCTTGCGCTGGCCGAGCGGGGAGATGCCACCCCTCACGTAACCGGTGGTGCGCTCGGCGGCCGCCGGGTCCGCCAGCACGGCGCGCTTGCCGGAGACCGCGGCGGCCAAGGCCTTCAGGTCCAGGGTGCCCGCGACGGGGACGACGGCCACCGTGAGCTCGCCGTCGACCTCGGCGACCAGCGTCTTGAAGACCCGGTCGGGGGAGACGCCCATGGCCTCGGCGGCCTCCTCGCCGTACGACGGGTGGGACGGGTCGTGCTCGTAGGCGTGGACGGTGAAGGCCACGCCCGCCGCGGTGAGCGCCACCGTCGCCGGGGTCCCCGCCGACTGCTGTTTCTTCTGCTTCTTCGCCAAAGTACTCGCGCCTTACGTGGCTCAGTTGAGGCTGGTCGTCCCGCGGGTCAGCTCCGTCGCGGGCAGCGACGGCAGGTTACGGATGATCGCGGTCTCCGCGCGAAGCGTTTTCAGCTCGTCCCGCAGCCGCGACGCGGTGTCCGGAGCCTCCAGGAGCCGCTGCTTCGTCGGGGTGTCCAGGACGGCCGCCGCGGCGACGAGGTAGGACACGACGGACGGGTCGTCCGGCAGCTCGGCTCCCGTGGACAGCGAGCCCTCCCGCGCCCCGGCCAGCCGCTTCTGGTAGGAGCGGAAGGCACGCAGGACGCCCTCGGCCAGGGCGCCCGCGCCGTCGCCCGGCTCCTCGGGCACCTCCTCGACCTCGGCGGTGAGGAAGGCCCCGGAGGCGTCGACGGAGTGGATGCGCACGCGCGTCGTACCGGTGGCGAGGACCTCGAAGCCGCCGTCGGCGCGCTCCCTGATCGTCGCCGCGTCCGCCACGCACCCCATGGTGTGGAAGGCCTTGAGCGGGTCGTCGCCGAAGCCCGCGGCGGGGCCGTGCTCGGGCAGCGCCGTCGGGTCGGGGAGGCCGGGCGCGCTCGGCGCCACCTCCAGGCCGTCGCGGATCGCGACGACGGCGAACCTGCGCTGCTCCTCCTCGGGGGTCTTGAGCAGTTCGCGCATCATGGCGCGATATCGCTCCTCGAAGACGTTCAGCGGCACGACGAGGCCGGGGAACAGCACCGAGTTGAGCGGAAAGAGCGGAAGCCGGGTGGTCACGACCGGCAAGCCTAATGCTCACCGGGGCGGTCGCGTTCGCTCGGCCAGATCCTGGAGCCGCGCAGCGGCGTCATCGAGGCCACTTCGATGCGTACGCCGTCGCGCAGCTCCAGGAACTGGCCGAGCGGATCGTCGGCCATCCGGTCCCAGGGGAAGGACGTCGCGTACGGCCCGATCAGGCGCAATTGCTCCAGCGCGTCGTCCCAGCGCTCCAGACGGACCAGGACGTACGTGAGGAGGTTGCGGACCTCGGCGGGCCACGGGTCCCCGGCCTCGTACGCGCACGAGAGGGCGATCGCGAGGTCGGCGGCCGTGTCCAGGCGCTCGCGCGGCACGTTCCCGGAGGGGCTGGTCAGGTAGGCGAAGGCGGCCCGCGCCGGGAGGACCTGTATCAGCGAGCCGGGCAGCGCGTCGGCCGCGGCGCGCTCGGCGAAGTCGAAGCACTCGCGGTGCGAGCCGTACCAGGCCGCCGACAGGTATTGCAGGGCGGAGGCGTGGCAGCCGTAGTGGTACGAGGAGCGGCGCACCGCCTCCTCCCACAGCTGCTCGAAGACGGTGTGCGGGGCGTGCGTGCCGCGGGCGTGGTCGAGGGCGATCCGCCAGGGCACCGGGTCGCGCGGGTCGGCCTCCGCGGCGGCGGTCAGCAGCGGCCCCGACTCGCGCAGGAGCTCGGCGCGGGCCGGCGACTCCCAGCCCCGGACGACCGCGAGCTCGGCCTTGACGAGCAGGGCGTCCGGGTCGTGCGGGGACGCGCCGAGCCAGTCGTCGAACCACTCGGGGCGGGAGCGGGCGAAGGCGGCGAGCCGGGTGGCGTAGCGGTCGCGGTTCTCCCACTCGGCGGCCTCGCGGGTGGTGGCGAGGACCTTCGAGGCCGGGCCGTAGTCACCGCGCCCGGCAGCGACGAGCGCGGGAGCGAGCCGCTCGTCGGGCACGTCCAGGAGGACCTCGTCGTCCGGCGGCAGTCCGGCGGCGAGCCGCGGGGTGTGCCGGACCATGCGGGCGGTACGGATGAAGGCACGCAGCACCGTGCCCTCCTTTGCGCCTCAACCGGCGCCGCTGGCGCGGTCTCGCCGGTCACCGTCGTGGTTGCTCGTTTGTCGGTCGCAGGGATGACGGCCCGAGGAGGGGGAAGGTTGCCCGCCCACGCATAACGGTTCAGCCGCCGGCCGCTCAGTTGCGGCGCAGCAGCCGGGTCGCGCCCGCCGCCACCGTGGTGGCGAGGACCCAGCCGAGCAGGATCAGCGCGGTCGAGAACCACTGCCAGCCGCCGCGCAGCTGCCAGTACGTGTCCTGGCCGAGGTTGATGACGGGCAGCAGCAGGTCGAGGGAGAAGAGGGCCGGGTTCCAGTGCGGGTGCTCGCCCGGCTTGATCGCCGGATGGTCGGCGCGCGAGAACGCCACCGCGCTGATCGCCCACAGCACGGCCATCCAGACCGCGGCCCGGCCCGGACGGTAGCCGTAGGCGACGGTCCAGTCCTGCGCGTACCCCCAGAGCTTCGCGGCCAGCGGCAGCGTCTCGCGGCGCCGGCGCTGCTTGGCGAGGAGGACCTCGCGGGCGTCGGCGTCCTCACCGCCGTTGCGCAGGACGGCGGCGAGCTTCTCGTACGGCTCGGGGTTGTACTCGGCCGTCGCGGCAAGCACCCAGTCGAGGCGCCGGGAGAGCGGGAAGCTGCCCTGCGGCACGAGGTTCTCGTACGTGAAGCCGCCCATCTGGAGGCCGCCGGGCCCCGGCCAGCTGCTCGCCCTGTCGATGAGGTTGACGACCTTGGCGCCGGACAGCACGACTTTCCCGCGCTGCGGCGCCTCGCCGAGGAAGCGGAGCTCGGGCGTCTGGACGCGGCGCAGCGAGATCTCCTGGTCGGTCTGGAGCGTGAAGCGGGCGTGCGCGAAGTCGATGGCGTCGCCGAAGCGGCCGTCGTCGAGGCGGATGCCGCCCTCGCACTCGAAGCGCTGCACGCGGGTGCCGCGCGCCGGCGTCGTGCCGCTGGTCTGCGGCGGATTGCCGACGGCCGCCGGGGTCAGGTACAGGGTGCGCTCGACGGTCATCTGCGGGGCGTTCAGGGCGTGCCTGCCGTACTGGTTGATCAGCTTGCTGCCGCGCAGGCTGAGCGAGACGCCGATCTTCGCGCCGCGCAGGCTCAGCATGCCGTGCGACTCCATCATCTCGGCCTGGAGGTCCTGCCCGACGGTGAGGCCGTCGCCGGTGATGGAGTGGCTGCGCCGGTCGCGGTAGATCACGGCCTGGTTCAGCAGCAGGTCGGTGCCGATGTGCGCGTCCGTGAGGCGGATGCCGTTGTGGATCCGGCAGCGGGGCAGGTGCAGATCGCCCTCGGTGTGCAGCCGCGCCGCCTCGATCCGGGGGATCGAGCAGTCGACGAGCCGCAGCGTCGCGAAGCGGGCCTCGGGGAGGAGGACCTCCTTCTCGAAACGGCAGTGCTTCATCTCCGTGTACGGGACGACCGTGCCGCCCGCGAGGTCGAGCGGATCGGTGATCTGCACGCCCGCCAGCTTCAGCGAGGACACCCGGCCCGCCAGCGCGGGCGGCCCGTCGAGCAGCAGCCAGCACACGATGCGCGCCCGCACGCTGCGCTCGGGCCCCCAGGGGTGCCCGCCGTGCGGGTCGTCGGCGGCCGGATCACCCGATCGGAGGTCGTAGACGCTGCCGTTGCGGAAGGCCTGCCACATGCCGATCTCCGCGGCGGTCAGCCCGTCCGGCGGGTCACCGGCGGCGGAGTCGTCGACCACTGCTGTTGCCCTCCGTCCTGCGGTGCGAGTTGCTCTCGTACACCTGTTTCATGCCCGCTGTGTGACCGGCTGAACGCTAGTGGTGAACACGGTCTTCCGTGGTTGATATCAGCCAGTGATACGGGCGAACGACGTCGAAAGAAGGTCTGAGAGAATTGGGCATGTGATCTCTCGAATCGATCTGCGCGGCGATGCCCTCACGGAGTTTCCGTCCGGGTCCGCCCTGCGCGCCATGCTGCCCCGTGCCGACTTCGACGTCGCGGCCGCCCTGGAGAAGGTGCGGCCCATCTGCGAGGACGTGCATCATCGTGGCGACGCGGCGCTGATCGAGTACGCGGAGAAGTTCGACGGCGTGCGCCTGGACCAGGTCCGCGTCCCCGCCGCCGCGCTCACCGAGGCCCTCGCCGGTCTCGACCCGGCCGTGCGCGAGGCCCTGGAGGAGTCCATCCGCCGCGCCCGCGCCGTCCACCGCGAGCAGCGCCGCGCCCCGCACACCACGCAGGTCGTGCCCGGCGGCACCGTCACCGAGAAATGGGTGCCCGTCGAGCGCGTCGGGCTCTACGCACCCGGCGGCCGGTCCGTCTACCCCTCGTCCGTGATCATGAACGCCGTTCCGGCGCAGGAGGCGGGCGTCGAGTCGATGGCGCTCGCGTCCCCGCCGCAGGCCGACTTCGGCGGACTGCCGCACCCGACCATCCTCGCCGCCTGCGCGCTCCTCGGCATCGACGAGGTGTACGCGGTCGGCGGCGCCCAGGCCGTCGCGATGTTCGCGTACGGCACCGAGAGCTGCGCCGCCGCCAACATGGTCACGGGCCCCGGCAACATCTGGGTCGCGGCCGCCAAGCGCTACTTCACCGGCCGGATCGGCATCGACACGGAGGCGGGCCCGACCGAGATCGCGGTCCTCGCCGACGACACCGCCGACCCGGCGCACGTCGCCTCCGACCTGATCAGCCAGGCCGAGCACGACCCGCTCGCGGCCGCCGTCCTCGTCACGGACTCCGTGGCGCTCGCGGACGCCGTAGAGAAGGAGCTGGCGCCGCAGATCGCCGCCACCAAGCACGTCGAGGACCGGATCGTCCCCGCGCTGAGCGGCCGCCAGTCCGCGATCGTCCTGGTCGACGGCCTGGAGGAGGGCCTGCGGGTCGTCGACGCGTACGGCGCCGAGCACCTGGAGATCCAGACCGGTGACGCGGCCGCCGTCGCGGGGCGCGTGAAGAACGCGGGCGCGATCTTCGTCGGCCCCTGGGCGCCGGTGTCCCTCGGCGACTACTGCGCGGGCTCCAACCACGTCCTGCCCACCGGCGGCTGCGCCTGCCACTCCTCGGGGCTCAGCGTCCAGTCCTTCCTGCGCGGCATCCACATCGTGGACTACTCGCGCGAGGCCCTCGCCGATGTCGCGCACCACGTCGTGACGCTCGCCGAGGCGGAGGACCTGCCCGCGCACGGCGCGGCCGTCAAGGCACGGTTCGGATGGAAGGTGCCGAACCAGTGAGCGACGTACGCATCGACGACCTCCCCGTCCGCGACGAGCTGCGCGGCAAGTCGCCCTACGGCGCGCCCCAGCTCGACGTCCCCGTGCGCCTGAACACCAACGAGAACCCGTACCCGCTGCCCGAACCGCTCGTCGAACGCATCGCCGAGCGGGTCCGCGAGGCCGCCCGCGACCTCAACCGCTACCCCGACCGGGACGCCGTCGAGCTGCGCACGGAGCTCGCCCGCTACCTCACCCGCACCGGAGGGCACGAGGTCACCCTCGCCAACGTCTGGGCGGCGAACGGCTCCAACGAGGTCATCCAGCAGCTCCTGCAGACCTTCGGCGGCCCCGGCCGCACGGCCATCGGCTTCGAGCCCTCGTACTCGATGCACGGCCTCATCGCCCGCGGCACCGGCACCGGCTGGATCTCGGGCCCGCGCCACGACGACTTCACGATCGACGTCGAGGCTGCCACGAAGGCCATCGCCGAGTACCGGCCGGACGTCGTCTTCATCACGACCCCCAACAACCCCACCGGCAACGCCGTCTCCGCCGAGACGGTCCTCGCCCTGTACGAGGCGGCGCAGGCCGCGAAGCCGTCCATCGTCGTGATCGACGAGGCGTACGTCGAGTTCAGTCACGGCGACTCGCTGCTCCCGCTGATCGAGGGCCGGCCGCACCTCGTCGTCTCCCGCACCATGTCGAAGGCATTCGGCGCCGCGGGACTGCGCCTCGGCTACCTCGCCGCCGCCCCCGCGGTTGTCGACGCCGTACAGCTCGTACGCCTGCCGTACCACCTGTCCGCCGTCACGCAGGCCACCGCGCTCGCCGCCCTGGAGCACACGGACACGCTCCTGGGATACGTCGAGCAGCTCAAGGCCGAGCGCGACCGCCTCGTCACCGAGCTGCGCGCGATGGAGTACGAGGTGACCGACTCCGACGCCAACTTCGTGCAGTTCGGGCGGTTCGAAGGAGAAGGGGCCGCGCACCGGGTGTGGCAGCGGATTCTCGACCGGGGCGTCCTGGTCCGGGACAACGGAGTGCCGGGGTGGCTCCGGGTGTCCACCGGAACCCCCGCAGAAAACGACGCGTTCCTCGATGCGGTACGCGAACTGAAGAAGGAGCGAGACGCATGAGCCGCGTAGGACGGGTCGAACGCACCACGAAGGAGACGTCGGTCCTCGTCGAGATCGATCTCGACGGCACCGGAAAGGTCGATGTGTCGACCGGCGTGGGCTTCTACGACCACATGCTCGACCAGCTCGGCCGCCACGGCCTCTTCGACCTCACGGTCAAGACCGAGGGCGACCTGCACATCGACTCGCACCACACCATCGAGGACACCGCGCTCGCGCTCGGCGCAGCCTTCAAGCAGGCGCTCGGCGACAAGGTCGGCATCTACCGCTTCGGCAATTGCACCGTGCCGCTGGACGAGTCGCTCGCCCAGGTGACGGTCGACCTGAGCGGCCGCCCCTACCTCGTGCACACCGAGCCCGAGAAGATGGCGCCGATGATCGGCGAGTACGACACGACGATGACCCGGCACATCCTGGAGTCCTTCGTCGCGCAGGCCCAGATCGCGCTGCACGTCCACGTGCCGTACGGCCGCAACGCCCACCACATCGTGGAGTGCCAGTTCAAGGCCCTGGCCCGCGCGCTGCGTTACGCGTCCGAGCGCGACCCGCGCGCGGCCGGCATCCTTCCGTCCACGAAGGGCGCGCTGTAACCCATGACCGGTCTCAACACCATCCTCATCGTCGTCGGGCTCTTCCTGATCGGCGGCATCATCTCCTTCGTCAAGCAGGGCATGCCGAAGAGCCTGATCACGCTGCTCTCCATCGGCGCAGCGATGTGCCTGGCCGCGGGCATCCTGCGGCTCGACTACTGGAACTGACGGGAGGAGTACGCGACATGAGCTCTCCCAAGAAGGTCGTCGTCTTCGACTACGGCTTCGGCAACGTGCGCTCCGCCGAGCGCGCCCTCGCGCGCGCGGGCGCCGACGTCGAGATCACCCGCGACTACGACACGGCCATGAACGCCGACGGCCTCCTCGTGCCCGGCGTCGGCGCCTTCGCCGCCTGCATGCGGGGCCTCAAGGAGGCGCGCGGCGACTGGATCGTCGGCCGCCGCCTGGCCGGCGGACGCCCCGTGATGGGCATCTGCGTCGGCATGCAGATCCTCTTCGCGCGCGGTATCGAGCACGGCGAGGAGACCGAGGGCCTGGACGAGTGGCCCGGCACGGTCGAACCGCTGAAGGCCGAGATCGTCCCGCACATGGGCTGGAACACCGTCCAGGCCTCCGCGGGGTCCCCGCTCTTCAAGGGCCTGGACGACGACGCCCGCTTCTACTTCGTGCACTCCTACGCCGTGCACGACTGGACCCTGGAAGTCGCGAACCCGGCGATGCGCGCCCCGTACGTGCACTGGTCCACGCACGGCGAGCCTTTCGTGGCGGCCGTCGAGAACGGCGCCCTGAGCGCCACCCAGTTCCACCCCGAGAAGTCCGGCGACGCCGGCGCCCAGCTCCTCACCAACTGGATCGGAACCCTGTGAGCATCCTCGAACTCCTTCCCGCCGTCGACGTCCGCGACGGCCAGGCCGTACGCCTCGTCCACGGCGAGTCCGGCTCGGAGACCTCCTACGGCTCCCCGCTGGAGGCCGCCCTCGCCTGGCAGCGGTCGGGCGCCGAGTGGCTGCATCTGGTCGACCTGGACGCGGCGTTCGGCACCGGCGACAACCGCGAGTTGATCTCCGAGGTCGCGGGCGCCATGGACATCAAGGTCGAGCTGTCCGGCGGCATCCGCGACGACGCCTCGCTGGCCGCCGCCCTCGCCACCGGCTGCACCCGCGTCAACCTCGGCACGGCCGCCCTGGAGACCCCGGAGTGGGTCGCCAAGGTCATCGCCGAGCACGGCGACAAGATCGCGGTCGGCCTCGACGTACGCGGTACGACGCTGCGCGGCCGCGGCTGGACCCGCGACGGCGGCGACCTCTACGAGACGCTGGCGCGCCTGGACTCCGAGGGCTGCGCGCGCTACGTGGTCACCGACATCGCCAAGGACGGCACGCTCCAAGGCCCCAACCTGGAGCTGCTGCGCAACGTGTGCGCTGCCACCGACCGCCCGGTCGTGGCGTCCGGCGGCGTTTCCTCCCTGGACGACCTGCGCGCCATCTCCGAGCTCGTCCCGCTCGGCGTCGAGGGCGCGATCGTCGGCAAGGCGCTGTACGCGAAGGCGTTCACCCTCGAAGAGGCCCTCGCCGCGGTGGCGTCGTCATGAGTGACTCCGTGCGCCGGGTGAGCTCGGGCGGCCCGTGGGAGGACGTCATCGGCTACTCCCGCGCCGTCGAGCTGCCGAACGGTCTCGTCCTGGTGTCCGGGTGCACCTCCGTGGTGAACGGCGTCATCGACGCGGGCACCCCGTACGAGCAGACGGTCAACGCCTTCCGGACCGCGTTCGACGCCCTGAAGAAGCTGGGCCTCGGCCGCGAGCACGTCGTCCGCACCCGCATGTACCTCACGCACGCGCGGGACGTCGACGACGTGGGCCGCGCCCACAAGGAGCTCTTCGACGACGTGCGGCCCGCCGCGTCGATGCTGATCGTCTCCGGCTTCATCGACCCCAGCCTGGTCGTCGAGGTCGAGGTGGAGGCGTACGGTCCGCGTGCTGCCAGGGGAGGTGCGGAATGACTCTCTCCGTACGCGTGATCCCCTGCCTCGACGTGGACAACGGCCGCGTCGTCAAGGGCGTCAACTTCCAGAACCTGCGCGACGCGGGCGACCCCGTCGAGATGGCCAAGGTGTACGACGCCGAGGGCGCCGACGAGCTGACCTTCCTGGACATCACCGCGTCGTCCGGCAACCGCGAGACGACGTACGACGTGGTCCGCCGCACCGCCGAGCAGGTCTTCATCCCGCTCACCGTGGGCGGCGGCGTGCGCACCGCGCAGGACGTCGACAAGCTGCTGCGCGCGGGCGCGGACAAGGTGGGCGTGAACACGGCCGCCATCGCCCGCCCGGAGCTGATCCGCGAGATCGCTGAGCGGTTCGGGCGCCAGGTCCTCGTCCTCTCGGTGGACGCGCGCCGGACTGCCTCCGGCTCCTTCGAGGTGACGACGCACGGCGGCCGCAAGTCCGCGGGCATCGACGCCGTCGATTGGGCGCACCGGGCCGCCGAGCTCGGCGCGGGCGAGATCCTGCTCAACTCGATGGACGCCGACGGCACGAAGGACGGCTACGACATCGAGATGATCTCGGCGGTGCGCAAGCACGTCGGCGTCCCCGTCATCGCGTCCGGCGGCGCGGGCCGCCTGGAGCACTTCCCGCCGGCCGTCGCGGCGGGCGCGGACGCGGTGCTCGCCGCATCGGTCTTCCACTTCGGCGACCTGCGGATCGGCGAGGTCAAGGGAACGCTGCGGGGGGCGGGGTACCCGGTGCGGTAACTCCTCGGACGGGTCTATAGGGCCCCGGTCACCCGATGCGGGTGGCCGGGGCCTTCTCGTTCCCAGACGCGAAAGGAAAGTTGCGCAATTATTGTTGTGCAATTTTTCTTTCGTATCTACCGTGAGGTCATGGACAACCGTCGCCGGATCACGGACCTCGGCACCCTCAAGGCCTTCGGGCACCCCCTGCGGATGAAGCTGTACGGCGCGTTGCGCGCGGGCGGCCCCGCCACCGCCTCGCAGCTCGGCGCGCAGGTCGACGAGGCCGTCTCGCTCGTCAGCTACCACCTGCGCAAGCTCGCCGAGCACGGCCTCATCGAGGAGGCCGAGGCGCAGAGCGAGGACGCGCGGGAGCGCTGGTGGCAGGCCGCGCAGGACACCCTGAGCTTCCGGCACGAGGACTTCAAGGACACACCGGAAGGCGCGGCCACGCACGCCGCAGTCCTCCGCGGCCTGATCGCCCACCGCAGGGAACAGTACGAGACCTACCTGGACCAGCAGGCGGCCTGGGGCGCCGAGTGGCGCACGGCGGCGGACCAGTCGGACTTCCTCGCCCGGCTGAACCCCGCCGAACTCACCCGGCTGAACGCCGAGATCCACGCGCTGGTCAGGGCGTACGAGGAACAGGGCAGGGCCGCCGAGGCGGCGGGGGACACCGAGGGACGCGAGAACGTCGCCGTCCACCTGGCCAGCTTCCCCTTCAGGCTCTGAGAGGACGCGCCATGACCACCGCCTTGGCCGCCCCGGCCGCGACCGGCCGCCCCGCCCACCGCGACGCCAACGTCCTGCGCTGGCTCGGCGCCTACACCGCGTCGATGGTCGGCGACGGGATCTACTTCGTCGCCCTGTCCTGGGCCGCGGCCCGCGGCGGCAGCCCAGGACAGGCGGGCCTGGTCCTCGCGGTCGGCGCCGTCCCCCGGGCCGTCCTCATGCTCGGCGGGGGAGTCGTCGCGGACCGCCTCGGCCCGCGCCGCATGGTGATCGGCAGCGACGCCGTCCGCTGCGCGGTGCTCCTCGCGGCCGCCCTGCTGCTGCTCGTCTCCTCGCCCGGCGTCTGGCTGCTCGCCTGCCTCGCCCTGGTCTTCGGCGCGGTCGACGCGCTGTTCCTGCCGAGCGTGGGCGCGCTGCCGCCGCGCATCACCGCCCCGGACCAGCTGGGACGGGTCCAGGGCATGCGGGGTCTGGCGCAACGCCTCGCCACCGTCGTCGCGGCACCCCTCGGCGGCCTCGCCGTGGCGCTCGGCGGACCGGCGGCCGCGTTCGGCGCCGGCGGCGCGCTGTTCGTCCTCTCGCTGGCGCTGCTGGCGGCCGTACGCCTGCGCCCGCTGCCCGCCGACGACGCCACGGCGCACGGCGGCTCGGCCCTGCGGCAACTCACCGACGGGCTGCGGTACATCCGCGGGCACCGGGTCCTCGCCCCGCTGACGCTCGTCGCGGCGGTGACGGAGCTCGGCTTCGCGGGACCCGCCAACATCGGCCTGGTGCTCCTCGCCGACCGGCGTGGCTGGGGCGCCACGGGAATGGGCTGGGTCATCGCGGGATTCGGCGTCGGCGCGGGGCTCGCCGCCCTCCTGCTCGCCGTACGCGGCCGGATACCCCGGGCCGGGGCGGTGCAGTCCGCGGGCGTCATCGCAGGCTCGGTCGCCCTGGCCGGCATCGGCTTCGCGCCCTCGGTCGCGGCGGCCACGGCGGCGGGGCTCTGCGTGGGCCTGTGCACCGGGCTCGGCGGCGCCCTGATCGCCGCGCTGACGCAGACCGCCGCCGCCCCCGCCTACCTGGGGCGCGTCACCTCCGTGGCCACCCTGTTCACCCTGGGTGTGGCACCGCTCTGCTATCCGGTCGTCGGCGCCGCGATCGGGGCATGGGGCATCGAACCGGTGTACACCACGTGCGCCGCGCTCAGCGCCGCGGGCGGCGTCATCGGACTCTGCTCACGCTCCCTGCGCCGCGCCGAACTCCCGCGCTGAGCAGTGTGGTTCAGAGCCCCAGCTGCTTCGATTCGTGCAGCCTCGCGATCGCTTCCTTGTCCCCTTCGAGACCGACCTCGGCGGCCTCCTGCCTGCCGTACGCGAACAGCAGCAGCTCGGACGGCTCACCGGTCACCGTCACCACCGGAGTGCCCCGGTGCGCCACCGCCGTCTGGCCGTCCGGGCGGCGCAGGACCAGGCCCACCGGCGCCTTGCGGCCCACCAGGCGGGCCGTGCGTTCCAGACGGGACCACAGGGCGTCCGAGAAGACGGGGTCGAGTTCGCGCGGCCGCCAGCCGGGCTGCGCGCGGCGCACGTCCTCGGTGTGGATGTAGAACTCGACGGCGTTCGACGCCTCGTCCACCTGCTTGAGGGAGAAGGGCGAGAAACGGGGCGGGCCCGTCCGGATCAGCTGGATCAGTTCCTCGTACGGCTTCGCGGCGAACTCGGCCTGCACCCGCTCCAGGCGTCCCGCGAGCTGCTTGATCAGCAGCCCGCCCGCCGCGTCCGCACGGCGCTCGCGCACCACCACGTGGGCCGCGAGGTCACGGGTCTTCCAGCCCTCGCACAGAGTGGCCGCCTCGGGCCCCTCCGCCTCCAACAGGTCGGCGAGAAGAAGTCGTTCACGCTTCGCATGGGTCGACATACCAACCAGCGTACGACCGCGCCACCGGTCCGCACAGTGGACGCCGCGGGGGACGGCCCGCGCGGGGCGGCACAATGGGCCCATGACCAGCGTGCCCCCGCCCAGCAGCAACCTCGACCCGGACATCGCCGCGCGCCTCAGGCGCAGCGCCGACGGTCTCGTCCCCGCCATCGCCCAGCAGTACGACACCGGTGAGGTGCTCATGCTCGGCTGGATGGACGACGAGGCGCTGCACCGCACCCTCACCACCGGGCGCTGCACGTACTGGTCGCGCAGCCGCCAGGAGTACTGGGTCAAGGGCGACACATCAGGGCACTTCCAGTACGTCAAGGAAGTGGCGCTCGACTGCGACGCGGACACCGTCCTCGTCCAGGTCGACCAGATCGGCCCCGCCTGCCACACCGGCACCCGCACCTGCTTCGACACCGACGTGCTGCCCGTGCTGCCCGTGACCGGCGCCCCCGCACCCGGTCAGTAGGGTCAGCTGCCATGGACCTCGAGACCTTCCGCAAGCTGGCGACCGACCGCCGAGTGATCCCCGTCAGCCGCAAGCTCCTCGCGGACGGCGACACCCCCGTCGGCCTCTACCGCAAGCTCGCCGCCGAACGCTCCGGCACCTTCCTCCTGGAGTCGGCGGAGAACGGCCGGTCGTGGTCCCGCTACTCCTTCGTGGGCGTACGCAGCGCCGCCGCCCTCACCGTCCGCGACGGCGAGGCCCACTGGCTCGGCACCCCGCCCGTCGGCGTGCCCACCTCCGGTGACCCGCTCGCCGCGCTGCGCGCCACCATCGGCATACTGCACACCCCGCGCGACGTGGTCAGCGCCGACGGCCTGCCGCCCTTCACCGGCGGCATGGTCGGCTACCTCGGCTACGACATCGTGCGCCGCCTGGAGAAGATCGGCCCCGGCGACCGGGACGATCTGCGGCTCCCCGAGCTGACCATGCTGCTCACCAGCGACCTCGCCGTCCTCGACCACTGGGACGGCTCCGTCCTGCTGATCGCCAACGCGATCAACCACAACGACCTCCACACCGGCGTCGACGAGGCCTACGCCGACGCGGTCGCCCGCCTCGACGCCATGGAGGCCGACCTCTCCCGGCCGCTCTCCCAGCCCCCGGCCGCCCTCCCGCCCTCCGAGCTCCCCGAGTACACCGCCCTGTGGGGCGGCGAGCAGTACCAGGAAGCCGTCGAGGACATCAAGGAACGCATCAGGGCAGGCGAGGCCTTCCAGGTCGTGCCCTCGCAGCGCTTCGAGACCCCCTGCACGGCGAGCGCGCTGGACGTCTACCGCGTGCTGCGCGCCACCAACCCGTCGCCGTACATGTACCTCTTCCGCCTCGACGGATTCGACGTGGTCGGCTCATCGCCCGAGGCCCTCGTCAAGGTCGAGGACGGGCGCGCCATGGTCCACCCCATCGCCGGGACCCGGCACCGCGGCGCCACCCCGCGGGAGGACCAGGCGCTCGCCGACGAACTGCTCGCCGACCCCAAGGAGCGCGCCGAGCACCTGATGCTCGTCGACCTGGGCCGCAACGACCTGGGCCGGGTCTGCGAACCCGGCTCCGTCGAGGTCGTCGACTTCATGTCCATCGAGAAGTACTCCCACGTCATGCACATCGTGTCGACGGTCACCGGACAGGTCGCCGACGGCCGCACCGCCTTCGACGTGCTCACCGCCTGCTTCCCCGCGGGCACCCTCTCCGGCGCCCCCAAGCCCCGCGCCATGCAGATCATCGACGAGCTCGAACCGTCCCGCCGCGGCCTGTACGGCGGCTGCGTCGGCTACCTCGACTTCGCGGGCGACTCCGACACCGCCATCGCCATCCGCACCGCCCTCCTCCGCGACGGCACGGCGTACGTGCAGGCCGGGGCCGGGGTCGTCGCCGACTCGGACCCCGTCGCCGAGGACACCGAGTGCCGGAACAAGGCCGCAGCCGTGCTGCGCGCCATCCACACGGCGAACCGCCTGCACGACCGTTCGGGCCGTGAGGGATAGTGGACGGGTGACTTCTGCCGTACCTCCGCCCCGTACCGAGGCCGCGTCCGAGAGCCGCGCCCAGCGCAGCAGCCGGCGCAGCATCGCCGCCGCGCTGCTGCTCGGCGCCGTCGGCGCGGCCCTCGCCCTGCTCGCCTCCCGCCAGGACTGGGCCCACGGCACCGCGTCGGTGGCCGGCGGCGAGCTTCCGCTGACCGCCAAGGGCGGCGACGTCACGGGCGTCCCCGCGGCCCTCGCGATAGTGGGCCTCGCCGCACTCGTCGCGGTCTTCGCGGTCCGCCGCGCCGGTCGCTTCCTCGTCTCCCTGCTGCTCACGCTCAGCGGCGCCGGCATCGTCGCCGCAGCACTGCTCGGCGCGGACGACAGCGACGCGCTCGACGAGAAGGCCGCCACCGCCTCCGGTGACGCCGCCAGCACCATCGGCGACCTCAGCCACTCGGGCTGGCCGTACGCGGCGGCCGCCGCGGGCGCCCTCATCCTGCTCGCCGGGCTGCTCGCCCTCACGTACGGCCGTTCGTGGCCCGCGATGTCGGGGCGCTACGAACGCGACGGCTCACCCAGCCCCCGCAAGGCGCGCCGCGCCCCGGACCCCGAGCGGCCCGAGGAGCTGTGGAAGGCCCTCGACCGCGGCGAGGACCCGACGCGCGAAACGTGACCCCGCGCTCACGGCATACGCGCCGGTACGGGACAATGCCAGCGAGCGTCCGACTCGCGGTGGGCTTCCCACCACCACGCATACAGCAACGAGGAGCAATTCAATGGCGGGCAGCAGCCACGGACACACCCCGGCCGCCTGGACCGGTGTCATCATCGCCTTCATCGGTTTCTGCGTCGCGGGTGCCTTCATGGTGATGGCCAACGTGCCCGGGTTCTGGGCCGGCATGGCCATCATCGTCATCGGCGGCCTCGTGGGCGGTGCCATGCGCGCCGCGGGTATGGGCCAGGTCAAGCGCCCGCACCGCCAGGCCGCGCGGTCCGAGAGCTGATCCACGCAGTACGACACGCGGCGCGACACGCCGCACGAAGTGCTACGGCAAGAGGCGGTCCGGCAGGTGCCGGGGCCGCCTCTTCCGCATAATGCACGGGTGACCGCCGACACCGAGAGCGCCGCGCCCGCCGTCCTGACCCGCCTGCTCGTACCGGCCGGCGTGCTCGCTTCGGTCGCCGGCGCCTTCGCCTATGTGGGCGCCGTCGACCCGAACGAACCCGGCCACTACCCCGCCTGCCCGCTGCTGCGCCTCACCGGCATCTACTGCCCGGGCTGCGGCGGCCTGCGCAGCGCCCACGCCTTCGTCCACGGCGACTTCGGGGCGGCCCTCGGCGCCAACGCGCTGGCCGTCGCCGGGTACGTCCTCTTCGCCGTGCTGTGGGCCGTATGGGTGATCAGGACGGTGCGCGGACGGCCGTCGCGGATCGAGCTGGGGCCGGTGCAGCTGTGGAGCTTCGGCGCCCTGGTGACGGTCTTCACCGTCGTACGCAATCTGCCGTTCGGGTCATGGCTGCATCCCTGAGAAGCGCAGGTGGCGGGCCTGGCGGATGTCCAGGTCGTGGGACGGGGGTCAACCGGATGCGGGGCCTTCGCCCTCCTGCGGATACCATCGCAGTGACCAGCTTGAACGTCAGCTCAACCGTCAGGGAAGGGGGCCGCTCGCGTGAGTGTGCTCGACGAGATCATCGACGGAGTCCGTGCCGACCTCGCGGAGCGGCAGGCACGCGTCAGCCTCGACGAGCTCAAGGAGCGTGCGGCCAAGGCCCCCGCGGCCAAGGACGGCGCGGCGGCCCTGCGCGGCGACGGCGTCAAGGTCATCTGTGAGGTGAAGCGCTCCAGCCCCTCCAAGGGCGCGCTCGCCGCGATCGCCGACCCGGCAGGTCTCGCCGCCGACTACGAGGCGGGCGGCGCCGCCGTCATCTCCGTGCTCACCGAGGAGCGCCGCTTCGGCGGTTCGCTCGCCGACCTGGAGGCCGTCCGCGCCAAGGTCGACATCCCGGTGCTCCGCAAGGACTTCATCGTCACCTCGTACCAGCTGTGGGAGGCCAGGGCGTACGGCGCCGACCTCGTGCTGCTGATCGTGGCCGCCCTGGAGCAGCCCGCTCTGGAGTCCCTCATCGAGCGCGCCGAGTCGATCGGCCTCACGCCGATCGTCGAGGTGCACGACGAGGACGAGGCCGAGCGTGCCGTCGACGCGGGCGCCCGCGTGATCGGTGTCAACAACCGCGACCTCAAGACCCTCAAGGTCGACCGCTCCACCTTCGAGCGGGTCGCGCCCGAGCTGCCGGACAGCGTCGTCAAGATCGCCGAGTCCGGTGTGCGCGGACCGCACGACCTGATCGCCTTCGCCAACGCGGGCGCCGACGCGGTGCTCGTGGGCGAGTCCCTGGTGACCGGCCGCGACCCGAAGGGCGCGGTCTCCGACCTCGTCGCCGCGGGCACGCACCCGGCGCTCCGCCACGGACGGAGCTGACTCCTCCCGATGCCGATCTCCGCCCGCCTCGCACCCGGCTGCCGCCCCCGCGGCTGCCGGGCCCCCGCACGCCGCGTGCGGGGCAGGCGCGTGCGCTACCACATCGGCTCCGAGCCCGGCCAGATCCCCGGGATGCGATGGCGACGCGGCGCTCTGTGCGCCGCCTGAACTGAAGAGCCCTCGCGCCGTTGCCGGCCAGGGTTTCGTCGCGACCGCGGCCCGTCATGGGCTTGTCGCGCAGTTCCCCGCGCCCCTGAAGGGGCGCGCAAGCACCCGCCGTCATCGCCAGTTCTGACAAGGATCTGCCATGCCCAGCGAATACTTCATCCCGGACCCGGACGGTCAAGTCCCGAGCGCCGAAGGCTACTTCGGCGCGTTCGGCGGCAAGTTCATCCCGGAGGCCCTCGTCGCCGCCGTGGACGAGGTCGCCGTCGAGTACGACAAGGCGAAGAACGACCCGGAGTTCGCCCGCGAGCTCGACGACCTGCTCGTCAACTACACGGGCCGCCCCAGCAGCCTCACCGAGGTCCCCCGCTTCGCGGAGCACGCGGGCGGCGCCCGTGTCTTCCTCAAGCGCGAGGACCTGAACCACACCGGCTCGCACAAGATCAACAACGTGCTCGGGCAGGCCCTGCTCACCAAGCGCATGGGCAAGACCCGCGTCATCGCCGAGACCGGCGCAGGACAGCACGGCGTCGCCACGGCCACCGCCTGCGCGCTCTTCGGCCTCGAATGCACCATCTACATGGGCGAGATCGACACCGAGCGCCAGGCCCTGAACGTGGCCCGGATGCGGATGCTCGGCGCCGAGGTCGTCGCCGTGAAGTCCGGCAGCCGCACCCTGAAGGACGCCATCAACGAGGCGTTCCGCGACTGGGTGGCGAACGTGGACAGGACCCACTACCTGTTCGGCACCGTGGCCGGACCGCACCCGTTCCCCGCCATGGTCCGCGACTTCCACCGCGTCATCGGCGTCGAGGCCCGCCGCCAGATCCTGGAGCGCGCCGGACGCCTGCCCGACGCCGCCGTCGCCTGCGTGGGCGGCGGCTCCAACGCCATCGGCCTCTTCCACGCCTTCATCCCGGACGCGGACGTGCGCCTCATCGGCTGCGAGCCCGCCGGACACGGCATCGAGACCGGCGAGCACGCGGCCACCCTGACCGCGGGCGAACCGGGCATCCTGCACGGCTCCCGCTCCTACGTCCTCCAGGACGAGGAGGGCCAGATCACCGAGCCCTACTCGATCTCGGCGGGCCTGGACTACCCCGGCATCGGCCCCGAGCACGCCTACCTCAAGGACAGCGGCCGCGGCGAGTACCGCGCGGTCACCGACGACGCGGCCATGCAGGCCCTGCGGCTCCTCTCCAGGACCGAGGGCATCATCCCGGCCATCGAGAGCGCCCACGCGCTCGCCGGCGCCCTGGAGGTCGGCAAGGAGCTCGGCAAGGACGGGCTGATCGTCGTCAACCTCTCCGGGCGCGGCGACAAGGACATGGACACGGCCGCGCGCTACTTCGGCCTGTACGACACGGACGCCACCGTCGAGGCCGACGAGCCCGGCACCGGCGCGGAGATCGAGGGGGACGCAAAGTGAGCGGCAACGTCAAACTGCTGGACGACACCCTCGCGGCCGCGAAGGCCGAGGGCCGGGCGGCCCTCATCGCCTACCTGCCCGCGGGATTCCCCACCGTCGACGGCGGCATCGCGGCCGTCAAGGCGGCCTTCGAGGGCGGCGCGGACGTGGTCGAGGTCGGCCTGCCGCACTCCGACCCGGTGCTCGACGGCCCGGTCATCCAGACCGCCGACGACATCGCGCTGCGCGGCGGCCTCAAGATCCGCGACGTCATGCGCACCGTCCGCGAGGCGTACGAGGCGACCGGCAAGCCGGTGCTCGTCATGACGTACTGGAACCCGATCGACCGCTACGGCGTGGAGCGGTTCACCGCCGAGCTCGCCGAGGCGGGCGGCGCGGGCTGCATCCTGCCCGACCTGCCCGTCCAGGAGTCCGCGCTCTGGAGGGAGCACGCCGGGAAGCACGGCCTGGCGACGGTCTTCGTCGTCGCGCCGAGCAGCAAGGACGAGCGGCTCGCCACGATCACCGAGGCGGGCTCCGGCTTCGTCTACGCGGCCTCGCTGATGGGCGTCACCGGCACCCGCGAGTCGGTGGGCGCACAGGCGCAGGACCTGGTGGGGCGCACCAAGGCCACCACCGCACTGCCGGTCTGCGTCGGCCTCGGCGTCTCCAACGCCCGCCAGGCGGCCGAGGTCGCCGGCTTCGCCGACGGCGTGATCGTCGGCTCCGCCTTCGTGCAGCGCATGCTGGACGCGCCGGACGAAGCCGCGGGCCTGGCCGCCGTGCACGCCCTCGCCGGTGAGCTCGCCGACGGGGTCCGCGGCAAGGCGTAACTCGTACGGGTGGACCTGGACCGGGGAGGCACGCTCGTGCCTCCCCGGTTCGTTTGGCGGGGTGTGAGCGAGAAGAACCGTGAGGAAAAGCGATCGGCCCGCGAGCGGATGGCGGCAGAGCGAGAGCGGCAGAAGGCCCGCGACAAGCGGCGCAGGGCGCTGGTCGTGAGCGCCGCGGTGGTCGGCGTCCTCGGCCTCGCCGCCGTGGTGGGGCTGCTCGCCGCCAATTCCGGCGACGACAAGAGCGACGCGGCGGGCCCGGTGGTCGCGCCCAAGGGGGCGGGCGACAAGGACGGCCCCGTGATCCCCGTCGGCAAGGACAGCGCCAAGTCGACCCTCACCATCTGGGAGGACTTCCGCTGCCCGGCCTGCAAGCAGTTCGAGGACGGCTATCGCACGACGATCCACGACCTCGCCGACAAGGGCCTGCTCAAGGTCGAGTACCACCTGGCCACCCTCATCGACGGGAACATGGGCGGCAGCGGCTCCCGGCGCGCGGCCAACGCCGCGGCCTGTGCCCAGGACGCCGGCAAGTTCACCCCGTACCACGACGTGCTCTTCAAGAACCAGCCCGCGGAGCCGGACGACGCGTTCGGCAAGAACGGCAAGCTGATCGAGCTCGCCGGTGAGGTCGACGGACTGGTCACCGACTCCTTCAAGAAGTGCGTCGAGGACGGCGAGCACGACAGCTGGGTCGACAAGTCCAACAAGGCGTTCCAGGACGCCAAGCTGCGCGGCACCCCCACGGTGCGGCTCGACGGCAAGGACATCTTCGCCGACCAGCGGAACCCCCTGACGCCCCAGAAGCTGAAGCAGGCGGTGGAGAAGGCGAACCGGAACTGACGGCCGGGGGCGGCACTCCTGTTATGGACCCGTAGCCGGACCGATTGCCGCCCCCCACGCCCGGCACGGTAGCGTCGGTCGTGTCATGGACCTTGCCTTCATTCCCAGTCCGTCGCGCGGTGTGGTCGAACTCGGACCCATTCCGCTGCGCGGCTACGCGTTCTGCATCATCATCGGCGTCTTCGTAGCCGTCTGGCTCGGCAACAAGCGGTGGGTCGATCGCGGGGGCCGGTCAGGCACCGTGGCCGACATCGCCGTGTGGGCCGTCCCGTTCGGCCTCGTCGGCGGGCGTCTCTACCACGTGATCACGGACTACCAGCTGTACTTCAGCGACGGCCGTGACTGGGTGGACGCCTTCAAGATCTGGGAGGGCGGCCTCGGCATCTGGGGCGCGATCGCGCTCGGCGCGGTCGGTGCGTGGATCGGCTGTCGCCGCCGGGGCATCCCGCTGCCGGCCTGGGCCGACGCCCTGGCCCCCGGCATCGCCCTCGCGCAGGCCATCGGCCGCTGGGGCAACTGGTTCAACCAGGAGCTGTACGGCAAGCCCACGGACCTGCCCTGGGCGCTGAAGATCACCTCCGCCGAGGACGGCCGGGTCCCCGGCACGTACCACCCGACCTTCCTGTACGAGTCGCTGTGGTGCATCGGCGTCGCCGTCCTGGTCATCTGGGCCGACCGCCGCTTCAAGCTCGGACACGGCCGGGCGTTCGCGCTGTACGTCGCCTCGTACTGCGCCGGGCGCGGCTGGATCGAGTACATGCGGGTCGACGACGCGCACCACGTGCTCGGCCTGCGGCTGAACGTGTGGACCGCCATCGTGGTCTTCCTCCTGGCCGTCGCCTACTTCGTGGTGTCCGCGAAGACCCGCCCCGGCCGCGAGGAGATCGTCGAGCCGGGCGACGAGCCCGCCGCCGACAGCACCGACAGCACCGACAGCACCGGCAGCACCGATGGCGACTCCGTGAAGCTCACCAAGGGTGAGAAGGACACGAAGGGCGCCGAGGAGACCGACGGGGAGAAATCCTCGGCCGAGCCGAAGAGCTGACGTTCCCCGCTCGTCCACGTCGACGCCGAAGGGCCGCAGGATCACTCGATCCGGCGGCCCTTCGGCGTGGGCGGTCACCCTCTGTCGGCCAGCGCCAGGACCCGCCGCGCCCCCTCCACCACCGCCTTGTCCACGAAGCGGCCGTCCGGGAGCGCCAGGGCGCCCTCGTCCGTCACCGCCGCCTTCATGATCTCCTCCGCCCGCTCGATCTCCTCGGCGGTGGGCAGATAGGCCCGTTCGATCACCGGGAGCTGCCGGGGGTGGATCGCCGCGCGGCCGAGGAAGCCGAGGGCGCGCCCGCGGGCGCAGGACGCGGCGAGGCCGTCCAGGTCACGGATGTCCGGGTGGACCGACTGACTGGGCGGGGCCAGGCCGGCCGCCCGCGCGGCCACCACCACGCGCGAGCGCGCCCAGTCGAGACCCGACTCGTCGCGCATCCCCAGGTCGGCGCGGAGGTCGGCCTCGCCGAGGGAGATGCCGCGCAGGGCCGGGTGCGCGGTGGCGATGGCGAAGGCGTGCTCCAGGCCGAGCGCCGATTCGACGAGTGCGTGCAGGGCGAGAGCGCCGCCGTCGGCCGGGACGGCACGCTCGGCGACGCGGATGACCTCGGCGCGCGAGGTGACCTTGGGCAGGCGCAGGCCCGCCAGGCCCGGGAGCGGGGCGAGGGCGCGGAGGTCGGCGTCGGCCCGCGGGCCGTCCAGGGCGTTCACGCGGACGTGGACGGGGAGGGGCAGGGGTTCCGAGAGGAGCTCGGCCGTCGCCGCGCACGCGTACTCCTTGCGGTCGGGGGCCACCGCGTCCTCCAGGTCGACGATCACCGCGTCGGCGCCCGCGTGGAGGGCCTTGGCGACCACCTCGGGCCGGTCCCCGGGAACGTACAGCCAGGTCAGTGGGGAGTGGACGGTCACAGCGCGCCCTCCTTGCGCAGGGTGGTGATGTCCCCTTCCGTCAGGCCGAGTTCGGTCAGGACGGCGTCCGTGTCGGCGCCGTGCGGGCGGCCCGCCCAGTGGATCGCGCCGGGGGTCGCGGAGAGCCGGAAGAGGATGTTCTGCATGCGCAGGGGTCCGAGCTCCGGGTCGTCGACCGTGGTGAGCGTGTCGAGAGCCGCGTACTGGGGGTCGGTCATGACGTCGCGTACGTCCTGGATGGGAGCGACCGCGGCCTCCGCCTTCTCGAACGCCTCGATCACCTCGTCGCGGGTGTGCCGGGCGATCCAGCCGCCGACCGCCTCGTCGAGGACGTCGGCGTGGCGCGCCCGGTCCGCGCCGGTGGCGAACCACGGTTCCGCGATCAGGTCGGGGCGGCCGACCAGGCGCATCAGGCGCTCTGCGATCGACTGGGCGGAGGTGGAGACGGCGACCCAGCCGCCGTCCGCCGTGCGGTAGGTGTTGCGCGGCGCGTTGTTCGTGGAGCGGTTGCCGGTGCGGGGCTGTACGTGGCCCAGCTGGTCGTACCAGAGCGGCTGCGGGCCGAGGACCGTGAGGATCGGCTCGATGATCGCCATGTCCACGACCTGGCCCTCGCCCGTGCGGTCGCGGGCCGCGAGGGCCGTCATCACCGCGTACGCCGTCGCCAGGCCCGCGATCGAGTCGGCGAGGCCGAACGGCGGCAGGGTCGGCGGTCCCTCCGGCTCGCCGGTGATCGCGGCGAAGCCGCTCATCGCCTCGGCCAGCGTGCCGAAGCCGGGGCGGCGGGAGTACGGGCCGAACTGGCCGAAGCCGGTGACGCGGGCGAGGACCAGGCGGGGGTTGGCGGCGTGGAGTTCCTCCCAGCCCAGGTCCCACTTCTCCAGGGTGCCGGGGCGGAAGTTCTCGACGATCACGTCGGCGGTGGCGGCCAGGCGCAGCAGGGTCTCGCGGCCGCCGGGCGTCGACAGGTCGAGGGTCATCGTGCGCTTGTTGCGGCCGAGCAGCTTCCACCACAGGCCGACGCCGTCCTTCGACGGGCCGTGGCCGCGGGACGGGTCGGGGCGCGAGGGGTGCTCGACCTTGATGACCTCGGCGCCGAAGTCGCCGAGCATGGTGGCGGCCAGCGGGCCCGCGAAGAGGGTGGCGAGGTCGAGGACGCGCAGGCCGGTCAGGGGAGCTGTCATGACGTGACACCCGCCTCCGCGTCGATCTCCTTGCGGTACGGCATGGAGGCCGATGCTCCCGGACGCTGTACGGACAGGGCCGCCGCTGCCGACGCCCAACCGAGCGCGTCGGGCGCGGAGTTGCCCTCGGCGAGAGCCACGGCGAGGGCGCCCGCGAAGGTGTCGCCCGCGCCGGTGGTGTCGACCGGGGTGACCCGGCGGGCGGGCACCATGACCGGCTCGGTGCCGCGCGCCGCGTACAGGCTGCCGCGCGAGCCGAGGGTGATGACGACCTCGGGCACCTGGGAGAGCAGGGACCTGGCGGCGGCCGGCGGGTCGTCAGGGATGCCGGTGAGGGCGGCGGCCTCGTGCTCGTTGGGCAGCAACAGGTCGACGGCGGCGAGGAGTTCGGGTGGCAGGGGCTGGGCCGGGGCGGGGGTGAGGAGGGTACGGACGCCGTGGCGCCGGGCGGCCTGGGCGGCGGCGAGTACCCCTTCCACCGGCACCTCCAGCTGGAGCAGCAGCGCGTCGGCGGAGGCGATCAGGCTCTCGTCGCCGGGGGTGAGGGCGGTGACGGTGCCGTTGGCGCCGGGGATCACGACGATCGCGTTGCCGCCCTCGTCGTCGACGACGATGTGCGCGATACCGGTGGGCGTCTCGACGGTGCGCAGGAGGTCCGTGTCGACGCCGGAGTGTTCCAGGCAGGACCGGAGCGTACTGCCGTGGGCGTCGTTGCCGACCGCGCCGACCAGCGAGACCGTGGCGCCCGCGCGGGCCGCCGCGACGGCCTGGTTGGCGCCCTTGCCGCCGGGGGCGGTGCGGAACTCGCGGCCCGTCACGGTCTCGCCGCGCCGCGGGGCCTCGGCGACGTACGCGACGAGGTCCATGTTGGCGCTGCCGAGGACGGCGATGTGGGGCGTGGGGGTCATGAGCGGTGTGCCTCCCGGGCGGTGAGTGCGGTGGTGAGGTCTGCGAGGGTGTCGAAGCCGATGCCGTCGAAGTCGCCCACGGAGGTGGCGAGCCGGTTCTTGAGGGGCGCCGTCCAGCGGTCGGGGAGCGCGTCGGGGTGACCGGCGAGCAGGCCCGCGACCGACCCGGCGGTCGCGCCGTTCGAGTCGGTGTCCCAGCCGCCGGAGACGGCGCGGGTGATGGAGCCGGTGAAGTCGCCGTCGGCGTGGGTGAGGGCGGCGGCGAGGAGCGCGGCGTTGGGGATGACGTGCACCCAGTGGTGGGTGGCGTAACGCGCGTGGAGGTGGTCCACGACATCGTCGAAGTCCCTTGTTTCGTCCGCCAGTTGAACGGCGTGTCGGACGGCCAGGGCCAGGCGCGAGTCGGACGGCACGACGGACAGCCCCGTCCGCAGACAGGCGTGGACGTCGGCGGTGCCGCCGGCCGCCGCGGCGATCGTGGCCGCCGCGAACTCGGCGCCGTGCACGCCGTTCGCCGTGTGGGTGAGGACCGCGTCGCGGCGGGCCTGCTCCGCGGCCGCCTCCGGAGCCCCGGGGTTGGTCCAGCCGTGCAGATCGGCGCGGATGAGGGCGCCGATCCACTCGCGGAACGGGTTGCGGTGGGTGGCGGTGTGCGGGGGCTCGATGCCGTTCAGGAGGTTGCGGTAGGCGACGCGTTCCGCGGTGAAGGTGCGGCCCGCGGGGAGCTCGTCCAGCCAGAGCCGCGCCACGTCCTCGGTGGTGAAGTCCCTGCCGTGGCGTTGGAGGAGGGCGAGGTTCAGGAGCGGGTAGTTGAGGTCGTCGTCCTCGGGCATGCCGTCGATGTTCTCGGCGAGGGAGGTCGGCGCGGAGCGGCGGTTCCAGGGGTGGGCCGCCTTGAGCTCGGGCGGGACGCCCCGCTCGGTGAACCAGGTGTGCAGGGGCCAGTTGCCCGTTGCCCGGGCGAGTCTCCGGATGCCGTCCAGGGGAAGCTTCTCCACCGGTTTGCCCAGGAGGCAGCCCGCGGCTCTGCCGAGCCAGGCGGCGTGGAGGCGGTGGCGCAGCCCTGAGGGTGCGGGCGCCGCACCGGCGGGCACCCGGCGTGGCACGTCTGCCCACGGCGGGGCCGACCGGGCCAGTTCGTCCAGGAGGCGTTCCGCCAGGGTGCGGCGGTGGGGCGGGGCCGGGGCAGGGGAGGCGCCCGCACGGAGCGGGGGCAGGTGGCCGCCCGCCGCGAGCCAGCGGGCGCGTACGGAGGTGACGTCGCGGCCCTCCTGTTCCGCCTGGCACAGTTCGTGGCCGATCAGGTCCTCCGGCTGGACCCAGGTCAGGCGGATCACCGTTCGGCCGTCAGGGCAGTGAACGCGGACTCGTGGGCGCGGCGGCGGCGGACGTCGCGGGTGAAGATCTCCTCGGCGACCGCCGTGAGCGCCGCCGCCGGGGCGTGCAGGTCGAGGCGGCTGGCCTCGGCGACGCGCTTGGCCCAGTCGGCGGGCACGGCCTCCTCGCCGCGGAGCGCGCCCACGATCGCGCCGCTCATCGTCGCGATGGAGTCGCAGTCGCGGCCGTAGTTGACCGAACCCAGCACGGTGCGGCGGTAGTCGGCCTCGCCGACCAGGAGCATGCCGAGGGCGACGGGGAGCTCTTCGACGGAGTGCAGCCGGGAGGGGCGGCGGGCGCCCAGGGAGGGGGAGCGGTAGTCGGGCCCGACCGTGTCGAAGGGGGCGACGGCGGCCCGGACCGGGGCCAGCGCCGTCTCGAAGTCCCGGTGTTTCGCGGCGACTTCGGCCACGGCCTCGATGGCGGCGCGGGTGCCGTCCTTCGCCAGGGCGAGGCACTCCCCGATCACCGAGTCCGCCGTGGCGCCGGGCGCGCAGGCCGCCGCCACGGCCGCCGCGAAGACCCCGGCGGCCTCCCGGCCGTACGACGACTGGTGGGCGCCCGCGATGTCGAGGGCCTCGGCGTACGCGGCCCGCGGGTCGGCGGCGTTGACCAGTCCGACCGGCGCCATGTACATCGCGGCACCGCAGTTGACGATGTTGCCGGTGCCCGCCTCACGCGGGTCGACGTGGCCGTAGTGGAGGCGGGCGGCGAGCCACTTCTCGGCGAGGAAGATCCGGTGCAGGAGGATCGTCTCCGCCTCCAGCTCGGGGATCCAGCGCGGGGTCGTCATCAGGTCGGGGACCAGGTGGTCGGCCACGGCGTAGGCGTCGAGGTGGTCGCGGACGGTGGCGTACACGCGGACGAGCGCGTGGGTCATCAAGGTGTCGTCGGTGACGTGCCCGTCGCCCTTGTGGTACGGCGCGATGGGGCGGGCGGTGCGCCAGCGGTCGCCGTTCCAGGGGCCGACGATGCCGTGGACGCGCCCGCCGTGCCGCTCGGCGATCTGCTCGGGCGCGTACCCCTCGACGGGTCCGCCGAGCGCGTCGCCGACCGCGGCTCCGACGAGGCTGCCCGCGATGCGGTCGGCCAGGGACAGCTCGGTATGTGGCGTCTCAGGACGTGGCGTCATGGTCGTCATGTCGGAATTGTCCACCTGGAGCGGTCAGTTCCGTGTCTGCCAGCTGCCCGGCGAGTTCCACCAGGTCGGTGCCCGCGAGACGGGGGAGCGCACAGCCCGAGAGGGTGCGGCAGGCGTCCCGCCACGCCCCGGGGATCGCGGCCGCCGTGCCCAGGACGCCGGTGAGCGCCCCGGCGAGCGCGGGCGCGGAGTCCGCGACGCGCGACAGGCACGCGGCGGCGGGCACCGCCTCCCGGATGCGGCCGCGCGCGGCGGTGGCCAGGGCGAGGGCGACCGGCACGGTCTCGGCGGCGGCGATGCCGTAGCTGTAGACGTGGTCGACGATCTGGTGCTCCAGGAGCGGTACGAGGGCGAAGGCGCCGTCGTCCGGCTGGGCGCGGGCCGTCTTCACGGCGTGCCGGGCGTTCCTGCCGATCTCCGTGTGCTCCGGGAGCTGGTCGAGCGCGCAGTCCACCGCGGTGTCGACGTCGGCCTCCGCGAGTGCGGCGGCGATCGCGGCGGCCATCGCGCGGGCGCCGTGCGTGCCGTCGCCGTCCTGGGTGTAGCGGGCGTCGAACTCCGCGAGGGCGGCGGCCCGTTCGGGGTCGCCGGGGTGGACCAGGGCCAGCACGCAGGCCCGCACGCAGGCCGCGTCGTCGAAGTAGTGCGGGTTGTCGTGGCCGGTGGCGGGCGGGCGCAGGCCCGCGGCGAGGTTGCCGAGGCCCGCGCGGACGGAGATGCGGGCCCGCAGAGGCAGGACCGCGGACTCGACCTCGGGGGCGCGGGCCGCCGCCGCGGCGATCTCGGCGGCGAGGGCGTTCCAGGAGAGGTCGAGTGCCGCGCGGACGCGGCGGTCCGGGGCCAGTGCGCTGTCCAGGGTGCCGTCGGCGGCGCGGAGCAGGGACTCGGCGGTGAAGGCCGCCCATTCGGCGTCGTCCGAGGGGCCGAGGCGCAGGGGCTCGGGCGGCTGGTTCAGGGCGATGGGGACGGGGAGGGTGGTGGTGGCGTTCTGCTCGGCGAAGGTGTCCAGTTCGCGGGTGAGCCGCCGTGTCCACTCGGGCATGCGGGAGGCTCTGTGGCGGGCGGAGGGCCACCCTGCGGCGTCGCCTGCCGCGAGGCCCAGCAGGAGCGCTTCGGCGGGGGGCGCCTCGCTTCGGTTGGGGCCTCCGTTCTCGGCACCCGGCACCGGGGGCTGTGCCCACCCTCCCCCAAGCTCTCGGCTGCGCTCGACCAAGGGGGACCCCCATCGCCCCACGGCACGCCTGCCCACAGTGGTCATGCCCCCACCACTCCGTCGTCCGGCGTCAGCAGGTCTGCCACGTCCAGTACGTGGTGGCCCCGCATCGAGGGGAGGCAGCTGCCCCGGGCCGGGCCGATCGCCACCGACCAGGGCGGGGGGATCGCCGAGGCGCCGCACGTGGCGCCCGAGAGCGCGCCCGCCACCGCCGCCGTCGTGTCCGCGTCGCGGCCCATGTTCACCGCGCAGAGCACCGCGTCGCCGAAGTCGCCGCGCGCCACCGCGTACGCCCCGAAGGCCAGCCCCACCGCCTCCGGCGCGAGATCGGTCCAGGGGTAGCCGCCGATGACCACCGCGGAGCGCACCGCGCGTTCGCCGCGGTGGGCGACCGCCACCGCGCGGCGCAGAGAGCGGGACGTCCAGCAGTCCTCGGGGATGACGGAGAGGGCCGCCTCCACCACGGTCTCCACCGGGGCCCCCGTCATGGCCGCAGCGACGCCCGCCGCCACCGCCCGGCCGCCGTGGATGCCCTCGCCGTCATGGCTGACGGAGCCGTCGATCGCGACGAGGCGGGCCGCCTCGTCCGGGCGGCCCGCGGCGAAGACGCCGAAGGGCGCGGCCCGCATCGCGAGGCCGTCGCTCCAGGCGTGCCGGTGCTGGGCGGAGATGGGGGCGGCGAGGCCCCTGCGCAGGTTCTCCAGGGTGCCGCGCTCGCTGAAACCCGCGCCCCGGAACGGGCCTTCGTCCAGGTCCGCGATCCACTCGTGCCACGCGGTCTCGACGTGGGCGACCGTCAGCGCGGAGCCGTGCCGGGCGAGCAGCAGCCCGGAGAAGATCGCGTACTCGGTGTCGTCGGTGCCGGCCGGGTGTTCGGCGACGTATCCCGTGATGCGGCCCCAGCGGCGGCGGATCTCGGACGGCTTCATGTTCTCGGCGGGGGCGCCGAGCGCGTCGCCGACCGCGAGGCCGAGCAGGGCGCCGCGCGCCCGCTCGCGGAGGTCGTCGGCGTCGCCGGGCGCCGGGACCGAGGGAACGCATGCGGTGGACGCCATGCCGTGCCTCCCTTGTGCGGACCGCTGGCTGTGCGCGGACCGCGGACGGAGCGTGAACCGCTGGATGCGGTGCTTGGTGCATCTCTGCCACGCGGGGTGCTCACACGAGCATGTGCGAGCTCAGATCACTCCTTCGCCGCTCCCCGCAGGAGCCCCCGCCGGGCGTGTTTTCGCAGGTAAGTACGGCCTTCCTTGCTGGCGGGAGATTTTTTTCGCGCGTACTTTCGAGATCGTTCAAGTACGCGTACGAGGGGGCTCACGCCATGGCGATCATCGAAACCGAAGCGACTCTGCACGAGGCGCACCGCGACAACCACACCCACCGCGACGTGAACGGTGGCTGGCTGCGTCCGGCGGTCTTCGGGGCGATGGACGGGCTCGTCTCCAACCTCGCGCTGATGACCGGCGTCGCGGGCGGCGCCGTCTCGCGGGAGACCATCGTCATCACCGGCCTCGCGGGGCTCGCCGCCGGTGCCTTCTCGATGGCGGCCGGTGAGTACACCTCCGTGGCCTCCCAGCGCGAGCTCGTCGAGGCCGAGCTGGACGTGGAGCGGCGTGAGCTGCGCAAGCACCCCGCGGACGAGGAGAAGGAGCTCGCCGAGCTGTACGCGTCGCGCGGCGTCGAGCCCGAGCTGGCCCGCGAAGTCGCACGTCAGCTGTCCAAGGACCCCGAGCAGGCGCTGGAGATCCACGCCCGCGAGGAGCTCGGCATCGACCCGGGCGACCTGCCCTCGCCGACCGTCGCCGCGGTCTCGTCCTTCGGCGCGTTCGCGCTGGGCGCCCTGCTCCCCGTACTGCCGTATCTGCTCGGCGCCACCGTGCTGTGGCCCGCCCTGCTGCTCGCGCTCATCGGGCTCTTCGCCTGTGGCGCGGTGGTGGCCAAGGTGACCGCGAGGTCCTGGTGGTTCAGCGGTCTGCGGCAGCTCGCGCTCGGTGGAGCGGCCGCCGGTGTGACGTACGCCCTGGGCGGCTTGTTCGGTACCGCCGCAGGATGACGCCTTGCAGGTCTATGCGGGACCTTGCATAAGTAGTCGTTACTCGGCGGTTTCGACCCCGTGACCACTGGGCATGAGCCGTAAGCGCTGCGGGCAATGAGGCTCGTGTCGCTACGGACCTTCGGTCATGGATCTGTCCGCAATGGTCCCGAGGGTCCCTCTCCGAACCGAGTGGGTACCCCTCCGAACCGCTCCTCACCTTCCCGAGCGGTGTCCACATGGTGGAATGAGCTATCCGCTTTTCGAGAAGCGTTCCATCATGTAATCTGCACGAAATTTTGCCAGGGCCAACGTCGTCCCTTGCCACATGTAGTTGCCTCGACGACGACGGGAGTGCCGATGCGTACCCACGCCTGGTCGCCCATGGACGGTCGCCCCGCCCCCCAGGGGATGTACGACCCCCGTAACGAACACGACGCCTGCGGCGTCGGATTCGTGGCCACCCTCACCGGTGTGGCCAGCCATGAACTGGTCGAACAGGCGCTGACCGTACTGCGCAACCTCGAGCACCGCGGCGCCACCGGCTCCGAGCCGGACTCGGGTGACGGTGCGGGCATCCTGCTCCAGGTCCCGGACGCCTTCCTCCGCGAGGTGGCCGGATTCCAGCTCCCCGCGGCCGGTGCCTACGCCGTCGGCATCGCCTTCCTGCCCGTGGACACCGCCGGCACGACCGACGGAGCCGTCTCACAGATCGAGACGATCGCCTCCGAAGAGGGCCTCACCGTCCTCGGCTGGCGCGACGTTCCCGTCGCCCCCGAGCTGCTCGGTGCCACCGCCCGCTCCACGATGCCCGTCTTCCGGCAGATCTTCGTCGCCGACGGCGACACCACGGGCCTCGAACTGGACCGCAAGGCGTTCATGCTGCGCAAGCGCGCCGAGCGCGAGGCCGGGACGTACTTCCCCTCGCTCTCGTCCCGCACGATCGTCTACAAGGGCATGCTGACCACCGGCCAGCTGGAGCCGTTCTTCCCCGACCTGTCCGACCGCCGCTTCGCCACGGCCGTCGCGCTCGTCCACTCCCGCTTCTCGACGAACACGTTCCCGAGCTGGCCGCTCGCACACCCGTACCGCTTCGTCGCGCACAACGGCGAGATCAACACGGTCAAGGGCAACCGCAACTGGATGCGCGCCCGTGAGTCGCAGCTCGCCTCCGAGCTCTTCGGCACCGCGGGCCAGGCGGACAGGCTGGAGCGGATCTTCCCGGTCTGTACGCCGGACGCCTCCGACTCCGCGTCCTTCGACGAGGTGCTCGAACTCCTGCACCTCGGCGGCCGCTCCCTGCCGCACTCGGTCCTGATGATGATCCCGGAGGCCTGGGAGAACCACGCCTCCATGGACCCGGCACGCCGCGCCTTCTACCAGTACCACTCCACGATGATGGAGCCCTGGGACGGCCCGGCCTGCGTCACCTTCACCGACGGCACCCAGGTCGGCGCGGTCCTCGACCGCAACGGTCTGCGTCCCGGGCGCTACTGGGTCACCGACGACGGCCTCGTCGTCCTCGGCTCCGAGGTCGGCGTCCTCGACATCGACCCCGCGAAGGTCGTCCGCAAGGGCCGCCTCCAGCCGGGCCGGATGTTCCTCGTCGACACCGCTGAGCACCGCATCGTCGAGGACGACGAGATCAAGGCCGCCCTCGCCGCCGAGAAGCCGTACCAGGAGTGGCTGGAGGCCGGCGAGATCGAGCTCTCCGACCTGCCCGAGCGCGAGCACATCGTGCACACGCACGCCTCCGTCACGCGCCGCCAGCAGACCTTCGGCTACACCGAGGAAGAGCTGCGCATCATCCTCGCGCCGATGGCCAAGACCGGCGGCGAGCCGCTCGGCTCCATGGGCACGGACACCCCCATCGCGGCCCTCTCCGAGCGCCCGCGACTGATCTTCGACTACTTCACGCAGCTGTTCGCGCAGGTCACCAACCCGCCGCTGGACGCCATCCGCGAGGAGCTCGTCACCTCGCTGCACAGCTCGCTGGGCCCGCAGGGCAATCTGCTCGACCCGACCGCCGCGTCGTGCCGCAGCGTCACCCTGCCCTTCCCGGTGATCGACAACGACGAGCTGGCCAAGCTCATCCACATCAACGCCGACGGCGACATGCCCGGCATGAAGGCCGCGACGCTCTCCGGCCTCTACCGCGTCGGCGACGGCGGCGACGGGCTCGCCGCCCGCATCGACGAGATCTGCTCCGAGGCCGACGCCGCCATCGAGGCCGGCGCCCGCCTGATCGTGCTCTCCGACCGGCACTCCGACGCCGAGCACGCGCCGATCCCCTCGCTGCTGCTCACCTCCGCCGTCCACCATCACCTCATCCGCACCAAGCAGCGCACCCAGGTGGGCCTGCTCGTGGAGGCGGGCGACGTGCGCGAGGTCCACCACGTGGCCCTCCTCATCGGCTACGGCGCCGCGGCCGTCAACCCCTACCTCGCGATGGAGTCCGTCGAGGACCTCGTTCGCGCGGGAACGTTCCTGCCCGGCATCGAGTCCGAGCAGGCCATCCGCAACCTGATCTACGCCCTCGGCAAGGGCGTCCTGAAGGTCATGTCCAAGATGGGCATCTCCACCGTCGCCTCCTACCGCGGCGCCCAGGTCTTCGAGGCCGTCGGCCTCGAACAGTCCTTCGTGGAGCGGTACTTCAGCGGGACGACGACGAAGATCGGCGGCGCCGGCCTCGACGTCATCGCCAAGGAGGTCGCCGCCCGGCACGCCAAGGCCTACCCGGTCTCCGGCGTCCCCTCGGCACACCGCGCCCTCGACATCGGCGGCGAGTACCAGTGGCGCCGCGAGGGCGAGCCGCACCTGTTCGACCCCGACACGGTCTTCCGCCTCCAGCACTCCACGCGCAGCCGCCGCTACGACATCTTCAAGCAGTACACGGGCCGCGTGAACGAGCAGTCCGAGCGCCTCATGACGCTGCGCGGCCTGTTCGGCTTCAAGAGCGGCCGCCAGCCGATCTCCATCGACGAGGTCGAGCCCGCGAGCGAGATCGTCAAGCGCTTCTCCACCGGCGCCATGTCGTACGGCTCCATCTCCAAGGAGGCGCACGAGACCCTCGCCATCGCCATGAACCAGCTGGGCGGCAAGTCCAACACCGGTGAGGGCGGCGAGGACCCGGAGCGCCTGTACGACCCGGCGCGCCGCTCCTCCATCAAGCAGGTCGCGTCCGGCCGCTTCGGCGTGACCTCCGAGTACCTGGTCAACGCCGACGACATCCAGATCAAGATGGCGCAGGGCGCGAAGCCCGGCGAGGGCGGCCAGCTGCCAGGGCACAAGGTGTACCCGTGGGTCGCCAAGACGCGTCACTCGACGCCCGGCGTCGGCCTCATCTCGCCGCCGCCGCACCACGACATCTACTCCATCGAGGATCTGGCCCAGCTGATCCACGACCTGAAGAACGCCAACCCGCAGGCCCGCATCCACGTGAAGCTGGTCTCCGAGGTCGGCGTCGGGACCGTCGCCGCAGGCGTCTCCAAGGCCCACGCGGACGTCGTCCTCATCTCCGGTCACGACGGCGGCACCGGCGCCTCCCCGCTGACCTCCCTGAAGCACGCGGGCGGGCCCTGGGAGCTCGGCCTCGCCGAGACCCAGCAGACCCTGCTGCTCAACGGCCTGCGCGACCGCATCGTCGTCCAGACCGACGGCCAGCTGAAGACCGGCCGCGACGTCGTCATCGCCGCGCTGCTCGGCGCCGAGGAGTTCGGTTTCGCGACCGCGCCGCTCGTCGTCTCCGGCTGCGTCATGATGCGCGTCTGCCACCTGGACACCTGCCCGGTCGGCATCGCCACGCAGAACCCGGCGCTGCGCGAGCGCTTCTCCGGCAAGGCCGAGTACATCGTCAACTTCTTCGAGTTCATCGCCGAAGAGGTCCGCGAAATCCTCGCCGAGCTCGGCTTCCGCTCCATCGAGGAGGCCGTCGGCCACGCCGAGCTCCTCGACACCGAGAAGGCCGTCAGCCACTGGAAGGCGCAGGGCCTCGACCTGCAGCCGCTGTTCCACGTGCCGTCGCTGCCCGCGGGCGCCGTCCGGCACCAGATTGCGGACCAGGACCACGGCCTGGAGAAGGCGCTCGACAACGAGCTGATCAAGCTCGCCGCCGACGCGCTCGCCGCGAACAGCGCCACGGACGCCCACCCGGTCCGCGCACAGGTCGCCATCCGCAACATCAACCGCACGGTCGGCACCATGCTCGGCCACGAGGTGACGAAGAAGTTCGGCGGCGCCGGTCTGCCCGACGACACCATCGACATCACCTTCACCGGCTCGGCGGGCCAGTCCTTCGGCGCCTTCGTGCCGCGCGGTGTGACGCTGCGCCTGGAGGGCGACGCCAACGACTACGTCGGCAAGGGCCTCTCCGGCGGCCGCATCGTCGTCCGCCCGGACCGCGGCGCCGACCACCTCGCCGAGTACTCGACGATCGCGGGCAACACCATCGCGTACGGCGCGACCGGCGGTGAGCTGTTCCTGCGCGGCCGCACCGGCGAGCGCTTCTGCGTCCGCAACTCGGGTGCGACCGTGGTCTCCGAGGGCGTGGGCGACCACGGCTGCGAGTACATGACCGGCGGCCACGCGGTCGTCCTCGGCGAGACCGGACGCAACTTCGCGGCCGGCATGTCCGGCGGCATCGCGTACGTCATCGACCTCGACCGCGACAACGTCAACGCCGGCAACCTCGCGGCCGTCGAACCCCTCGACGACACCGACAAGCAGTGGCTGCACGACGTCGTGCGCCGCCACCAGGAGGAGACGGGCTCGACCGTCGCCGAGAAGCTGCTCGCCGAGTGGGACGTGGCGGTGGAGCGCTTCAGCAGGATCATCCCAAGCACGTACAAGGCAGTGCTCGCCGCCAAGGACGCCGCCGAGCGAGCCGGTCTCTCCGAGACCGAGATCACCGAGAAGATGATGGAGGCGGCGACCAATGGCTGATCCCAAGGGCTTTTTGAACCACGGCCGCGAGGTCGCGCAGACCCGCCCGGTCGGTGAGCGCGTCCAGGACTGGAACGAGGTCTACGTTCCCGGTTCGCTCCTCCCGATCATCTCCAAGCAGGCCTCGCGCTGCATGGACTGCGGCATCCCGTTCTGCCACAACGGCTGTCCGCTCGGGAACCTCATCCCGGAGTGGAACGACTACGCGTACCGCGAGGACTGGTCGGCCGCGCAGGAGCGGCTGCACGCCACCAACAACTTCCCGGAGTTCACGGGCCGCCTGTGCCCGGCCCCGTGCGAGTCGGCGTGCGTGCTCGGCATCAACCAGCCCGCCGTCACCATCAAGAACGTCGAGGTCTCGATCATCGACCAGGCGTGGGACCGCGGCGACGTCGCGCCCCAGGCCCCGGAGCGCCTCTCCGGCAAGACGGTCGCGGTCATCGGCTCGGGCCCGGCGGGCCTCGCCGCCGCCCAGCAGCTGACCCGGGCCGGCCACACGGTCGCCGTCTACGAGCGCGCCGACCGCATCGGCGGCCTGCTCCGCTACGGCATCCCCGAGTTCAAGATGGAGAAGCGGCACATCAACCGCCGCATCGAGCAGATGCGCGCGGAGGGCACCAAGTTCCGCACCGGCGTGGAGATCGGCCGCGACATCGACGCGGTCAAGCTGCGCAAGCGGTACGACGCCGTGGTCATCGCCGCCGGCGCCACCATCTCCCGCGACCTGCCGGTGCCCGGCCGCGACCTGAACGGCATCCACTTCGCCATGGAGTACCTGCCGCTCGCCAACAAGGTGCAGGAGGGCGACTTCGTGGCGCCCCCGATCACCGCCGAGGGCAAGCACGTCGTCGTCATCGGCGGCGGCGACACCGGCGCGGACTGCGTGGGCACGGCCCACCGCCAGGGCGCGGCCTCCGTGACCCAGCTGGAGATCATGCCGAAGCCGGGCGAGGACCGCGCCGCGCACCAGCCGTGGCCGACCTTCCCGATGCTCTACAAGGTCACCTCCGCGCACGAGGAGGGCGGCGAGCGGGTCTACTCCGTCAACACCACCCACTTCGAGGGCGACGAGGACGGCAACGTCCAGTTCCTCCACCTGGTCGAGGTGGAGTTCATCGAGGGCAAGCTGACCCCGAAGCCGGGCACGGAGCGGAAGATCCCCGCCCAGCTGGTCACCCTCGCGATGGGCTTCACCGGCACGGACCGTGAGAACGGCCTGGTGGACCAGTTCGCCCTGGAGCTCGACGAGCGCGGCAACGTCGCCCGCGACGCCGAATTCCAGACGAACGTTCCCGGCGTCTTCGTCGCCGGTGACGCGGGCCGCGGCCAGTCGCTCATCGTGTGGGCGATCGCCGAGGGCCGCTCCGCGGCGCGCGGCGTGGACCGCTTCCTCACCGGCGCCAGCGACCTGCCGGCCCCGATCCGCCCGACGGACCGTGCGCTGACGGTCTGACATTCCCCCATACGTCCCGTACAACGGCGTACGGAACTGAGCGACGCCCGCCTCGTCCCCGACCGGACCTGGGCGGGCGTCGTCATGTCCCGGGGCACCGCCTCCCCGATACGCGTGCGTTGCATGGGGCGCAATGCTATGAGCGTATGTTGCGTCACCCGCAACCCTCATTACGGTTCGGCCGCTTATCCCAATGGGTCTAGACCGCCCCCACTCTCTGTGACCACAATCGCTCCCACCAATCGGAACCTGGAGGGGCCGGCATGAATCGACGTGTCATCGCCGCTGGTTGTATCGCCATGAGTCTCGGACTGACCGCCACGGCGTGCGGTGGCGATGACGGGGGCGACAAGGGCGACAAGGCCACCGACGGCAAGGGCAAGACCCTCACCGTATGGATCATGGAGGGGACCAACCCCGACGCACGCCCCTTCTTCGAGGAGGCCGAGAAGGCCTTCACCAAGAAGACCGGCGCCAAGATCAAGGTCGAGTACCAGCAGTGGGCCAGCGCCCAGAAGAAGTTCACGACCGCCATCGAGGGCGGCGAGGACCAGGTGCCCGACGTCGCCGAGGTCGGCACCACGTGGGTGCCGCAGTTCGCCGAGACCGAGGCGCTCGTCGACGTCACCGACGAGGTCAAGAAGTCCGGCCTGAACGACGACCTCGTCGAGGGACTCGCCGACGCGGGCACGCTCGACGGCAAGCAGTACGGCATGCCCTGGTACGCGGGCGTCCGCTCGATCGTCTACCGCAAGGACATCTTCGAGAAGCACGACCTGAAGGCCCCGACCACGTGGAAGGAGCTCCAGGCGACCGCCAAGGCGCTCAAGGAGAAGGAGCCGAAGCTCGTCTCCTTCCCGGTGGCGGGCGGCGCGGAGATGTTCGCGGCCCCCTTCATCTGGGGCGCGGGCGGTGACCTCGCCACCGAGTCCGGCGGCAAGTGGAAGTCCGGCATCAACTCGCCCGAGGCCATCAAGGGCATCGAGTACTACACCGGCCTCGCCACCAAGGACAAGGTCTCCCCGGCCAAGGTCAACACCTGGACGGAGAAGGAGGTCGGCGACGCCTGGAACAAGGGCGAGATCGCCATGGCCATCGGCGGCAACTGGACCCCGAAGGCGATCGTCGACAAGAACCCCGACCTCAAGGGCAAGCTCGCCGCCGTCCCGATCCCCGGCCAGAACGGCGGCATGAGCAAGTCCTTCCTCGGCGGCTCCTACCTGTCCACGTTCGACACGGACAAGAAGGACCTCGCCTGGGAGTTCGTGAAGCTGGTGACCACCGGCGAGTTCGCCGCCAAGTGGGCCGAGCAGACCAACTACTTCCCCGGCCAGAACTCCGAGCTGAAGAAGATCGAGGCGAAGAAGGACCCGCTGGTCGAGCCGTTCGCCAAGCAGATGCTGGAGGCCGGCGCGACCGTCCCCAAGACCAAGTCGTACGGCGAGATCCAGGCCTCCAAGGTCATCCCCGGCATGATCCAGTCGATCCTCACCGGCAAGGCGTCCGTGAAGGAGGCGGCCGACAAGGCGGCCAAGGACATGGACGCGATCTTCGCCAAGGACGAGTAGTCAGGAACGAGCAGGCAACGGCGAGTTCGGCACTGTGAAGGACGCACTGTGAAAGACACGCTCGTCAGCGGCGGACCCGAGGCCCCGGTCCGCCGCGGCCCCCGGCAGCCGGACGGCGCAGCCGAGGCGGCCCTCCGTCGCAAGAAACTGATCACCCTCACCCGCCCCTGGCTCCTCCTCGCACCCTCCCTCGTGGTCCTCGTGGGTCTGCTGCTCTGGCCGCTGATCCAGGTCGGCAAGCTCTCCTTGCAGGACTACAAGGTCAAGTTCGGCGGCGGCGTAGGGACGTTCACCGGCTTCGACCACTACACCGACCTGCTCTCCAGCAGCCTGCTGTGGAAGACGGTCCTGCCCAACACCGTCTTCTTCGCCTTCGCCTGCGTCGGCCTCACCGTCGCGCTCGGCACCCTCGTGGCGCTGCTGCTCAACCGCCTCGGCGCCACCTGGCGGATGATCTGCTCGGTCGCGATCCTCGCCGCCTGGGCGATGCCCGCGGTGACGGGGACGTACGTCTGGATCTGGCTCTTCCAGCCGCAGGACGGCATGGTCAGCCAGATCGCGGGCTCGGTCGGACTGATCGACCCGGAGACCACCAACTGGTTCACCGAGCGCGGCCCGTTCTACGCGATCGCCACGCTCAACGTCATCCACCACGGCTTCCCGTTCGTCGCCATCACCGTCCTCGCGGGACTCCTGACGATCCCCAAGGAACTGTACGAAGCGGGCGAGCTGGACGGCGCCAACGCCTGGCAGCGGTTCTGGAACATCACCGTGCCGACCATCAAGCCCGTCTTCCTCGTGGTGACCATCCTCTCCACCATCTGGGACTTCAAGGTCTTCACCCAGGTCTATCTGCAACCCGGCGGCGACGGCTCCAACGAGGACGTCTACAACCTCGGCGTCTTCTCCTACATCCAGGCCTTCGCCAAGAACGACTACGGCGCGGGCGCCGCGGCAGCGGTCCTGCTCACCGTGCTGCTCCTCGCCATCACCGTCGTCTACATCCGCACGCTGTTCCGGCAGGGGGACGAGGAACTGTGACAACCCGCCGCACCACTCTCGCCTCACGCATCGGCCTGCCTGCCGCGATCGCCGGGCTCCTCCTGTTCACGCTCTTCCCCGTCTACTGGATGATCTCCACGGCGCTCGACCCGAAGGCCGCCCTGCGCGGCTCGGACGTGCTGCCGAGCGGCATCAGCCTCGAACACTTCGAGTTCGTCTTCGACAAGGGCAACTTCGGTACGTACCTGCTGAACTCGGCGCTCGTCGGCCTCGCCACGATCCTCGCGGCCGGACTGCTCTCGCTCTTCGCGGCCATCGCGGTGGCACGGTTCAAGTTCCGCTTCCGCACCTCCGTGCTGATCATGATCCTGATCGTGCAGATGGTGCCGCTGGAGGCCCTGGTCATCCCGCTCTTCATCCAGATGCGGGACTACGACATGCTCAACTCCCTGCTGGGACTGAGCATCGTCTACATCGCCCTCTCGCTGCCCTTCGCCATCTGGACGCTGCGCGGCTTCGTCGCCACCGTCCCCAAGGAGGTCGAGGAGGCCGCGTACATCGACGGGGCGTCCTGGCCGCGGATGTTCTGGTCGGTGCTGCTCCCGCTGGTCGCGCCGGGGCTCGTCGCCACCTCGATCTTCGCCTTCATCACGGCGTGGAACGAGTTCGTGTTCGCGTACACCTTCATGAAGGGCAGCGACAAGTACACGGCCGCCGTGGGCATCTACCAGTTCTTCGGTGAGAACTCCACGGCCTGGGGCCCGGTCATGGCCAGCTCCACGCTGGTCACGGTGCCCGTGATGATCTTCTTCGTGATCGTGCACCGGAAGCTGGGCTCTGGCCTGGCGGCGGGCGCCGTCAAGGGCTGAGGACCGCGCGGAGGGTGTACGGGGACCAGGGGGCTACGGCACCTTGAACGTCTCCCCGTACACCTTCCACGTCAGCGGCGTCCGCAGGGCCAGGTTCCCGTCGTACAGGAACCGGCGCTGCGCCGTGTCCACGCGGCTGGTGTCGCGGTGGGCCTTCTCCTGCTTCATCGCCTTGCGGCGGATGTCCAGGAAGATGTCGAGGTACGCCTTCTCCCCGCCGCCCTGGGACGGGGTGTCCGCCTCCTTCAGCGCGGCCTCGCGCAGGCCGTAGAAGCCGTGCGGGCCCGTGCCGGGGCCGTGCAGGACCATCGCGTCGTAGTAGATGAACTGGCCGAGCGTGCCGAGCCCGTCGAGCTTGGCCAGGCGCACCGCCGGGTCGAAGTAGAGACGGTCGCGCGCGCCGTCCTGGGCCGCGCGGAACGCGGGCTTCGCCGCCTCCGCCTTCCATGCCTTGACGAAGCCGGGATCGAGGCCCTCGTGCGAGTCGCTGCCGTCGACCTCGCGCAGGGCGGGCAGATAGCGGGCCAGGCCGTTGTCCGGATGCTTCTTCGTGTACCGCTCGACGAGTGCGAGCAGATCGTGCGTGCCGGTGCAGAAACCGATGATCCCGGCGGTGTAGCCGTTGCCGTCGGCTATGTCCTCGATGTAGCCGTACTGGCCGCGCCAGTTCAGCGTCGAGTTCTCCGCGCTCGCCACCAGCTGCTGGGCGAGCTCCTTCTTCGCGGGGGCGGCGAGGCCGGGCGGCAGGTCCGCGATCAGCTCCTCGTCGGATTCGATCTCGGTCCTCGACTTGTCCTTCTCGTACGAACGTCCGGTGGCGGGAGCCCGCTCGCCGGCCTGGACGTCGCCGCTGTCCGGGTCACCGCTCAGGAGGTACGCGGCCACGGTGGCGACCGGGGCCACGGCGACGAGAAGGAGGAGACCGGCACGTTTCATCCGGCCAAGGGTACGGCGCGACCCGCTCTATTGACTAAAAGTCAATTCGCCGCCACTCTCGGGACCCGTGACCCAGCCGAGAGACCGGCCCCGGGAGGCGACGTGACCACCGAAGCACAGCCGCAACGCGAACGGCTCGCCACCGAGCTGCGCGACGAACCACCGGAATCCTTCCGCCAGTTGACGCCCGAACAACTGGCAACGCTCGCCGAAGCGCTGAAGCGACAGCGCGAGAGCCGGGCCGCCGGACTCAACGAGGCCGCCGAGGAAGCACTGAAACTCGTGCCCGCCCTGGCCCGCGGCCCCGTCCGCCGGATTCTCTTCCGCTAGCCGAGAGGAGCGAGGAGTCAGCATGGACAAGCTGCGCGGCAGGGCCGAGACCCTCAAGATCACCCACCTGCTCGACGTCGAACCCGGCACGCTCACCTTCCTCCAGGACCTGCCCGTCGAGGACGTACGCCGCTTCCGCACCCAGACCGTCGCGGCCCTCTTCGACCGGGCACCCGACATGCTCGACCGGATCGCCGCCGCCACCAAGCTCGTGCCCGCCGGAGTCGCGGCCGCCATCTCCCAGAAAGCCCTCGGACCGCGCCTGGCCGCCGCCGTCGCCGGACGCCTCGACCCCCCGCGCGCCGCCGACATCATCGAGAAACTGCCGGTCTCCTTCACCGCCCGGTCCTGCGCACACCTCGACCCGCGCCGCATCGAGGGCATCGTCGACCGGCTCGACGAAGACCTCGTCGTGCGCATCGCCGTGGCACTCGCCGAACGCGGCGACCACCTCACGATGGGCCGCTTCGTCGGCCACCTGCCCGACCCGGCGCTGCGCCGCATCCTGCCGCAGGTCGACGACGCCGCCGTGCTCAGGACGGGCTTCGCGATCGATGTGCCCGAACGGCTCGGCCACATCATCGAGCTCATGGGCGCGGACCGGCTCGCCTCCGTCATCGGCTCGGCGTCCGCCGACGGACTGTGGCCGGAGGCGCTGGCCGTCGCCGGCATGGTGACCGGCGAGCAGCGGCGCCGGATCGCCTCGCTCGCCGCAGGACAGCCGCAGGACCGGCTCGACACACTCGTCGTGACGGTCGCGGAGCAGGACCTGTGGGAGTCACTGCTGCCCCTGGTCGCGCTGCTGAGCGAGGAGGAGCGCCGCGCGGTGGCCGCACTGCCCTCCCTGCGGGGCGCGGACGTGCTCGCCGGAGTCGTGCGCGCGGTCGTCGCCACCGCCCTGTGGGCGGAGTTCCTGCCGCTCGTGGACGCGCTCCCCGCCGAGTCCCGCAAGACCGTCGCCGACACGGCGGGCGCGCTGCCCGAACCCGACTTGGACGCGCTCGCCCGCGAGGTCGACAAGCGGGACCTCTGGGAACTGGTCCTTCCGCTCGTCGAGCTGATGGACGACGACGCGAAGACACGGATCTTCGCCCTGCCGGCGTTCCAGGAGCAGACGGGGCGGTAGCCCGCACGGCGGACGCGGGGGCCGGTGCGGCGGGGCCGCGCGGGTGACACCCCCCGGGCACCCCGCATAAACGGGCCGCGGACCGGGGAGGGCCGCAGCCGGACCCGTCGACTTCCGGACGGGTCCGGCCACCCCCCACCGCCGCCGGGGTCCCGCCCGGCGCCCGCACGGAAAAAGGTCATATGCGCCCTCGCCACACAGTCGCCGCCCTCCTCGGCGCGCTCGCCCTCGTCGTCACCCTGCCGACCTCCGCGAACGCCGCCACCGGCGCCTTCCACTACAAGTTCGTCGAAGACGGCACCGTCCGGTACGCCACCCTCCACGACCCCGGCAGCCCCGCCTGCATCACGCTCCCCGAGGTCGCGGACGACGACACCTCCAAGCCCGCGTTCGCCCCGTACAACGACACCGACGCCTGGGCGATGGTGTTCACCGACGCCGACTGCAGCGACGACTCCTGGACCCTGAAGCCGCACGGGAAGCCCGCCACGGACCGGCTCAAGGTCCGCTCGGTCTACTTCTTCCACCGCGTCTGATCCACAGGACCGGCAGGGCACTCAGGGTGCTCACCCTGTCGTCGAGCCGCCGTCCACGGTGAACTCCGCTCCCGTGACGTAGGACGACGCGTCCGACGCCAGGAAGAGCACCAGCTCACCGACCTCCTCCGGGCGGCCCATCCTGCCCAGCGGCAGATGCGACCAGTCCCGCCCGGCGGAGGCGGCGGAGATCATCGGGGTGTCGATCGCCCCCGGATGCACGGAGTTGACCCGCACCCGGTACCTGGCCAGGTCCAGCGCCGCCGAGCGGGTCAGCCCCCGCAGACCGAACTTCGTCGACCCGTACGCCGCGTGGCCCTGGATGCCGACCAGCCCCGCCGTCGACGACACGTTCACGACCGACCCGCCGCCCGCCTCCTTCAGCGCGGGCAGCACCGCCTGGATGCCGAGGAAGGGCCCCAGGAGATTCACCCGGACCAGGGCCTCGAAATTCTCGTACGTCTCGTCCTCCACGGACGCCGTCCGCCACAGCGCGGCATTGTTCACCAGGACGTCCAGCCGCCCGAAGGCGCCGAGCGCCCCCGCCACGGCCGACGCCCAGCTCTCCGCGTCGGTCACGTCATGCCGTACGAACAGCCCCTGAGAGCCGAGGGACCCGGCGACCTCGCGGCCCTCCTCCTCCCGCACGTCCGTCACCACGACCCGCGCCCCGGCCTCCGCGAAGAGCCGCGCCTCCGCCGCGCCCTGACCGCGGCCCGCGCCGGTGATGAGGACGACCCTGCCGTCCAAGCCGTGGTTCATGCCATCCTCCGTACGTCCGTACGTGCCGAATCGGCATGTGTCTAGCAGTCATATGTGCAAGGTGGAAGGGCGGGGCGGCGCATGGGATCCGCGATCAGTCTGCGCAAGGTGGAGGACTCGGCGCCCGCGCTGGTCAGCCTCTACAAGAGCGCCGGGGTCTCCCTGCGCAAACACGGTCTGGAGGGGGAGCGGGCGGCGGTCTACCTCGTCGTCGACTACTCCGGATCGATGCGGCCGTACTACAAGGACGGCAGCGTGCAGGCCCTCGCGGACCGTGTGCTCGGGCTCTCCGCGCACCTCGACGACGACGGTGTCGTGCCCACCGTCTTCTTCTCGACCGACGTCGACGCGGTGACGGACATCGCCCTGGAGAGCCACAGCGGCCGGATCGACGAGATCGTCGCGGGGCTCGGCCACATGGGCAAGACCAGCTACCACCTGGCGATGGACGCCGTCATCGATCATCACGTCGACAGCTGTGACAGCGGCTCCACCGTGCCCGCCCTCGTCGTCTTCCAGACCGACGGGGGCCCCATCAACAAGTTCGCCGCAGAGCGCTACCTCTGCAAGGCGGCGAAGCTCCCGATGTTCTGGCAGTTCATCGGCTTCGGCGACCCGGCGAGCAAGCAGTTCGACTACCTGCGCAAGCTCGACGAGCTGGCCGTCCCCGCCAGGCGTCCGGTCGACAACGCGGGCTTCTTCCACGCCGGGGAGGACCCCCTGGCCGTGCCGGACGACGAGCTGTACGACCGGCTGGTGGGGGAGTTCCCGGCGTGGCTCGCGGCGGCGCGGGCGGGCGGCATCGTGGCTTGAAGGGGGGTCTTGGGTCGGGTCTTGGGTTCTTGAGGGGCGGCCGTTGGTTTCAGTCGACCAGGCGGTCGCGCAGCTTCAGGATCGTGCCCGCGTCGAGACCGAGCCCTTTGGACAAGTAGCCCCCCAGGCCGCCGTACCGCTTCTCCGCCTCGTCGAGGGCCGTGTCCAGGTAGTCGGTGCGGACCTCCTGGAGCGGGATGATCAGGTCGGGGTTCTGCATGAGACCGCCCTGCCTGAGCTGTTCGCGGAGCCTCGCGTCGTACGCGGCCCGGTAGGTGTTGGAGGCCAGGTAGTCGTCGGTGGCGGTCCTTTCCGGTACGCCGACGAGGCGCAGCAGGAGGTACGTCGTCCAGCCGGTGCGGTCCTTGCCCGCGGTGCAGTGGTAGAGCAGCGGCGAGCGGCTGACTGCGATGTCGCGCAGGGTGGCCGCGAACTGGGCGCGGTTGGCGGAGTCGGTGACGAAGGTGCGGTAGACGTCGTGCATGAACGCGGCCGCCCTGCCGTTGCCCAGCATCTCCTCCTGCTTGACCGGGTCCCTGGAGCCGATCGCGGTGATGAGCCGAGTGAACAGGCCGTTGTCGGTGACCGGCCGGGAGGTGGGGGAGAGCCCCACGGGCAGCCGGTCCGGGCCGTCGTACTGCACCTCGGCGGGCACCCGGAAGTCGATGACCTTCTTCAGGCCGAGCCCGGCGATCGTGCCGAGGTCGGCGTCGGTGAGCTTGCTGAGGGCGTCGGCGCGGTAGACCCGGCCGTGGCGCACCCGCTCCCCGTCGTAGGTCCGGTGACCGCCGACGTCCCGTACGTTGACCGCGCCCTGGAGCGGGATGTGCCGGACGGTGGCGGGCGCGGCGGCCGCCGACCGGGGCGCGGCCGGTGCCGCCCAGGCGGGCGCGGCGCCGAGCACGAGCGCGAGGAAGACCAGTCCGGTCGCGGTACGGGTACGGGTTCGTGAGATGCGCATCGGTCCGCCTTCCACCGGCTGAGGGTGCCGGTCGTTCTTCGGCCCAACCAAGCGATTGTTTGGTAGAAGGTAGCGATGGGCCCCGGAAGGGGGAAGGGGCATGCGCGACGTACGTCTCACGGGGCCGGGAACAACGGGTCCCGCGAGCGTGTTAAAGTTATGTGTTGCAGTTTTGGTACCCATGAACTTTATGTGCGCCTGACGGGAATGCTCCGAGGGCGCATTATTGTTTTTCCGGTTCTCTCCGGTATGGGGGTCATTGCAGCGCTGGAGAATCGCAATACCGTGGTTCCCCATTCACTGCCCCTGTTGAGGAGATTGACATGGCAACCGGCACCGTTAAGTGGTTCAACTCGGAAAAGGGCTTCGGCTTCATCGAGCAGGACGGCGGCGGCCCCGACGTCTTCGCCCACTACTCGAACATCGCGTCCTCTGGCTTCCGTGAGCTCCTCGAGGGCCAGAAGGTCTCCTTCGAGGTGACGCAGGGCCAGAAGGGCCTGCAGGCCGAGAACATCGTTCCTGCCTGATCGTCGCAGCGCGCGAACCTCACAGCCGAGGCCCGCACCGGAAGGTGCGGGCCTCGGCTTGCGCTGTCATCGGGCCCAACCGGGCCCAGAGCCGCTCCGGCTCAGAGGTCCGGAAGTCCAGCGACCAGGAAGGCACCACTGAATGAACCGCCCCGAACGCCCGGCACGCCCCGCCCGCAAGCGTCCCGTCAACGCAGCAGGAAAGGGCAGGCCGAACGGCCAGGCGAAGGGCTCCGCGAATTCCGCGAGGAAAGCAGGGAGCCGTAAGCCGAGGCCCGTCCAGGGCGGCGAGTTCGCGCTGCCCGAGAGCCTCACGCCCGCACTGCCGGCCGTCGAGTCCTTCGGCGAGCTGGACATGCCCGAGGCCCTCCTGAAGACGCTGGCCGCCCAGGGCGTCACCGAGCCCTTCCCGATCCAGGCGGCCACCCTCCCCAACTCCCTCGCCGGCCGCGACATCCTCGGCCGCGGACGCACCGGCTCCGGCAAGACCCTCGCCTTCGGCCTCGCCCTCCTGGCCCGCACGGCCGGACAGCGCGCCGAGTCGAAGTCCCCGCTCGCCATGGTCCTGGTGCCCACGCGCGAGCTGGCCCAGCAGGTGACGGACGCCCTCACGCCGTACGCGACGTCGGTGAACCTCCGCATGGCCACGGTCGTCGGCGGCATGTCGATCAGCCGCCAGTCCGGCACGCTGCGCCGCGGCGCCGAGGTCCTCGTGGCCACCCCCGGCCGCCTCAAGGACCTGATCGAGCGCGGCGACTGCGACCTGTCGCAGGTGCGCACGACGGTCCTCGACGAGGCCGACCAGATGGCCGACATGGGCTTCATGCCGCAGGTCACGGCGCTGCTCAAGCAGGTCGCCCAGGGCGGCCAGACGATGCTCTTCTCGGCGACGCTCGACAAGAACATCGACCGGCTCGTCCGGATGTTCCTGACCGACCCCGTCGTCCACTCCGTCGACCCGTCGGCGGGCGCGGTGACGACGATGGAGCACCACGTGCTCTACGTCGCCGACGAGACGGACAAGAAGGCCGTCGCCATGCGCATCGCAGCCCGCGAGGGCCGCGTGATCATGTTCCTGGACACCAAGCGAGCCGTGGACCGCTTCACCAAGCGGCTGCTCGCCAACGGCGTACGCGCCTCCGGACTGCACGGCGGACGTTCCCAGCCGCAGCGCAACCGCACGCTCGACCAGTTCAAGACCGGCCAGGTCACCGCGCTGATCGCGACGAACGTCGCGGCGCGCGGCATCCACGTCGACGACCTCGACCTCGTCGTGAACATCGACCCGCCCGCCGACCACAAGGACTACCTCCACCGCGGCGGGCGCACCGCCCGCGCGGGAGAGTCGGGCAGCGTCGTCACCCTCGTGCTCCCCGAGGAGAAGCGCGACATGACGCGCCTCATGACCGACGCGGAGATCCGCCCCAACACGGCGCGCGTCTCCTCCTCCGACGAAGAGCTGGTGCGGATCACCGGCGCGCGGGAGCCGTCGGGTGTGCCGGTCGTCATCGAGACGCCGCAACCGCAGCAGCAGCAGGCCAAGACGCCCTCGCAGCGGCGCCGCAGGCCGCGCGGAGGCGCCGGCGCCGGCGCGCAGGCGCAGGGCGGCGGGCAGGGGCAGCGGCGCACGCCCCGCCAGGGCCAGGGTCAGGGCGGTCAGGCCAGGGGCGGTTCCGGCGGAGCCGCGGGCGGCGCCACCGGCGGCCGTGCCCGCCGTGGTCGTCCCGCCGGCGGAGAACAAGGGGGACGCCGCTCCGCGGCGTGACGCGAGGGTGGTGCCGATGACGCGGCGGCGGGCGGCAGAATGAGCCCGCCGCCGCCTCACCGGCACCACTCGCACCGGCACCACCTGCGCCACCGCCTCACCGGCACCACTCGCACCGACACCATCTGCACCACCGCATCACCGGTACCACTCGCGTCGGCACCATCTGCGCCACCGCATCACCTGCGTCACGCGCACCGGCACCACCTGCGCCACCTGCACCGCCCGCGCCACCCGGTCCAAAGGAGCCCGCTCGATGTCCTTGGAGCGCGACCCCGTCGCCCTGCCTCTGCTCGAAGACGACCGTGCCGCGCTGCGCGCCGACTGTGGCAGTTGTTCCGGGCTGTGCTGTGTGGCGCTCACCTTCTCCGCGTCCTCGGACTTTCCGGTGAACAAGGACGCGGGCAAGCCGTGCACCAACCTCCGAACGGACTTCCGCTGCGGCATCCACCGCGACCTCCGGGACAAGGGGTACCGGGGCTGCACGGTGTACGACTGCTTCGGGGCGGGGCAGCGCGTCTCGCAGGGCACCTTCGAGGGCCGCGACTGGCGTCGGGATCCGGCCACCGCGCGTCAGATGTTCGAGGTCTTCCCCGTCATGCGGCAGCTCCACGAGCTGCTCTGGTACCTGACGGAGGCGCTGACGTTCCCGCAGGCCGCGCCGATCGCCGCCGACCTGGAGCGCGCGCTCGCCGAGACGGAGCGGCTGGCCACGGGCACTCCTGACGCCGTCGTCGGGACGGACGTGGCCGGCCACCGCCAAAACGTCAACCTGCTCCTCCTGCGCACCAGCGAACTCGTCCGCGCCGAGCACCTCGGCCAGGGGGGCGGGAAAGGCAAGGGCGGCAAGCGGGGCAAGGGCGGCGGCAAGGGCGGTGCGAAGAAGGACCGCAGGGGCGCCGACCTCATCGGCGCGCGGCTCCGCGGCGCCGACCTGAAGGGCGCCGACCTGCGCGGGTCGTACCTCATCGGCGCCGACCTGCGCGACGCGGACCTGCGGGCCGCCGACCTGATCGGCGCGGACTTCCGTGACACGGACCTGCGCGGCGCCGACCTGACCGGCGCGCTCTTCCTCACCCAGTCGCAGGTCAACGCGGCCAGGGGCGACGACAGCACGAAGCTTTCGGACTCCCTGCACCGCCCCGGGCACTGGTCGGGGGCCTGACCGGGCGGCAGCCCGCCACGCACCCTACGTACCGCTACGTAACCCACGTACCGCTACGTATCGCACTCCGACACCGTCCGGCACAGCGTGCACCGCACCCGTACGCGCCCCCGCACCGGCACCCGTATCCGCTGGTGGCAGGTGGGGCAGGGGAACGTCACCCGGAGTGCCCCGGCGTCCAGGGAGAAGGAGTAGGGCCCGCCCGCCTCGACCGCCCCGCCGTGGTCCTGCGCGTACCGCCGGTCCTTCGCGTACCGTCGCCGCCCCGCCCACCCCGCGGCCGTCAGCGGCGGCTGCTGCTCGTCGCGGCGGGCCTGGGCGAGCCCCTTCGTGTACGCCGTGTACGCCTGCGCACTGGTGAACCACGTCTCCGGGGCCTCGCCGAAGGCCAGCGCCCGCTTGGCCAGGACGTATCCGAACTCCTCCGGTGTGAGGTAGCCGAGTTTCTGCGAGGAGGCGCCGTCCTCGCGGTAGGCGTCCAGCAGCAGCCAGCCCGCGCCCAGGTAGGTGGTCGCGGTATCGGTCAGGATCTCGTTGTCGCGGGTGCCGGGGAACGACAGGTCGAGCCGGTGCAGATACACGTGCATGACCTCGTGCGCGAGGGCCGCGCCGATGTCCCTGCGGTGGGTGCGGAAGCGGTCGTTCAGCTCGATGAAGTACTCGGGGCCCGCGGCGAGTTCGACGTATGCGGCGTGCTCCATCTCGCGGAAGCCGACGATCATCCGCGCGTCCGGGAGGCGCAGGTGCCGCACCATCTCGCGGGCCACCCGCTGCACGCCGAGGTACAGGTCGTCCTGGTCGCTGAAAGCCACGTCGGCGGGGGCGACGCTGGTCTCGAAGGTGTGCACGGTGTCGTACGAGAGGCGTTTGTAGAGGGCGGTGAGGGCGGCGCGCACGGTCTCAAGGTGGGGGTAGCCGTGCACGACTGGACCGCCGCCGACCGTCACGTCCGCACCTCCTGACGTCACCCACCGGACCCCACAACTGCCCTCCACTGTACGGGCGTCGGCGTCCCGGAGGGGGGTCGGCGCGACGCGCCGTGGCCGGAAACCGCCCCTTGTCCTGAGCGGACACCGATCTCCATAATCCGGGGCAACGCTTTGGCGGGCTCATGCCAGCCAGAAGCGCCACCCCCACGAACCCCCCACGAAGGGAAGTCAGTTGAAGACCAAGCTGCGTGGAGTGAAGAGAGCCGCCACCCTCGGCGCGATCGCTCTGGCCACCGTCAGCCTTCAGCCCGTGGCCGCTCAGGCGGCTCCCCACCCGGGCCCGGAGCCGGGAGAGCGCGTTGTCGGCGGCACCCCCGCCGAGCAGGGCGAGTTCCCGTTCATGGTCCGTCTCTCGATGGGCTGCGGCGGTGCGCTGTACGCCAAGGACATCGTCCTGACCGCCGCCCACTGTGTGGACGGCTCCGGCGACAACACCGGCATCACCGCCGTCGGCGGCGTCGTGGACCTGGAGAGCCCCGACGCGATCAAGGTGAAGTCCACCAAGGTCCTCCAGGCCCCCGGCTACAACGGCAAGGGCAAGGACTGGGCCCTCATCAAGCTCGAGAAGCCGATCGACCAGCCCACGCTGAAGATCGCCAAGGACACCAAGTACAACGAGGGCGAGTTCGACATCGCCGGCTGGGGTGCCGACAAGGAGGGTGGCGACCAGCAGCGCCACCTCCTCAAGGCGAAGGTCCCGTTCGTCAGCGACGCCGACTGCGAGGCCGCGTACGGCGGCGACCTCACGCCCGGCGAGGAACTCTGCGCCGGCAAGCTGAACGTGGGCGGCACGGACACCTGCCAGGGCGACTCCGGCGGCCCCATGTTCCGCAAGGACGAGGCCGGCGAGTACATCCAGGTCGGCATCGTCAGCTGGGGCAACGGCTGCGCGCAGCCGAAGTACCCCGGCGTCTACACCGAGGTGTCGACCTTCGCGGGAGACATAGAGAAGGCGGCGTCGGAGCTCTGAGGTCGGAGCTGACGCCGTGACGTCCGGCGGGGTGCCTGCGGTCGCGGGCACCCCGCTTCGTCATGGGACGGCACAGGGACGGCACCGGGACGGCACCGGGACGGCACCCTCCGCCGGTTAGTCCAACACCTGCCCCTCCTTTGTCCATGGGCGCGTTCGTCCCGCCCGGCGCATCGTGAGCGGCACGAATTCCGTCCCACCGTTCCGTCCCACCGTCCATCCCATGTCCGTCCCATGGAGGGGTGCCCATGCTGCCGTCAGACACGTCAGGACCGAGCCGCAGAGCCGTGGTCGCGACGGGCGCGATCGCCGGGGTGGGCGCCGCCCTCGGAGCGGGCGGCAGCGCCTTCGCCGCGCCCGCCGCACCCGGCACCGGAAAGCGCCCGGCCGCCGAGGCGGTCCTGCGCTCCGCCGGCCTTGACGTGCGCGTCGCCACCGGCTTCCCGCGCGTCGTCTCGTACACCGACCGCGCGAGCGGCGCCGTCCTGCACGGCCGTACGGACGCCGTCACCACCGTCCTGATCGACGAGACCGAGCACACCCCGAAGGTCACCGTCACGACGGGCCGCAGCCGCGCCGCGTACGTGCTGTCCTTCGACGGCGGCACCCGGATCGACGTCGAGATCGCCGTCGAGGGCCACCAGGTCCACTGGCGCGTCACAAAGATCGCCGACACGGCCGCGCTGCGGGTCGGCACCCTGCGCATCCCCGGCCTCACCCTGCTCTCCGTACGCAGCGACCAGCCCGGTGCCACCCTCCTCGCCGCCAAGGTGCAGCTCGACAAGGCCAAGAGCGGCGACACCCTCGTCCGCCCCACAGCCGACACACCTGCCGAGCGGCCCACCGGCTGCGCCTACGCCGTCGTCGCGCACGACCGGCTCGGCGGCGCCGTCGAGACGAACACCGTCTACGACAAGCCCACCTCCGAGGCGGGCACGACATGGGAGAACGGCCGCCTGTGGCGCGAGACGGTACGACCCACCGAAAACGCCGACTACGTAGAGGCCCGGTTGGCGCCGGGACAGTGGACGCACCGCGCCGCGACCGCACCCGTCGACGCCACCGAACCCCTCCCGTACGCCACCGTCGTCATCACCGGTGACCGCAACGGCGACGGCAAGGTCGACTGGCAGGACGCCGCGATCGCCTTCCGCGACATCATGGTGACCCCCCTCGGCGCCGACGAGCAGCACCTGCGGGTCGTCCCGCACATCCCCTTCAACTTCGCCTCACAGGCCACCAACCCGTTCCTCGCCACGCTCGACAACGTCAAGCGCATCCACCTGGCGACCGACGGCCTGCGCCAGTACACGCTCCTCAAGGGCTACCAGTCCGAGGGCCACGACTCCGCCCACCCCGACTACGCGGACAACTACAACACCCGCGCGGGCGGCCTCGACGACCTCAACACCCTGGTCCGCGAGGGCAAGAAGTGGAACAGCGACTTCAGCGTGCACGTCAACGCCACCGAGTCCTACCCCGTCGCCAACGCCTTCTCCGAGAAGCTCGTCGACAAGAGCAACGAGCAGTGGGACTGGCTCGACCAGAGCTACCGCATCGACCAGCGCCGCGACCTGGTCTCCGGAGACATCATCAAGCGCTTCGCCGACCTGCGCGCCCAGACCGACAACGGGCTGGGCGCCCTCTACATCGACGTGTTCCGCGAGTCCGGCTGGACCTCCGACCGCCTCCAGCGCGCCTTGCGCGAACAGGGCTGGACGATCACCACGGAGTGGGGCCACGGCTTCGAACGGTCCGCGATCTGGTCGCACTGGGCCACCGAGCCCGACTACGGAGGCGACACCTCACGCGGCATCAACTCCCGCCTCATCCGCTTCATCCGCAACCATCAGAAGGACGTCTTCGCCGACAAGTGGCCCACCCTCCTAGGCATCGCCCGCATGGGCAACTTCGAGGGCTGGGTCGGCAAGACCGACTGGCACGCCTTCTACGACCTCATCTGGACCCACTCACTGCCCGCCAAATACCTCCAGGCCCACCCCATCAAGACCTGGGGCGAGCACGAGATCACCTTCTTCGCAGACACCCGGTCCAAAGCGGCGACGACGGTCTCCGACTCCTCCGGCAAGCGGCGCATCACCACGGACGGAAACGTCGTCTACGAAGACGGCCGCTACCTCCTGCCCTGGGAGCCCCGCAAGGCACACGACCCCGCCAAGCTGTACCACTACAACCCGGCGGGCGGCACGAGCAGCTGGCAGCTCCCGCGCACGTGGGCACGCCGCTCCAGAGTGGCCCTCTACCGCCTCACCGACCAAGGCCGCGTCTTCGAGTCGTACGTCTCCGTAGCGGGCGGAAAAGTCACCCTCGAGGCCGACCCGAAGCAGCCCTACGTCCTCTACCGCGAACGCGCCGCGTCCCTCCCCGACCCGAAGTGGGGCCAGGGCACCCCGCTGCACGACCCGGGCTTCCACTCCGGCTCCCTGAAGGGGTGGAAGGTCACCGGCCCCGCGTCCGTGCGGCTCAGCCCCCTCGGCGACCACGAACTGGTCATCGGCGCGGGCGCCGCGGCCTCCGTCGGACAGCGCCTCGCCCGCCTGAAGGCCGGCACGTATGTGGCGTCCGTGCAGGTCGAGGTCGGCGAGAAGCCGGGGGAGCGGCGTAAGGCGTCCCTGGAGGTGCGCACCGCCGACGGCATCACCGCGGCCAACTTCACGCAGACGTCCACCGCGGGCAACTACGTGGCCGCCGACCGCAAGCACGGCACCCGCTTCCAGCGCATGTTCACGTACTTCACCGTCCCCGAGGGCGGTGGCACGGCCGAACTGACCCTGCGCGCCGAGGCCGGACAGGCACGCGTGCGCTTCGACAACGTACGGATCGTCGCGACCCGACGCCCCGCGAAGCGCCCCCGCGCCACCCTCGCCCACGAGGACTTCGAACACGTCCCGCAGGGCTGGGGCCCCTTCGTGAAGGGCGACGCGGGTGACGTCACCGACCCGCGCACCCACATCGCCCAGCGCCACGCCCCGTACACCCAGCGCGGCTGGAACGGCAAGGTGATCGACGACGTCATCGACGGCACCAACTCCCTGAAGTCACGCGGCGAGAACACCGGCCTCGTCTACCGCACGGTCCCCCACACCGTCCGCTTCACCCCGGGCAAGCGGTACCGCGTCTCCTTCCGCTACGAGAACGAGAAGGCCGACCAGTACGCCTGGATCACCGCGGTCGACACCCCGGCACCCCGCGAACTCGACCGCAAGAACCTCCCCCCTGCCACCGAACCCACCACGCTCACCTACGAGTTCACCGCCCCCGCCGAGGGCGAACCCTGGGTCGGCCTGCGCAAGACCGGCGACGACGGCAAGGCGGAGTTCGTACTCGACGCGTTCGAGGTCAGCGAGGTCCTCACACCAGCGTGACCCGCTCCCCGCCCGCCTCAAGCTCCAGCACCCACACCTCGTTCGCCCCCGCCCGCAGCACCGGCCCCGGCACGTACAACGACGTCTGCGGGCCCGCCGACCAGTAGCGGCCCAGGTTGAAGCCGTTCACCCACACGAAGCCGCGCGTCCAGCCGGGCAGGGACAGGGCGGCGTCACCGGGGGAGTCGATGTCGACGATGCCCTGGTACAGGCCGGGGCGGCCCTCTCCGGAGGCGGCCGCGGGGACCTCCCGTACCGCCGACGGCACGTCGAACGCGTCGAGCCGCAGTGCCCGCGCCCGCACCCCGTGCAGGTACTGCCGCTCGTGCAGGACGCCGCCGGTGATGCCCTTGGGCTCACCCGTCCGCGGGCCGTAGTTGACCCGCCCCAGCGACTCCACCCACAGCTCCACGCGCGCGGGCCCGGCGACCGGGGCGAGCAGGGTCGGGGTGCCCTCCGTGAGGACGCCCGCCCGCTCCCCGTCGACGTACACCACCGCCCGGTCCCGCAGGCCCCGCACGCTCAGCGGATAAGGCTTGCGCGGGCCCGGCACCGTCACCGTGTAGCGGACCAGGCCGCGGTCCACGTCCAGGTCCTCGAACGTGGGCGGGACCGCGTGCTCCGACTCCGGCGAGCCCAGGGCGTCCAGGACCGCGTCCAGGGAGGACCAGTGGGGGAGGGGCGCCGACGCGGGCGCGCCCAGCGACGGCGGCGGCGGGGGTGGCTCGGGCAGGGGAGCGGACGCGTACGCGGCGAGGACCTCTCTGAACGCCCAGAACTTCGGCGTGGCACGGCCGAACTCGTCGACGGGCGCGTCGTAGTCGTACGACGTGACGTCCGGCTGCAGCTCCCCGTCGTGCAGCGAACCGCCGCCCCGGTTGGCGCCCGCCCAGCCCGCGAAGTTCGTGCCGCCGTGCGCCATGTAGAGGTTCACCGACGCACCGCACTCCAGGATCTCGCGCAGCGCCGCCGCCGCGTCGTCGGCGTCCCGTACGACATGTTCCGCACCCCAGTGGTCGAACCAGCCGCACCAGAACTCCATACACATCAGCGGGCCCCCGGGGCGGTGCGCGCGGAGCTTCGCGAACGCGCCGCGCGCACCCGAACCGAAGTTGGCCGTCGCGAGGACACCCGGGACCGAGCCGCCGGTCAGCATGTGGTCCTCGGGGCCGTCCGAGGTGAACAACGGCACCTCGACCCCCTCCGCGAGCAGCAGATCCGCCAGCCGGCGCAGATACACCCGGTCCGAGCCGTAGCTGCCGTACTCGTTCTCGACCTGCACCATGAGCACCGGACCGCCCCGGTGCCGCTGGCGTGCCACGACCTGCGGCAGGAGCCGGCGGAACCAGCGGTTCACATGTCCCAGGTACTCCTCGTCGCGCGTCCGCACGCGTGCCCCCACCGCACCCGTCAGCCAGTGCGGCAGACCGCCGTTCTCCCACTCGGCGCAGATGTACGGGCCGGGCCGCACGATCGCCCACAGGCCCGCCTCGTGCACCGCGTCCAGGAACCGGCCGAGCGCCTCGACGTCCCGGTACGTGCCAGGACGCGGCTCGTGCAGGTTCCACGGGACGTACGTCTCCACGCAGTTGAGCCCCATCGCCCGCAGCATCGCGAGCCGGTGACCCCATTGCGCCTCGTGCACCCGGAAGTAGTGCAGCGCGCCGGACAGCAGCCGCACCGGCCGCCCGTCCAGCTCGAAATCGTCCTCGCCGACCCTGAACCCGTCCATCGTGTCCTCTCGCTCACGTACCGCTCGCCCACGATCACCTCTGGCGGGGGGCGGGGTCCATGGACAAAGATCGATCCCGGTTGGACGCAAGGAGCGGACCAGCGGACGGACGAAAGGGGCGGAAACGGATGTACCACACGTGGATGCGGTATTTCACCCCGAGCCCGGCCCACCACAAACTCGGCCTCGTCTGCCTCGGCGTCGGCCTGCAGCACGGCCTCCTGCCCACCGTGGGCCCCCGCACCCTCGACCACCACGTCGCCGTCGTCATCAGCTCCGGCGGCGGCTGGTTCCGCGGCCCCGACGGACGCCGCACCACCGTCGTCGCACCCGCCCTGATCTGGCTCACCCCCGGCGTACGCCACCACTACGGACCCGACCCCGACACCGGCTGGGACGAGTGCTTCGTCGACTTCACAGGGCCCGCCACCGCGACGTACACCGAACTCGGCTACATCGAAACCACCCGCCCCGTCGTACCGCTCTCCGACGCGGCGGGAGCCCGCGGCGTCGTCGCCCGCATCGCCCGCGCGGCCCGGCGCGGCAACCCCCTCCTGGAAGTGGAGACCGGCGCCGCCGTCCACGAACTCCTCGTCGCCCTGCGCCGTGCCCGCGCCGACATCGCCCCCGACGGCGACCCCGTCCTCCAGTCCCTGGCCCGCGACGCCTTCCAGCCCCTGTCCGTCGCCGAACACGCGGCCCGGCACGGCATGACCCCCGCCGAACTGCGCACCGCAGTCCGGCGCGGGGCCGGATGCAGCCCCAAGGACTACCTCCTGGGCATCCGCCTGGGCCGCGCCAAAGAACTCCTCGCCGCCACCGAGCTGCCCGTCGCCGCCGTCGCCCGACGTGTCGGCTACGACGACCCGGCGTACTTTTCACGCCTTTTCACCCGCCGCGTCGGCATGGCCCCCGTCCGCTTCCGCGACCAGCAGGGAAGGGCTGTTCCCGGCGGCTGGTCGCACCGGATACCCGACCCCGACCACCCACCCACTTTGCGCTCTTCCGCCGGTGGGGGGCCCGCGGCGGCAACGTAGGCTCGTGGCCCATGACCACCAGCCACACCAGTGACGACAACAGCACGAACAGCACGAACAGCACGAACGGCGCCCCCGCGGCCACGGACGAGACCGTCCGCGCCGAGCTGTCCCGGCTGCGCGACAGCATCGACAACATCGACGCCGCCGTCGTCCACATGCTCGCCGAGCGCTTCAAGTGCACCCAGCAGGTCGGCCACCTCAAGGCCCAGCACCACCTGCCGCCCGCCGACCCCTCCCGCGAGTCCCGCCAGATCGCCCGCCTGCGCGAGCTCGCCGAAAGCGCCAAGCTCGATCCGGCCTTCGCCGAGAAGCTGCTCAACTTCATCATCGCCGAAGTGATCAGGCACCACGAGACCATCGCCAAATCCTCCTGACGAAGGCCCCCGGCAGCGGCACCGCCAGGGCAGACCTACACCCCGGCCGGTGCCATCGGGCAGCATGGGCCCATGCCCGTACTGACGCGCGACGAAGCGCAGACCCGTGCCCAGCTCATCGACGTACACCGGTACACGGTCGAGCTCGATCTGACCCGGGCGGCCGACCCCGCCCGCGACACCTTCGACTCCCGGACCGTCATCCGGTTCAGCGCCCGCACCGAAGGCGCCACCTTCGTCGAGCTCAAGCCTGCCGAGCTGCGCTCCGTCACCCTCGACGGGCAGCCCATCGACCTCACCGCCCCGGCGGGCCTGACCGGCAACCGCCTCGCGCTCGACGGCCTCACCGCCGGCGAGCACGAACTCCGCGTCGACGCCGCGATGCGCTACTCCCGCACCGGCGAGGGCATGCACCGCTTCACCGACCCCACCGACGGCGAGACGTACACCTACACCCAGCTCTTCATGGAAGACGTGCAGCGCGTCTTCGCCGCCTTCGACCAGCCCGACCTGAAGGCCGTCTTCGAGCTGACCGTCACCGCCCCCGAAAGCTGGACCGTCCTCGCCAACGGCGTCACCGAGCACCTCGGTGCCGGGAAGTGGCGGGCGGCGGCCACCCCGCTCATCTCCACCTACCTCGTCGCCGTCGCCGCGGGCCCCTGGCACTCCGTCCGCACCGAACACCGCGGACTGCCCTTCGGCATCCACTGCCGGCGCTCGCTCGGCCCCGCCATGGACGCCGACGCCGACGAGATCCTCGACATCACCCGCGCCTGCTACGACCGCTACCACGAGAAGTTCGACGAGCCCTACCCCTTCGACTCCTACGACCAGGCGTTCGTCCCCGAGTTCAACGCGGGCGCGATGGAGAACCCCGGCCTCGTCACCTTCCGCGACGAGTTCATCTACCGCTCCGCCGTCACCGACACCGAGCGGCAGACCCGCGCCATGGTCATCGCCCACGAGATGGCCCACATGTGGTTCGGCGACCTCGTCACCCTCAGGTGGTGGGACGACATCTGGCTCAACGAGTCCTTCGCCGAGTACATGGGCTTCCAGACCACCGCCGAAGCCACCGGCTTCACGAGTCCCTGGACCGACTTCGGCGTCGCCCGCAAGTCCTGGGGATACGACGCCGACCAGCGCCCCTCCACCCACCCCGTCGCCCCCGACCCCGACGCCGTGCCCGACACCGCGTCCGCGATGCTCAACTTCGACGGCATCTCCTACGCCAAGGGAGCGAGCGCCCTGCGCCAGCTCGTCGCCTGGCTCGGCGAGAAGGACTTCCTCGCCGGCATCAACACCCACTTCGCGCGCCACAAGTTCGGCAACGCCACCCTCGCCGACTTCATCGACTCCCTCGCCCACGCCACCGACCGTGACGTCCACGCCTGGGCCGAGGCCTGGCTGCGCACCACCGGCGTCGACACCCTCACCTCGAAGGTCACCCACGCCGGACGCGAATGGACCCTCACCATCGACAGCGACGGACACGGCCGGGGAAGCGGACACGGCCAGGGGAGCGGGCACGGCCAAGGAAGCGGGCACGGCCAGGAGCGCGGACGCCCGCACCGCATCGCCGTCGGCGTCTACGACCGTGACCTCTCCGGCGGCCGCGGCTTCGTCCTGCGCGAACGCTTCGAGACGGACGTCCCGGCCACCGGACCCGACACCCCACGCGACGGCGGCCGCCCCGCCCTGATCGTCCCCAACGACCAGGACCTCACCTACGCCAAGATCCGCCTCGACGACCACTCCCAGGAAACCGCCCTGCGCGGCCTGTCCGGCATCCCCGACGCCCTCACCCGCGCCGTCCTGTGGAACAGCCTGCGCGACCTGGTCCGCGACGGCGAGCTCGACGGCACCACCTACCTCGAGGCCGCCCGCACCCACCTCCCCGAGGAGAGCGACCTCGCCCTCGTCCAGGGCGTCCTCACCTTCGCCATCCACATCGCCGACCGCTACGCCACCCCCGAGCAGCGGCCCGCCGCCCTCGCCCTCCTCGGCGAACTCTGCCGCGACCTGATCCGCCGCACCGAGGACGGCTCCCACCCCGGCCTACGCCTCACCGCGGTCCGCGGCTGCATCGACGTCGCCACCCAGGCGGCACCCCTCCAGGCCTGGCTGAGCGAAGGCACCGTGCCCGGCGGACCCGAACTCGACCCCGAACTGCGCTGGCGCGTCCTCGCCAGGCTCGCCGTCCTCGACGCCACCGACGAGGACGCCATCGCCGCCGAACTGGAACGGGACCCCAGCGCCACCGGACAGGAAGGCGCCGCCCGCTGCCGGGCCGCGCTCCCCGACGCCGCCGCCAAACGAGCCGCCTGGGACGCCATGTTCGGCTCCGACGAACTGTCCAACTACCTCTTCACCGCCACCGCCCAGGGCTTCTGGCAACCCGAACAGGCCGACCTCGTACGGGAGTACATCCCCCGCTACTACGAAGACGCCGTCGCCCTCGCAGCGCGCCGCGGCCCCGCCATGGCCGAAGCCGCGGGACGGCACGCCTTCCCCACCCCCTTCGTGGACGCCGAGACACTCCGGCTCGGCGAACGCTGCCTGCGCGACGCGGAACCCACCCCGGCCCTGCGCCGCAAGCTCGCCGACCAACTCGACGACCTGGCCCGGGCACTTAGCGTCCGCCGGAGCGCCCAGAACGACTGACGTACACCGACGGACAGGCCCTAGCACCAGGAGTCGCCCCACACGTTTTCTCCGCACGGCAGTACCACTTTCGGGTTCGGATCGCCGAAACATTCGGACGCGCCGTCCGCGCGCCGTACAGGCTGGTGCCCCTGTACGCGCGCACCCGAAGGGCACCCCCTCATGAGCACCCCCCGCACTTCGCGCACCCCACCACCCCTCGCCGGAGGTGCCCAAGGCCCCGACGCCCTGCGGCCGTTGCTCGCCGCCGCACTCGACGCGCTCCGCGAAGGAGCCACCGCCCGCGGCGGCCCCCTCCCCGCAGGCGGCCCCCAAGCAGTCACCGACCGCGTCCGCGCCGCCGCCGAACCCGTCCTCCCCGAGCACGGCACCGACCCCGAAACGGCCCTGCGCACCCTCGTCCGCACCCTCACCGAAGGCGCCGCCGACCCCGCCGACCCCCTCTGCGCCGCCCACCTCCACTGCCCGCCCCTCGCCGTCGCCGCAGCCGCCGACCTCGCCGCGTCCGCCCTCAACCCCTCCATGGACTCCTGGGACCAGGCACCCGCCGCGACCGCACTCGAAGCACTCGTCACCCGCGCACTCGCCGCCGAGATCCACGACGACGGCGACGCCCTCATCACCACCGGCGGCACCGAAGCCAACCAGCTCGCCCTCCTCCTCGCCCGCGAAGCCCCCACCACTCACGTCCCCCCACGCCTTGTCACCGGCGAGAACGCCCACCACTCACTCGCCCGCGCCGCCTGGCTCCTCGGCCTGCCCGAACCCGTCACCGTGCCCACCCCCACCGGCACCCTCGACCCCACGGCACTCGACGAAGCCCTCACGGCACTCGGCGGCCCACCCGGCACCTGCCTCGTCGCCGCCACCGCGGGCACCACCGACGCCGGCCTCATCGACCCCCTCGACGAGATCGCCGACATCTGCGCCACCCACGGCGCCCGCCTCCACATCGACGCCGCGTACGGCGGAGGCCTCCTCTTCAGCGACACCCGCAAAGGCCGGCTCCACGGCCTCCACCGCGCCGACACCGTCACCCTCGACCTGCACAAACTCGGCTGGCAACCCGCTGCCGCAGGGCTCCTCGCCGTCCGCGACCCGCACGACCTCCAAGCCCTCGACCACCGCGCCGACTACCTCAACGCCGACGACGACACCGACGCCGGCCTCCCCGACCTCCTCGGCCGCTCCCTGCGCACCACCCGACGCCCCGACGTGCTCAAGATCGCCGTCACCCTCAGAGCCCTCGGCCGCACCGGACTCGGCGCACTCGTCGACCAAGTCTGCGACCAGGCGAGCCAGTTCGCCGAACTCGTCGCCGCGCACCCCGCCTTCGAGCTCTACGACACCCCCGCCATCAGCACCGTCCTCTTCCGCCCCACCGACGCCACCGACGACCACATCGCCCACGTACGAAGGCGACTGCTCACCGAAGGCACCGCCGTACTCGGCCGCGCCGACCTCGACGGCCGCCGCTGGCTCAAAGCCACCCTCCTCAACCCGCACACCCGGCCCGAAGACCTCACCGCCCTCCTCAAGCTCGTGGAAGGAACCACCCCCCGATGACCGGCACCCCCGACCACCCCGGCCCCCGCCCCCTCACCACCCCCGAAGACCCCCGCGACCTGGTCGGCATCGGCATCGGCCCGTTCAACCTCTCCCTCGCTGCCCTCGCCCACCCCCTCGGCGAACTCGACACCGTCTTCTACGAACAACACCCCGCATTCCACTGGCACCCCGGACTCCTCATCGACGGCGCCACCCTCCAAGTCCCCTTCCTCGCCGACCTCGTGACCCTCGCCGACCCCACCAGCCCCTGGACCTTCCTCAACTACCTCAGAACCCGCGAACGCCTCTTCCCCTTCTACTTCGCCGAGCGCTTCCACATCCAACGCGCCGAATACGACGCCTACTGCCGCTGGGTCAGCGAAAACCTCCCCACACTCCACTTCGGCCACCAGATCGACGCCGTCCGCTGGAACCCCGAACGCGACCTCTTCGAAGTCGACTACACCCAACTCGACACCGACGGCGAAGCCGAAGCCCTCGGCCGCACCTACACCAAGAACATCGCCCTCGGCATCGGCACCGCCCCCCACATCCCCGAACCCCTCAAACCCCTCGCCGACGCCCCCACCGTCCCCGTCATCCACTCCGCCGACTACCTCGACCACCGCGAACAACTGCTCACCGCCGAACACATCACCGTCATCGGATCAGGCCAGTCCGGCGCCGAGATCTTCCTCGACCTGCTCCGCGCCCGCCCCACCGGACACGAGAAGATCCACTGGCTCGCCCGCACCGAAGCCTTCGCCCCCATGGAGTACTCCAAGCTCGGCCTCGAACACTTCACCCCCGACTACACCCGCTACTTCCACGCCCTGCCCGAAGCCGTACGCGACGGCCTCGTTCCCCACCAGTGGCAGCTCCACAAAGGCATCGACGCCGACACCATCGCCGCCATCCACGACGAGCTCTACCGACGCACCCTCCACGGCGGCTGGCCCGACGCCGTCCTCACCCCCGGCGTCTCCGTACGCACCGCGGGACGCGTCGCCACCACCCGCGTAGAACTCCACCTCGAACACCTGCAACAAGGCACCCGCTCCCGCCTCACCACCGACGCCGTCGTCCTCGCCACCGGCTACCGCGAACGCCCCCTCGACCAACTCCTCGCCGGCCTCGACCCCTACATCCGCAAGGACTCCTCCGCCCGCCCCCGCATCGACGAGAACTACCGCCTCGTCCTCGACCCGTCCATCACCGCCACCGGCAGCAACGTCTACGTACAGAACGCCGAACGCCACACCCACGGCGTCGGCGCCCCCGACCTCGGCCTCGCCGCCTGGCGCAGCGCCACCATCCTCAACACCCTCACCGGCAAGACCCCCTACCCGTTGCCCGGCCGCACCGCGTTCACCAGCTTCGGACTCCAGAGCCCCGAACAGCACACCGGCACCACCGGCCACATCGGCGAACAGCGCTCCCACCTCGTACGCCTCAAGAGCTGACAGGCCCGCCGAGCCCCCCGACCGGCGCAGCCACCCGCCGCGACCTCGGACACGACCACACGGCGGCACCCTTCACCACCCCGGCCTCCAACGGATGCGAGTCGGGGTGCTCGGGACACTCCGGCCACACCGCCGGCCGCGACTCCGCACACAACGCCTCGACCGCCCAGTCCTGCGCCTGGTCCGCGAAATCCGCCGTCCGCTCGGCCGCACTCGAACCGAAACGCACGACGAGCCCGGCACCCGAACCGTCCGGCGCGTACAGCATGGCCAGCTCCCCGATCTGGTCGTGCCACTCCTCCCGGACGACGAGACGCACCGCGCACGTCGCCCTCAGATCACGGAGCACCGGGTCCAGCGCCACAGCAAGTTCCTCATTCATGCATGGAATTGTCCGCCCCCAAGCGCCACAACACCCGCGAATATTCCCCTGTGAAAAGGGCCGACAACCGAAATACCCGTCCCCGCGCGCCGGTTCGTACGACCATGACCACAGACTCCACCGCCGCCTGGACCGCAGCCTTCCGCTCCGCCGTCGTCAGCCCCCACGAGACCATCGACCTCTTCGAACTCCGCGGCTTCGCCGGACACACCCTCCGCCAGATCATCCGCCTCGACGGCGGCGGCACCGCCCTGCGGATCCGCCTCAGCAACCGCTACGGCAAAGAGCCCCTCCACATCGGCGGCGCCCGCCTCGCCAGACGCACCGAAGGAAGCGGCATCGAAGCCGGCAGCGACACCCCGCTCCGCTTCGCCGGCGCCGAGGACTTCACCATCCCCGTCGGCGAGGAAGCCGTCAGCGACCCCGTCGAACGAACCGTCGCCGCCGGCGACGAACTCGCCGTCACCCTCTGGCTCCCCGACGACACCGGCCTCTCCACCTACTCCGCCGTCCCCCTGCGAACCGGCTACGCCGTACCCCGCAACGCCCTCACCGCACCCACCCTCGACGGCACCGAAGGCCTGGAAGAACTCGCCACCCGCCACTTCATCACCGGCGCCGACGTCCTCGCCCCCGCGGGCACCCGCATCGCCGTCGCCTTCGGAGACTCCTGGTTCGAAGGCACCGGCACCACCCCCGACACCGACCGGCGCTTCCCCGACCTGCTCAACCACCGCCTGCGCGCCGCAGGAAGCACCGGCTGGGTCGTCAACCAGGGCCTGTCCGCCAACCGCCTCCTCACCGACGAGATCGGCGAACGCGCCCTCGCCCGCCTGGACCGCGACGCCCTCGACGTCCCCGGCGTCACCCACGTACTGATCCACTTCGGCCTCAACGACCTCGGCATCCCCGGCCAGGAGGCCTACCCCGACCCCGCACCCGTCCCCACCGCCACCGACCTCATCGCGGGCCTCACCGCACTCGCCGACCGCATCCACGCCGCGGGCCTCACCGCGACCGTCACCACCGTCGGCCCCTACAAAGACACGATCTTCGAGGGCTACGCCACCCCCGAAGGCATCGCCGTCGCCCGCGAGGTCAACGACTGGGTCCGCGGCACCGACAGCCCCTTCGACTCCTACGCCGACTTCGCCGCCGCCGTCGCGGACCCCGCCGACCCCGACCGGATCCGCGACGACCACGACAGCGGCGACGGCCTCCACGTCAACGACGCCGGAGCCCAGGCCCTCGCCGACACCGTCGACCTCACGAGCCTGGGACTCCAGAACGCCTGATGAAGCCCTAGAACACGGGCGTACCGCCCCGGGTCAGCTTCCAGTCGACCGACGCGAACTGGCCCGGGTCGACCGTCCCCTTCGCCTTCACCCAGCCGATGATCGTGTTCCGGATCTCCTCCGAGTTCGCCCACACCTGCTTGGCACCCGCGATGTGCGGGAAGTTGCCGCCCCCACTCGCACGGTAGTTGTTCACCGCGAGCACGAACTCCGCCTTCGGATCGATCTCCTTGCCCCCGAAGGCGAGCTTCACGATCCGCGACCCGACGGGCTCGGCGATGTCGATCTCGTACGTCAGACCGCTCACCGCGTCGTAGTTGTAGTCCGGAATGCCATCGGCGTTCGTCAGCTTCGCCGAATCCACCGGGCCACCCGCGGGCGTCCGCACGTAGTACCGCGCCGAGAACTCCAGATACTCCTTCAGCTGCGCACCCGTGATCAGCCGCGCCTCCAGGGTGTTCTCGAACGGGTACAGGCCCGCCGCGTCCCTGATCGTCACGTCACCCGCCGGGATCTGCGCCGTCCGCGAGAAACACGACGCCTGCGACAGCACCGGAAGCGCCGCGTACGCACCGCCCTTCAGAGCCTGCGCAACCGTCTCCTTCTGCACCTGGTTGATCAGATCGATGATCGCGACATCCTTGACCGGGCCTTCGGCCGTGCTCATCGCCGCCGTCGACGTACCGATCACCTGGTTGACGTACGCGACGACCTTCCTGTGCTCGTCCGCGAGGAGCCGCGTCACCTTCTTGTCCTCGGCCACCGTGTTCGAGTTCAGGACCTTCGCCCCGACCTTCTCGACCGTCCAGCGGCCCTTCGACCACACCAGGTCGAAGTCGAACAACGTCAGCCGCTGCCCCCACTTCAACGGCTCCGACAACACGACCTTCTTGCCGGTCTTCTTGTTCTGAACGAAGTACTCGGGAACCTCCGTGTGCGCGTGCCCGACCAGGATCGCGTCGATCCCCGGCACCTGCTCCGCCACAAGACCCGCCGCGTTCTCCACGTACGGCAACTGGTCACCGTACGAGGACGTGCCGCTGGAACCGGAGTGCGCCGACACGATCACCACGTCCGCACCCATCGACCGCAGCTTCGGCACCCACTTCGCCGCCTGCTCCTCGAGGCCCGGGAACGTCATCTTCCCCTGCACGTTCGCCTTGTCCCAGATCGCGATCCCCGGGTTCGTCAGACCGAGCACCGCCACCCTCACGTCCCGGCCGTGCGGTGTACGCAGACGCTTCATGAAGTACGGCGGGAAAGCGGGCTTCTGCGTCCTCGCGTCCAGCGCGTTCGCCCCCAGCAGCGGAAAGTCGCACTGCTCCTCGAACTTGCGCAGCACCGGTATGCCGTAGTTGAACTCGTGATTGCCCAGCGCCGCCGCGTCGTACCCGATCGCGTTCATCGCCTGCGCCATCGGATGCACCGGACCGTGCTTCGCCGTGATGGGATCGACCTTGGCGTAGTAGTACGACAGCTGCGTGCCTTGGATCGTGTCGCCCGCGTCGATCAGAAGCGTGTTCCCTCGGCCCTTCTCCTCACGGACCCGGTTCACCAGCGTGGAGATCTTCGCCAGACCCACGTCGTTGTGGTCCTTGTCGTCGAACTCCTTGTCCGTGAAGTAGTCCCAGTTGAAGACATTGCCGTGCAGGTCGGTCGTGCCCAGCACTGTGAACGAGTAGCGCCGCTCACGCCGCACGGACTTCCCGGACACCTCGGCGGAGGCGACGGACGGCGCGACAGCCGCACCCGTGACAGCCACACCCACACCGGTGGCAGCGGACGTACCCAGGAACTTCCTGCGGTTCAGCGGCATATTCGTACTCCTCGATCGACCATGGTTAACGCGCGTAGATTCTGACCCCGTCCACCACACCCGCAACAGACCCCGCAGGTTTCGATCCGATGACTGTCCGGTACGTCCACACGATGCGAGAGTGACCACATGGACGCGACCCCCGACGCACCCCGCCTTGCCGTCCGCGGCGAAGCACACCTCGAAGTCGACCCCGAGATCGCCCGCATCGGCATCACTGTCAGCGCCCGCGGCACCGACCGCCGCGACGCCCTGGGCGACCTCACCCGACGCAACACCACCGTCCTCGACCTCATCAAGACCTACGGCGAAGCCGTCGACAAACTGGAGACCGGCTCCTTCTCCATCAGCCCCGAACTCACCAGACACGGCCGCGGCGAACGCGTCCGCGCCTACCACGGCCGCGTCCACACCACCGCCGAACTCACCGACTTCACCGCCCTCGGCGAACTCACCACCCGCCTCGCCGACCTCGACCTCACCCACGTCGAAGGCCCCTGGTGGGCTCTGCGCCCCGACTCACCCACCCACCGCCACGCCCGCCAGGAAGCCGTCCGCGAAGCCGTGCAACGCGCCCGCGAATACGCCGAAGCACTCGGCACCGGCCTCGCGAGCCTCCTCGAACTCGCCGACATCGGCGCCGACCACACCCCCGCGTACGGCTACGGCAACCCCGCCGGCGGCATGCGCTCAGCCGCCGCCTACGGAGGCGCCCCCGACCTCACGACGGAAGCAGCCCCCCTCGACCTCGAACCCCAACGCCAGCACGTCTACGCGCAGGTCAACGCCCGCTTCACCCTCGTCCCGCCACAGCTGACCTGAACGGCCTCAGGCCAGCATGCCGCCGTCGACCCGCAGCACCGCACCGGTGACATAGGAGGCACGGTCGCTCAGCAGCCACGCGGCGGCCTCGGCGATCTCCCGCGGCTCGGCGGCACGACCCAGCGGCGTCCGCGCGTTGAGCGCGTCGACGGTGCCCGGAGACCGCTCGTCCCACTCGAACAGCAACTCGGTGAGCGTGGTGCCGGGCGCGACGGCGTTCACCCGAATCCCCTCCGGGCCGTACGTGGCCGCCGCCGACGCCGTCAGACTGTTCAACGCCCGCTTCAACGCCCCGTACGCGGGCAGCTGAGGATTGGCCGTCAGCGCGCCGACACTGGACGTGTTGACCACGGCCCCACGCCCCGCCGTCGCCCGGATCGCCGCGATCTCCGCGGACATGGCCACCCACGCCCCCTTCAGATTGACGGCGTAGACGTGGTCGAAATCAGCCTCCGACAACGCGTCCAGCGGACCGGGCGGCTGACCCGTCGCACCGTTGTTGAAGGCGACGTCGAGCCGCCCGTACAACTCCACGGCACGGTCGACCGCGCCGCGCACGCTCGCCGGGTCGGCGAGGTCGCACACCGCGTGGTCCGCGACACCGCCCGCCGCCCGGATCTCCTCGGCCACCGCCTTGAGCTGGTCCTCCGAGCGTGCCGCGAGGAGCACCTTGGCACCCTCCGCGGCGAAGAGCCGCGCCGCGGCGGCGCCGATGCCGCGACCGGCCCCGGTGATGAAGGCGACCTTCCCGGCGAGCAGCCCCGAGGCCGCGGCGGACGAGGCCGGTGTGCTGGTCACGGTGCTGACGTTCGTGGCGTCGCTCGTGGTGTCACTCGTGGTGTCGTTCGTGCTGTTGTCCGTGGTGTTGTTCATGCCGACGAGCCTGCGCCCGTCCGCCCAGCTCAGCCAGGCACCAGCAGTGCCTGGCTGAGCACCACGACGCCGGTACACACTGGACACGTGGACCGACGAGTACGAGAAGAGCTGGGCGACTTCCTGCGCAGCAGACGCGCACGGATAACCCCTGCCGACGTGGGACTGCCCGCCGGGACGCGCCGCCGCACCCCCGGCCTGCGCCGCGAGGAGGTGGCACAGCTCGCCTTCATCTCGCCCGAGTACTACGCCCGCCTGGAACAGGCCCGCGCCCCACACCCCTCCCGCGAGGTACTGGCCCAACTCGTCCGCGCCCTGCGCCTGTCCGACGTCGAGCGCGACCACCTCCACCAGCTGGCCGGACTGCCCCCCGCCCCGCCGCCAGGACCCTCCCGGGAGGTGCGGCAGAGCATCGTCGACCTGCTGCACCGGCTGCCGGAAGCCGCGGCGGTCGTCCTCTCGGCGACGTACGAGGTCATCGCCTGGAACCCCCTGGCCGCCGCCCTCATGGAGGACTTCTCCGCCCTGCCCCCGCGCGAGCGCAACCTCATCCGGCGCACCTTCCTCACCCCGTACCGGCACGGCCGGCGGCTGTACGGCGTCTCGGACGCCGAGGAGTTCGCCCGCACCTCCGCCCAGCACCTGCGCGCGGCCGCGGCCCGCTACCCCCACGACCCGGAAGTGAACGGCCTGGTCGAGGAACTCCTCACCGGCAGCGAGGAGTTCGCACAGCTGTGGGCCGCCCACGACGTGACCGACCGGCCCACCCTGTGCAAAACCTTCGAGCACCCTCTCGTCGGCACGGTCGCCGTCAGGTGCGACGTCCTGGACATCACCGACCGGGACCAGCGCGTCGTCATCTACACCGCCGCCCCCGGCTCGCCGTCGGAGAACGCGCTGCGCCTGCTGTCGGTCGTCGGCACGCAGCGCATGGACGTGCCCGGCTGAGGCACCGCCCAGCCCCGCCCGCCGGGCGCCAAATGTGAGTTGGGTCACTGTGCGGTCGATCAGTGGCGTAGACCTCGTCGCAGGGGCCCTCGTGAACCCAATGGTCACACTCTGTTACCCGTAAGTATCCGGTGACGTTGTGCAGCGTTCAATGATCACTCCGTGATTTTCGATTCCCGGCGCATGCGTGTTCGTCCACATCACCCGGTTGAGTAACCCTCACCAGTGGGCGACAAGACGGAAGTTGACGATCGCCCTTCGCATCAAGCCCTCAACGAAGAGGACTCATGACCGAAGATGTCCACGCGGAGGACGGCAGCAGCCCGGTAGCCGAAGCCGTGCTACCCCTGCCGCTGGAATTCGAGGCGCTCTACCTGGCCAACCAGGAGGCGTTTCACTCCTACGCGTTGCTGCGACTCGGCAACAACGGCGCTGCCGAAGACGCGGTGCACCGCGCGTTCCTGGAAATACTCCGACACTGGGACGCACTGCTCGAAGAGCACAACCTCCAACAGCAGACCTGGGCCATCCTGCGACGCGTCGTCATAGCCCAGACCCTCGAAGCCTTCCGCAAACACCTCACACTGCTGCGCGGCGAAACCGGCCTCTTCCAAGCACTCGGCAACCTCCCGCCACGCCAGTTCGACGCGATCGTCCTGCGCCACATCCTCCAGTACGACACCAAAAGAATCAGCTGGTACATGGGCGTCACACCCAGCACCGTCGACTACCACTGCCGCAAAGCGAAGGAGCGGCTCGAGCCCGCCGTGGCGTCATACATCAAGACCGAGGGGGACCGGGAATGACGAACATGGAGACGCTTCTGGCGCAGGCCGGCACAGAGCTGCGCGCCCGCCGACGACCCTTCGACGTGGGAGCCGGACTCCGCCGCCTCGCCGAGGACGCCGGATACGTACAACCCTCCCAAGAGGTACCACCCGTCTCACGAGCCCGCCAGCAACTCTCCGTAGTGGTCCGCTGGGCCCTCAACCAGACCGGCGCCGCCGTCCACGTCGAACGACTCGCCCAAGAAATCGGCGAGGACGGACTCGACGGAAACTGCGCACCCCTCAAGGACCTGGACGTCGACGGCGCCCACATCTTCGCCTGCATGCTCCACCTCGCCGACCACCCCGAAAGCGCACAGTTCTGGTGGCAGCTCGCCGCCGGCGCCGGAAAAGGCGCCGCCGCCTACTGCCTCTACCTGCACCACCTCGGACGCGGAGAGAACCCCGAAGCCACCCACTGGCTCTACCAACTCCAGCACAGCCTCGACGGCCCCGACGACGCCTTCGTCACATGGATGGGCGAATTCGCCGTCTACGTACGCCGCAACTGCCCCCCACAGGGCACCAGGCAACCCGAACCCGGCATCACCGCGGAAGTGGAACGCCTCGCCGCCCGCGACGACACCGACGCCGTCCTGGTCTGCCGCCCCGAACGGGAGATCGCCGACCGCCTCCAGCACTTCGCCCAGCAGCACTGATCCCGGAGGCGGCAACATCGCCGCCCCGGGGAAAGGCGGAACACACGCCCGTGAACGGCACCGACAACAGTGGGACGCACGACCACGGCAGAGGCGGATTCGCCCGCTGGCTGCTGCGACAGTACCGACTGGCCGGCCACGACCCCGCAGGCACCGACGACCACGTCCGGATCGTCGTCATCGCGGCCATCGCACTCGACACAGGACTGACACCCGAACTGACGACCGAACTCGTACACACCCTCGCCGTCACACCCCAAGACGTCAGAGCCGCCTACCTCGCCGAGTCACGCCGCCGCACCCTCGACAAACTCCTCGACCACCCCGACCTCACCGAACTCGACCATCACCTCGACGAGATCGCCCCCTGGTAAACACCCCCGACAACTCCCGGAACACACCGGAGCCGCTCATCGGAGCGGCTCCCCGCACAATTCAACACTTGTCAATAGCCCTTCACGCAAAGGTTGTTGAGTAGTAACCCCCGACCAATTCTCTACCGGCCGGTAAGCCCTAGGCTCGAACCATGCGCCGAGCGAAAATCGTCTGCACCCTGGGACCCGCCACCGACTCGTACGACCAGATCAAGGCACTGGTCGAAGCCGGAATGAACGTGGCCCGCTTCAACCTCAGCCACGGCACCTACGCCGAGCACGAGGAGCGCTACCAGCGCGTGCGAAAGGCCTCCGAGGAGACCGGCCGCAGCGTCGGCATCCTCGCCGACCTTCAAGGCCCGAAGATCCGCCTCGGCCGCTTCCGCGAAGGACCCGTACTACTCGAACGCGGCGACGAGTTCACCATCACCGTCGAAGCCGACGTCCAAGGCGACCGCCAACACTGCGGCACCACCTACAGCGGCCTCGCCGACGACGTCACCACCGGCGAACGCATCCTCGTCGACGACGGCAAAGTCACCCTCGAAGTCACCGCCGTCGACGGCCCCCGCGTCACCACCACCGTCATCGAAGGCGGCATGGTCTCCGACCACAAGGGCCTCAACCTCCCCGGCGTCGCCGTCTCCGTCCCCGCACTCTCCGACAAGGACGAAGCAGACCTCCGCTGGGCCCTGAGTTCAGGCTTCGACGTCATCGCCCTCTCCTTCGTACGCAGCGGACGCGACATCGAGGACGTCCACCGCATCATGGACGAGGAGAACCGCCGCCTCCCCGTCATCGCCAAGGTCGAAAAACCCCAGGCCGTCGACAACATCGAAGACATCGTCGCCGCCTTCGACGGAATCATGGTCGCCCGCGGCGACCTCGGCGTCGAAATGCCCCTGGAACAAGTCCCCATCGTCCAGAAGCGCGCCATCAAACTCGCCAAACGCAACGCCAAACCCGTCATCGTCGCCACCCAAATGCTCGACTCGATGATCGACAACTCCCGCCCCACAAGGGCCGAAGCGAGCGACGTCGCCAACGCCGTCATCGACGGCACGGACGCGGTCATGCTCTCCGGCGAGACGAGCGTCGGCAAATACCCCATCGAAACAGTCAAAACCATGGGCCGCATCGTCGAAGCAGCGGAAGAGGACATCCTCGCCAAGGGCCTCTCCCCACTGACCGAACGCAACAAGCCCCGCACCCAAGGCGGCGCCGTCGCCCGCGCCGCCGCCGAAATGGGCGACTTCCTCGGCGCCAAATTCCTCGTCGCCTTCACCCAGTCCGGCGACACCGTCCGCCGCCTCTCCCGCTACCGCTCGCCCATCCCCCTCCTCGCCTTCACCCCCGACAAAGCCACCCGCTCCCAGCTCAACCTCACCTGGGGCGTCGAAACCCTCCTCGGCCCCCACGTCGACTCCACCGACGCCATGGTCGACCAGGTCGACGAACTCCTCCTCCAAAGCGGCCGCTGCCAAAAAGGCGACACCGTCGTCATCACAGCAGGCTCCCCGCCCGGAGTCCCCGGCTCCACCAACCTCGTCCGCATCCACCACATCGGCGAGGACGACCACCCCGAATAACCCCGGCCGCCAACCCCGGCCGCGGGGCGGCTACGGCGTCACAATGGGGAAGTCCGGATCGGGCTTCCCCACCACGGCAAGCAACTCGGCCAACAGCGAAGCATCCCCCTCCACCCCAATACCCCCGAGCCCCTTGCCGGCCAGCATCGCCAGCAACTGCGGCTTCGTCATCGTGAGCCTGACACCGGCCTCCGGATCAGCCTCCGTATCACTGCGATACGTCAACACGCCGTGCCGCAACGTCAAATGCCACACCCTCCCGCCCAGCGACGGAAGACTCCAGTCCATCCGCAGCCGCACATCCCACGCCCTGGGACCATCGATCCGAACCGCCACCGAATCGATCAGCTGATCCACGGAAAGCGCCATCAACATGTCGGCGCTCGACACCGACGTCTCCGCCCCCCGAACCCCCTCACGCAACTCCTGCGCCCCCGTGAGATAGAAGTTCCGCCACACCGCGTTCTCCGACCCCTGCCCCAACCGGTCGTACACCCGGGCCAGTTCGGACTTCGCCGCCCGACTCCGCGGATCCGCGAATACCAGATGATTCAACAGCGTGGCCGCGAACCGCAGATCACCATCACGGACAAACCCCCGGGCCTTCGCGAGCGTCGCCCCACGACCCCCCAACGCCCGCACATACCGCTTCGCCTCAGCAACCGGCGGATGCTCCCACAAATGCGCGGGATTCCCGTCGAACCACCCCATATAACGCTGATAAATCCCCTTCACGTTATGGCTCAGCGACCCGTAATACCCCCGATTCGCCCACACCCCCGCAAGCGCCGGCGGCAACTCGATCTCCTCAGCGATCTCCCGACCCGTCATCCCAAGATTGATCATCCGCAACGTCTGATCATGCATGTACGCATAAAGATCCCGCTGCCGCTCCAACAACTCGACGATGAACTCACCGCCCCACGTCGGCCAATGATGCGACGCGAACGCCACATCCACCTTCCCGCCGAACAGCACCACGGACTCACCCAGATAATGCGCCCACTGCCGCGCATCACGCACCTGCGCACCACGCAACGTAATGATGTTGTGCATCGTGTGCGTCGCATTCTCCGCCATGCACACCGCACGCAACTCAGGCAGCAGAAAGTTCATCTCGGCAGCGGCCTCGGTACCCGGCGTCATCTGAAACTCGAACCGCACACCGTCGACAGTCTCCGTCTGCCCGGTCTCGGTGATGTCCCTCGTCGGCGGAATCAACCCGATCGACCCCAGCGAAACGGTCTGCCCCAACCCACAACCGATCTGCCCCACCGCCGACTTCGGCAACTGCGCCCCGTACATGTACCCGGAACGCCGCTGCATCGCCGTCCCCGCGTACACGTTCTCCGAGACGGCATGCTCCATGAACCCGTCCGGCGCGAGGATCGGCACGCCGTCCTCCGCTCCCTTCGGGAGTACGCCCCGACACCCGCCGAAGTGGTCGACGTGGGGGTGCGTGTAGATGAGCCCGGTGACCGGCCGGTCGCCCCGGTGCTTCCGGTACAGCTTCAGCGCGGCGGCGGCCGTCTCGGCGGAGATGAGGGGGTCGATGACGATGACGCCGGCGTCGCCCTCTACGAGAGTCATGTTGGAGAGGTCGAGCCCGCGTACCTGATAGATCCGGTCCGTGACCTTGTACAGCCCCTGCTTGGACACGAGCTGCGACTGCCGCCACAGGCTCTTGTGAGCGGTCTTGGGAGCGTCCTTCTCCAGAAATTCGTACGCGTCGGCGTCCCAGACGACCTGCCCCTCGGCGTTCTTGACGACGCCCGGCTCCAGGGCGGCGACGAACCCCCGGTCGGCGTTCTCGAAGTCTCCCTTGGCGGCGGCTTCGGCTCCTTCAGGGCGGGGGAGGGCGGAGGCGGCCTCAGGACTCAGGGCGACAGCCGCGGCGGCGGCACCAGCGGCCGCGGCGACGAAGTGGCGACGGTTCATGGGAGTCATGCGGCCGAAGATCGCAGCGGGGCGCGGGCCGGTCAATGAATCGGCGGGGAATTGGGGCAGCTCCCAATGGGGGAGGGGGCGGGCAGTGACGCGTCCTATTGCGGCGGTCAGTGCTTGGGGCCTACGTGGGTGTCCATGAGGGCGACGGAGGCTTTGCGGGCGACGGAGATGTTGTACGGGTTGCCGTGGCGGGTGCAGTGCGTCCAGGCGATGCCGAGCGTGTCGAGGGTGCCGGTGAAGAGCTCCCTGATGTCGTCCGACTTGTTGGTGAAGAAGTACCGGGGGTACTCGTAGCGCTTGCGCTCGCCGCGGACGAGGCGGGTGGTCCAGTTGGTGATGCGGCAGCCGTCGGAGTGGACGAGGCCCCGGACGAACTCCCACGGGTGGGCGTCGACGATCTCCTGCTGCCAGGGTTCGAGGGCGATCTTCCGCTCGTGCTTCTTGCCGGGGCCGTGCTGGGGGAACATGCACCACAGGTGGTTCGAGTAGACCTTGATGTTCTGGCAGCCGGCCCTGCGGACCCGGCAGACGGAGTTGGCGGGGAAGACCGTGCGCATGGCGTGCTCGCAGTCGTCCATAAGGCCGGGCCAGGTGTCGCCACAGGTGATCGTGAGGCTGGGAACCCGGTGCCCGGAGTACTGGATGATGTGCCCGTCCCCGAGATAGAGCCCCAGCAGATAGGAGTACGCGGCTTTGTCGAGGTCGCGGCCGTCGCACCGTGGGCACCTGGGGTCGTGCCCGCCCGGGCATTCTCCACGCTTGGCGCGGTCCATGTGCCGCCAGTAGCTGATCGTGCCGAGCGGGAGGTTCAGCCGACGCGAGACGTCGGCATTCTTGGCGCCCCCGCGCAGCAGAGTCAGGGCCTTCTGTCGCACTTCTGCGCCGTGGAAGTTCATGCGGCCACTCTGCGCAACTGGACATGCCCGTGTGTAATAAAAAGCGGAGGTCCACGAGAACGTGGACCTCCGCTTTGCGGTGGTGCCGGGTGCGGGATTCGAACCCGCAAGCCCTCTCAGGCAGAGGTGTTTGAGACCTCCGTGTATACCGTTCCACCAACCCGGCCAGGCGCTGCCGGAAGTGTACCGGGTCACCGCGTGCCATCGCAGCTAGGTACCCTGCTAGGGCAGCGCACCTGCCATGAACGAGGAGCCCCCGTGACCGCCCCCGAGTCGCCCCAGCCCACCGACGCGTCGGACGACGACGACCAGTCGCACGTGCCTCCGGTGACGACCCGCGTCGTCATCGCCGAGGACGAGGCCCTGATCCGGCTCGACCTCAAAGAGATGCTCGAGGAAGAGGGCTACAGCGTCGTAGGCGAGGCCGGTGACGGTGAGAAGGCCGTCGAGCTGGCCCGCGAGCACAGGCCCGACCTGGTGATCCTGGACGTGAAGATGCCCGTCCTGGACGGCATCTCCGCGGCGGAGAAGATCGCCGAGGAGTCCATCGCCCCGGTACTGATGCTGACCGCCTTCTCGCAGCGCGACCTCGTCGAGCGGGCGCGGGACGCCGGCGCGATGGCGTACCTCGTGAAGCCGTTCAGCAAGAGTGACGTCGTCCCGGCGATCGAGATGGCCGTCTCGCGGTTCACGGAGCTGAAGGCGCTGGAGAAGGAGGTCGCGGACCTCTCGCAGCGGCTGGAGACGCGGAAGCTGGTGGACAGGGCGAAGTCGATCCTGCAGACGGAGTACGGCCTGACGGAGCCCGCCGCGTTCCGGTGGATCCAGAAGACGTCGATGGACCGTCGTCTGTCGATGCAGCAGGTCGCGGAGGCGGTCATCGAGGACGCCGAGGAGAAGAAGGCGTCGAAGGGCTGACCGCTTCTTGAGCACATGCGAGGAGGCCCGCACCCTGCGCTCGGGGTGCGGGCCTCCTCGTATGCCCAGGGAGAGCAGCGCTCAGTCCTCGCCCAGGTACGCCTTCCGCACGGACTCGTCGTGCAGCAGGTCGCTTCCGGTGCCGGAGAGGACGATCTTGCCGACTTCCATGACGTGGCCGTGGTCGGCCAGCGAGAGCGCAGCCTGGGCGTTCTGTTCGACGAGGAGGATCGTCGTGCCGTTGGCCTTGAGCTCGGAGATCGTCGCCATGATCTTCTGCATCATGATCGGCGAGAGGCCCATCGAGGGTTCGTCGAGCATCAGGAGCTTGGGCTGGGACATGAGGGCGCGGCCCATGGCGAGCATTTGCTGCTCGCCGCCGGAGAGTGTGCCCGCTGCCTGTTTCTTCCGTTCTCCGAGGATGGGGAAGAGTTCGTAGGCGTGCTGGATGTCCTTTTCGATGCCTGCTTTGTCGGAGCGGAGGTAGGCGCCGAGGCGGAGGTTGTTCTCGATGGTCATGCGCGGAAAGATGTGGCGGCCTTCGGGGGAGTGGGCGAGGCCTTGGGCGACGATCTGGTCGGCGCGGTATTTCCGCAGGGGTTTTCCGTTGAACTTGATGGAGCCGCTGACCGGTTTGAGGAGGCCGGAGAGGGTCCGGAGTGTTGTCGTCTTGCCCGCGCCGTTGGTTCCGATGAGGGTGACGACTTCGCCTGCGTCGACTTTGAAGGTGATGCCTTTGACGGCTTCGATCTTGCCGTAGGCGACGCGGAGGTCCTCGACCTCAAGGAGTGCGGTCATTTGTTGTTCTCCTCGAAGGGCTCGCCGAGGTAGGCGGCGATGACGCGGTCGTCCTGTTGAACTGTTTCGCTGGTTCCTTCGACGAGTTTTTCGCCTTGGACGAGGACGGCGACGCGGTCGCAGAGGTTGAAGATGAAGCGCATGTCGTGCTCGATGACGAGGACGGCGGTGCCCATGTCGCGGATGGCGAAGACGAGTTCTTCGGTGGCGCGGGTTTCCTGGGGGTTCATTCCCGCTGTGGGTTCGTCGAGGAGGAGCAGGCCGGGTTCGCTGGCCAGGGCGCGGGCGATTTCCAGCTTGCGCTGTTCTCCGTAGGGGAGGTTGCGCGAGAGGTGTTCGGCTTTGTCGGCGAGTCCGACGAATTCGAGGAGTTCCATGGCACGGGCTTTGGAGGCTGCCTCTGCCCTGTGGAATCCGGGGCCGCGCAGCAGCGCTGACCAGAGGCCTTCCTTCGTCCGCGTGTGCCGGCCGACGAGGACGTTTTCCAGGACGGTCATGTTGGCGAAGAGGCGGATGTTCTGGAAGGTGCGGGCGATGCCGGCTGCGGTGACTTTGAAGGATTTGGCGGGGAGGATCTGGCCCTTGTAGCGGACTTCGCCCTCGGTCGGGATGTAGAGGCCGGTGAGGCAGTTGAAGAAGGTGGTTTTGCCTGCGCCGTTGGGTCCGATGAGGCCGACGATTTCGCCGGTGTTGACGGTGAGGTCGACGGAGCGTACGGCGGTGAGGCCGCCGAAGCGCATGGTGACGCCGCGCGCGTCGAGGACGGTTTCGCCGGCTGGGGTGGCCGGTGTGGGGTCCTTTTTGGTGGTGTCCGTGGTCATGGGTCAGACCCCCGTCTTGCTGAGGACTGCGGGTGGCGGCGTCTCGCCGGGCGGGAGCTCGGATTCGTGGAATTCGAGTTGGCGGCGGCGGTTGGGGATGAGGCCTTCGGGGCGGAAGCGCATGAGGAGTGCGAGGGCGAGTCCGAAGGCGAACAGCTGGTAGTCGCCGAGGAATTGGAGCTTGTTGGGGATGAGGTAGAGCAGTGCGGCGCCGACGAGGGGTCCGCTGATGGTGCCCATGCCGCCGAGGACGACGGCCGCCAGGAGGAAGGCGGAGTTGGGTGGGACGGAGTTGGCGAATTGGTATTGCTCGGGTGTGACGGTGTAGGTGACGTGGGCTTGGACGGTGCCTGCGAGTCCGGCGAGGGAGGCGCCGAGGGCGAAGGCGATGAGTTTTACGCGGAAGCCGTTGATGCCCATGGCGAGTGCGGCGGTTTCGTCTTCGCGGATGGCGACCCAGGCGCGTCCGATGCGGGAGTCTCCGCTGCGGCGGAAGACGAGGACGACGACGAGGGTGATGAGCAGCATCAGGAAGAAGTAGTTGGCGAAGCGGCCGATGGTCTGGCCGGCGATGCTGTGTTCCACGCCGAAGTCGAAGCCGAAGATCTTGAGGTTGGGGATGGAGGAGATTCCGTTGGAGCCGTTGGTGATGTCGGGTCCTGAGGAGCCGTCGGAGTTGTTGGCGGCGATGCGGAAGATTTCGCCGAAGCCGAGGGTGACGATGGCGAGGTAGTCGCCGCGGAGTCGGAGGGTGGGGGCGCCGATGAGGACGCCGAAGACGAGTGAGGCGCCGGCGCCGACGAGGATGGCGGCCCAGAAGGGGAGGTGGATGTCGAAGGGTGAGGCGGGGGATCCGGAGACCATGGCTGCGGCGTAGGCGCCGACGCCGAGGAAGGCGACGTATCCGAGGTCGAGGAGTCCTGCGAGGCCGACGACGATGTTCAGGCCGAGGGCGACGGTGGCGAAGATGAGGATGTAGACGCCGATGGTGGCGTATTGGTCGTCGCTCTGGGTGAAGGGGAATGCGGCGGCGGCGAGGAAGGCGCCGATGAGGGTGATGTTGCGGTGGCGTGCGGTGTAGACGGAGACCTGTGCGACGAGGCCGGCTTTGGCGAGTGCGGCGAAGCCGAGGCCGACGGTGATGAGGAATCCGATGAAGAGTTCGTCGTATTCGGTGCCGATGCCGTAGGTGAAGACGAGCAGGCCGGTGGCGAGGGCGGTGATGATGATGAGGATTTCGAGGTACGAGTTGAGTTTGCGGGGCGGGGCCGGGGTGGTGTCCGCGGCGAAGGCGCCCTTGATGATGGTTTTGGCGTTGCGGGTGCGGTGTTTGAACTGTTCCCAGGAGCTGTCTTCTTCGTCGACCGGGTAGGTGTGCGGTCGGTGGAAGGGCAGGGCGAGGGCGCCGGTGAGGGCGATGAGGGTGGCGATGCCCGCGATCCAGCCGCCGGGTTCGAGGTTGGCGAGTCCGCCGAGTTTCTTGCTGATGGCGAAGATCGTGTACCAGGTGGTGGCGAAGGCGGCGAGTGCGGCGTATTTGAGGGCGGCGTCGGCTCCGGCGGGGGCCAGGGCGCGGAAGCCCTTGGTGCCGTAGGAGGCGAGTCCGTAGGCGGTGGTGAGTGCGCCGGCGATGAGGACGAGCCATTGGAGGCCGCCGGGGTAGCCGTAGACGGTGAGGTCGCCGGGGAATCGGGCGGTCCAGGTCCAGGCGAGGAAGGCGGAGACGATGGTGAGGATGCCGCCGCCGGTGGCGAGGGCGCGGGCGGGGCCGGTGGGGATGGGGATGAGCCCGGTGGCCGGCTTTTCGTTGTGCGGGCGGGGGCTGTCGGCTGCTGTGGTGTGTGTGGTCATGGTTGTCACGCCCTGTCCGCGACGCGCTCGCCGAGGAGGCCTTGGGGCCTGACGAGGAGGACGACGATGAGGAGTACGAACGCCCAGACGTCGGCCCAGGACTGGCCGCCGAGTTTGTCCATGCCGGGGACGTCGTTGATGTAGGCGGTGGCCATGGATTCGGCGAGGCCGAGGACGATTCCGCCGATCATGGCGCCGTAGATGTTGCCGATGCCGCCGAGTACGGCTGCGGTGAAGGCTTTGAGGCCGAGGATGAATCCCATGCGGAAGTCGATCTGGCCGTATTTGAGTCCGCGGGCGACGGCGGCGATGCCGGCGAAGGCGGCGCCGATGGCGAAGGCGACGACGATGACGCGGTCGGTGTTGATCCCCATGAGTTTGGCGGTGTCGGGGTCTTGTGCGGTGGCTTGCATGCCGCGGCCGATGCGGGTCTTCATGACGAAGTAGCCGAGGGCGAGCATGCAGATGGGTGCGGCGACGAGCAGGAAGACGTCGCCGGGTTGCATGGTGACGGAGCCGATGTGGATGGAGCCGCCGGGGAGTTCGGGGAAGGAGCGGGCGGATTTCGCTTCGGGGTACCAGGCCCAGACGGCTTGCTGGAGGGCGAGGGAGAGTCCGATGGCGGTGATGAGGGGGGCGAGGCGCGGTGCTTCGCGGAGGGGTCGGTAGGCGAAGCGTTCGGCGCCGATGGCGATGGTGGTGGAGACGAAAATGGCGCCTATGAGCATGAGGGGGACGGCGGCCCACATGCTGGTGCCGGCGGGGAGCCAGATCCAGACGGTGAGGGCGCCGAATCCGCCGGTCATGAAGATCTCGCCGTGGGCGAAGTTGATGAGCTGGACGATGCCGTAGACCATTGTGTAGCCGATGGCGATGAGGCCGTACATGGATCCCAGTAGCAGGCCGTTGACCAGCTGTTGCGGCAGTTCGTGCACCGCAGGTCCTCCGAGTCTTTCGTGCGACGGATGCGACGCCGCGCGGGGCGCTCGTCTGCGGCGCCCCGCGCGGGTGGTCGTGGGCTACGGTCCGGGGGTCAGTTGCTCCCGGTGTAGGTGCCGGACTCGACGGGCTTCCAGCCGGTCTTGGGGTCGGTGGTCTTGACCTGGTAGACGGTGAGCTGCTTGTTGGTGGCGTCGCCGTATTCGTCGAAGGAGACCTTGCCGGTGACGCCGTCGAAGGAGACGCCCTTCATGGCGTCGATGACCTTGGCGCGGGCGTCGTCGGGGAGTTTGCCGTCGTTGTCGTCGACGATCTTCTTGACGGCTTCGATGATGGCCCAGGCGCTGTCGTAGGAGTAGCCGCCGTAGGCTTCGTAGGCTTCCTTGAAGCCGGCTTTCTTGTAGTTGGCGATGAACTCCTTGGCGGAGGGGAGTTCTTCGACGGGCTGGCCGACGGAGGTGGCGTAGTCGCCGATGCCCTGCTTGCCGGAGAGTTTGATGAAGTCGGCGCTGTAGATGCCGTCGCCGCCGACGAGGGGTGCCTTGGAGCCGGCTTGTTTCATCTGCTTGCTGAGGGGTCCGGCCTGGGGGTATTCGCCGCCGTAGTAGACGAGGTCGGCGTCGGAGTTTCGGATCTTGGTGGCGACGGCGCCGAAGTCTTTGGTGTCGGGGTTGATGTGTTCGGTGCCGACGACCTTGCCGCCGAGTTTGGTGAACTCGTCCTTGAAGGTGGCGGCGAGTCCGGCGCCGTAGGTCTTCTTGTCGTCGACGACGAAGACCTTCTTCTTCTTGGCCGTGTTGTACAGGTACTGGGCGGCGAAGGGGCCTTGGATGGCGTCGGTGGTGGCCGTACGGAAGTAGGACTTGTACGGGCGTGTCTTCTTGCCGCCGTTCCAGTCCGGGCCCTGGGTGAGGGCGGGGTTGGTGTTGGCGGGGGAGACCTGGACGAGTTTGGCGTCGTCGAAGACCTTCTGCATCGATTCGGCGACGGAGGAGTTCAGGGGGCCGACGGCGCCGAGGACGTCCTTGTCGGCGACGAGTTTGGTGGCGTTGGTCTGGCCGGACGAGGGCTGGCCCTGGTCGTCGAGGGCCTGGATCTTGAACGTGACGCCGTCGACGTACTCCTTGGCGTTGGCCTGTTTGGCGGCGAGGTCGACGGAGTTGCGGATGCCGAGGCCCAGTGCGGAGAGTTCACCGGTCAGTGGCGCGTCGACGCCGATGACCACGGTGGTGCCGCCGCCGCCGGCTTCGTCTCCGTCGTCCTTGTCGTCGCGCGAGCCACAGGCGGTGAGGGTGAGAGCCCCCGCGGTGAGTGCAGCGGTGATGGCTATGAGCGAACGTTGACGCACGATCAGTCCTTTCCCCTGGCACGGCTGTCCCCTGTTGGGATGCCGAGTCGAGCGCGGAACCGAACTGAGAGGAATCCGGTGGGCGCGGTGACTGGCCGTGACTCTAAGGGCGCCTTTGTTCTTGGTGGAGTGGTCGGGCCAAGGCTGTGACGCTCTTGTTATGCCACGGAGTATTCCGGGCTGGAACGCGGGGGGCGGTTGGGGCTGAATATGGCCTTGTTCGGTGGATCTCGACGTATCCGCATGGTGAGAATCTCCAGGGCAACCGGCAGGACTGTAAAGCTGTTTGACTCATGACAGTGGTGTTCGTGGGCATGCGGCCGCGAGGGCGCCGGAAAGATCATTCGCGTATTCCGGACCGAGGATGTAACTCTGCTTCTCGATTGCTCGCGTATTACGCAGCGTTACCTTCAGGAAAGGGAGTCCGGCATTCCGTGGCACTTCTCCACATTCGCGAATGTGCATCCTGATGATCAACTTCCGGGGTGATCCCGTTTTGATCTCGAAAGGGGTGTGTGGGGAGGTACGGACCGAAAGGGCCGCTGACGGCTGGGCGACCGTCCGTATGGTCACCGGTGGCCCCGACTCCTGCGTGAAGGTCACGGCGAAGGTGAAGTTCCGGTCCCCGGCCCGGGGGTGCGACATCCCGCCCGTGTACGTCACCGACACGCTCTGCGACGGCCAGGGCGGCGCGGGCGGGGGCGGGGGCTCCGGGCGGGTGAAGTAGAGGCCGAGTCCGGCGGTGCCGATGACCGCTGTCGCGGCGGCGACGATCGTGGTGCGGCGGTGGCGGGTCCGGCGCGGGGCGGGCCGGACGGGGTGCGGGGGGACGGACTCGTGGTCGTAGGTGTCCTCGCCCGGCTCGACGGGGCCGATGGCGTTCACGTCCACGGCCCGCCGCTCGGCCCGCCGTCGCGGTGGCGCTCCGCGCACCGCTCACGCGCCTGCCGGCCGATCAACTCGCGGCCCGCCGCGGCTGATTCGCGTCTGCGTTCGGCGCGTGCGGCGTCCAGGACGTCGCGCAGGATCATGTACTGCCCGTTGGACAGGCCCATCGACTGGTAGTCGCCGTAGGTCGTGTCGCCCGAGTCGTAGATCTGCCGGGCCCACTTGGTGATGATCGTGGTGCACAGAGCGGCGGGGGCCGTGGAGCTGGGTGCGGCCTTTGGGCCGCTTGTCGTGCTCGTCGTGGTGTCGGCGTCCGGGACTCCGGAGTCGCCGCAGCCGGCAGTGGAGAGGGTCAAGGGGAGAGCGAGGGCGAGCGCACAGAGCCGTATCCGGTGCCTCATGCGCCGACGCTAGACCGGAGCCTCACGCTCCGACAATGCGTGTGCGCTCGCCGTGTGCGCGCCCGCCGTGAGGGTGCCCGCCGCCTGGGGTCAGCCGGCCGCGCCGTCCGCGCCGGCTGCGGGGACCTCCCGCAGCATGCACGTCAGGCGCGCGCTGCACACCCGCTTGCCCTGCTCGTCGCTGATCACGATCTCGTACGTCGCCGTGGAGCGGCCCCGGTGCACGGGCGTCGCCACGCCGGTGACCAGGCCGGAGCGGGCGCCGCGGTGGTGCGTGCAGTTCAGGTCGACGCCGACGGCGAGCTTGTTCACCCCGCCGTGCAGCATCGCGCCGATCGAGCCGAGGGTCTCGGCGAGGACGGCGGACGCGCCGCCGTGCAGCAGGCCGTACGGCTGGGTGTTGCCCTCGACCGGCATGGTGCCGACGACGCGCTCCGCCGAGGCTTCCAGGATCTGCACGCCCATGCGGGTGCCGAGGTGCCCCGCGGAGAACAGGGAGGGCAGATCGACCCCGAGCGAGGCGTACTCGTCGAGGACCTCCTGCGGGAACTTCACGCTGTGCTGCTCGCCCATGGGGCCCGGCTCCGTTCGTTCGTCGTCACACGCGTCACCTGTCGCTGAGCAAACGCTCAGTCGATCGCCGATTGTTCCAGGCGTACGACGACGGACTTGCTGGCAGGGGTGTTGCTGGTGTCCGCGGTGGCGTCCAGCGGCACCAGGACGTTGGTCTCGGGGTAGTAGGCGGCGGCGCAGCCGCGTGCCGTCGGGTAGTGCACGACGCGGAAGCCCGGCGCGCGGCGCTCGATGCCGTCCTGCCACTCGCTGACGAGGTCGGCGTACGTCCCGTCGGCGAGGCCGAGGTCCGCGGCGTCGTCGGGGTGGATCAGGACCACGCGGCGGCCGTTCTTGATGCCGCGGTAGCGGTCGTCGAGGCCGTAGATCGTGGTGTTGTACTGGTCGTGGGAGCGCAGGGTCTGCAGCAGCAGCCGTCCCTTCGGGACGGCGGGGTACTCGACCGGTGCGGCCGTGAAGTTGGCCTTGCCGGTGGCCGTGGGGAAGCGGCGCTCGTCGCGTGGGGCGTGGGGCAAGGTGAAGCCGCCGGGGCGGGCGATCTTGGCGTTGAAGTCCTCGAAGCCGGGGACCACGCGCGCGATGCGGTCGCGCACGGTGGCGTAGTCCTTCTCGAACTCCTCCCACGGTGTGCGGGAGGCGCTGCCGAGGACGCGGCGGGCCAGGCGGCACACGATGGCGGGTTCGGACAGCAGCTGGTCGCTCGCGGGCTCCAGGCGGCCGCGGGAGGCGTGGACCATGCCCATGGAGTCCTCGACGGTCACGACCTGCTCACCGCTGCCCTGGAGGTCGCGCTCGGTGCGGCCGAGCGTCGGCAGGATCAGGGCGCGGGCGCCCGTGACGGCGTGCGAGCGGTTGAGCTTGGTGGAGACGTGCACGGTGAGGCGCGCGCGGCGCATGGCAGCTTCGGTGACGTCGGTGTCGGGGGAGGCGGCGACGAAGTTGCCTCCCATCGCGAAGAACACCTTCGCGTCGCCGTCGCGCAGGGCCTTGATGGCGCGGACGACGTCCAGGCCGTGGTGGCGGGGCGGCGCGAAGCCGAACTCCTTCTCCAGGGCGTCGAGGAAGGCGGGCGCGGGCCGTTCGAAGATGCCCATGGTGCGGTCGCCCTGCACGTTCGAGTGGCCGCGCACGGGGCAGACGCCCGCGCCGGTGCGGCCGATGTTGCCGCGCAGCAGCAGGAAGTTGACGACCTCGCGGATGGTGGGGACGGCGTGCTTGTGCTGGGTGAGGCCCATGGCCCAGCACACGACGGTGCGCTTCGAGGCGAGCACCATGCGCAGGGCGTCCTCGATGCGGTCGCGGGTCAGGCCGGTGGCCCGCAGCGTCTCGTCCCAGTCGGCGTCCCGTGCGGCCCGGACGAACTCTTCGTAGCCATGGGTGTGTTCGCGGACGAACTCCTCGTCGACGGCTCCCTCGGTCTCCAGGATGAGTTTGTTGAGGAGGCGGAAGAGGGCCTGGTCGCCGCCGAGGCGGATCTGGAGGAACAGGTCGGTGAGGGCGGTGCCCTTGAGCATGCCCTGTGCGGTCTGCGGGTTCTTGAAGCGCTCCAGGCCCGCCTCGGGCAGCGGATTGACCGTGATGATCTTCGCGCCGTTGTTCTTCGCCTTCTCCAGGGCGGAGAGCATGCGCGGGTGGTTCGTGCCCGGGTTCTGTCCGGCGACGATGATCAGGTCCGATTTGTGGAGGTCCTCCAGGAGGACGCTGCCCTTGCCGACGCCGATCGTCTCGGTGAGCGCGGAGCCGGACGACTCGTGGCACATGTTCGAGCAGTCGGGGAGGTTGTTCGTGCCGAGCTCGCGGGCGAACAGCTGGTACAGGAACGCCGCTTCGTTGCTGGTGCGGCCCGAGGTGTAGAAGACGGACTCGTCGGGGGAGTCGAGGGCCGCGATCTCCTCGGCGATGATGTCGAAGGCCCGCTCCCAGGACACGGGCTCGTACCTCTCGGCGTCCTCCGCCAGGTACATGGGGTGGGTGATGCGGCCCTGCTGCCCCAGCCAGTACCCACTACGGGTGGCGAGGTCGGTGACGGGGTGCGCGGCGAAGAAGTCCGGGGTGACGCGGCGCAGCGTGGCTTCCTCGGCGACGGCCTTCGCGCCGTTCTCGCAGAACTCCGCCTTGTGGCGGTGGTCCGGCTCGGGCCAGGCGCAGCCGGGGCAGTCGAAGCCGTCCTTCTGATTGACGCGGAGCAGGGTGAGGGCGGTGCGGCGCACGCCCATCTGCTGCTGTGCCATGCGCAGTGTGTGACCGATGGCGGGCAGTCCCGCCGCCGCGTGCTGGGCCTCGGCGACCTGCGGCGCGTCCTGGACCGGATCGCCCTTGGGCGGCTTGCTTGCCATGGTCGGCTCCCCTTCGAGCACGTGCGTGAGCTACGTCTCCGATACTCCCACGCGACGGTGACAGTGCCCCGGGGCGGGGCCGCGTGGGACCGGACTGTCAGTGGGGCGTGGCAGGATCGGGGACGTGGCAGAAACAGCATCGAAGAAGAAGTCCGAGACCGCGGCGACGAAGGGCCGGCCGGCGGGCGGTGAGCAGCGCCCGCGCCTGATGCTCATGGACGGGCACTCCCTGGCGTACCGGGCGTTCTTCGCGCTGCCCGCGGAGAATTTCACGACGGCGACGGGCCAGCCGACGAACGCGATCTACGGCTTCGCGTCGATGCTGGCGAACACGCTGCGCGACGAGGCGCCCACGCACTTCGCGGTGGCGTTCGACGTGTCGCGCAAGACGTGGCGCTCCGAGGAGTTCCCCGAGTACAAGGCGAACCGCTCGAAGACCCCGGACGAGTTCAAGGGGCAGGTCGAGCTGATCGGCGAGATGCTCGACGCGATGCACGCGGTGCGTTTCGCGGTGGACGGCTTCGAGGCGGACGACGTCATCGCGACGCTGGCCACGCAGGCGGAGGCGGCCGGCTTCGACGTGCTGATCGTCACGGGTGACCGTGACTCCTTCCAGCTGATCACCGACCATGTGACGGTGCTGTATCCGACGAAGGGCGTCTCGGAGCTGACGCGTTTCACTCCGGAGAAGGTCTTCGAGAAGTACGGCCTCACGCCCGGTCAGTACCCGGACTTCGCGGCGCTGCGCGGCGACCCGTCGGACAACCTGCCCGGCATCCCCGGTGTCGGTGAGAAGACGGCCGCGAAGTGGATCAACCAGTTCGGTTCGTTCGCCGACCTCGTCGAGCGGGCCGAGGAGGTCAAGGGCAAGGCCGGGCAGAACTTCCGCGACCACCTGGAATCGGTCAAGCTCAACCGCCGCCTGACCGAGATGGTCCGCGACGTCGAACTCCCGAAGACGGTCGCCGACCTGGAGCGCGCGGCGTACGACCGTACGGCGCTCGCGATGGTCCTGGACACCCTGGAGATCCGTAACCCCTCGCTCCGGGAGCGGCTGCTCGCCGTCGACCCGGGCGCGGAGGAGGCCGAGCAGACCCCGGCCGAGCCGGGCGTGGAGCTGGACGGTGTGGTGCTCGGCGCGGGCGAGCTGGCCCCGTGGCTGTCCGAGCACGGCAACGCGATTCTCGGTGTGGCCACGGTCGACACCTGGCAGCTCGGCACAGGCGCGGTCACCGAGGTGGCGCTGGCCGCGGCGGGCGGGGCGGCCGCCTGGTTCGATCCGTCGGCTTTGGACGAGGCCGACGAGAACGCCTTTGCGGCCTGGATCTCCGACCCCGCCAAGCCGAAGGTGCTGCACAACGCCAAGGGTGCGATGCGGGTCTTCCCGGAGCACGGCTGGACGGTGGACGGCGTCACCATGGACACGGCCCTCGCCGCGTACCTGGTGAAGCCGGGCCGCCGCTCCTTCGCCCTGGACGCGCTGTCCCTGGAGTACCTGGGGCGTGAGCTGGCGCCCGCCTCCGCCGCCGACGGACAGCTCGCCTTCGGTACGGAGGAGGACGACCGGGCCGAGGCCGACTCCCTGATGTCGCAGGCCCGCACCATCCTCGACCTGGGCACGGCCTTCGGCGAGAAGCTGACGGAGGTCGGCGCGAGCGACCTGCTGGCCGACATCGAGCTGCCCACCTCCGCGCTGCTCGCCCGCCTGGAGCGGCACGGCATCGCCGCTGACCGCGCGCACCTGGAGTCGATGGAGCAGCAGTTCGCCGGCGCGGTGCAGCAGGCCGTGAAGGAGGCGCACGCGGCGGCCGGCCACGAGTTCAACCTGGGCTCGCCCAAGCAGCTCCAGGAAGTCCTCTTCGGCGAGCTGAACCTCCCCAAGACGAAGAAGACGAAGACCGGGTACACCACGGACGCGGACGCGTTGGCCTGGCTCGCGGCCCAGACGGAGAACGAGCTGCCGGTCATCATGCTCCGCCACCGCGAGCAGGCGAAGCTGCGCGTCACCGTCGAGGGCCTGATCAAGTCGATCGCCGCGGACGGCCGCATCCACACCACCTTCAACCAGACGGTGGCGGCGACGGGCCGGCTCTCCTCCACGGAGCCGAACCTGCAGAACATCCCGGTCCGTACGGACGAGGGCCGGGCCATCCGCCGCGGCTTCGTCGTCGGCGAGGGCTTCGAGTCCCTCATGACCGCGGACTACAGCCAGATCGAACTGCGTGTGATGGCGCACCTCTCCGAGGACGAGGGCCTCCTGGAGGCGTTCACGTCCGGCGAGGACCTGCACACGACGGTCGCCTCCCAGGTGTTCAACGTGGACGGTTCCGCCGTCGACGCGGAGATGCGGCGCAAGATCAAGGCGATGTCGTACGGCTTGGCGTACGGGCTGTCCGCGTTCGGCCTCTCCCAGCAGCTGAACATCGACGCGGGCGAGGCGCGCGCGCTGATGGACACGTACTTCGAACGGTTCGGCGGTGTACGTGACTATCTGCGCCGCGCGGTCGACGAGGCCCGCGCCACGGGCTACACGGAGACGATGCTCGGCCGTCGCCGCTATCTCCCCGACCTCAACAGCGACAACCGCCAGCGGCGCGAGATGGCCGAGCGGATGGCTCTGAACGCGCCGATCCAGGGCACGGCGGCGGACATCGTCAAGATCGCCATGCTGAACGTGCACGGGGCGCTCACCGCGGCGAAGCTCGACTCCCGCATGCTGCTCCAGGTCCACGACGAAATCGTCCTGGAGATCGCTCCGGGCGAGCGGGCGAAGGTGGAGGAGCTGGTCCGCAGGGAAATGGCGGGAGCGGTGGCCCTGCGGGCGCCGCTGGATGTGTCGGTGGGCGTGGGGGCGGACTGGGAGTCCGCCGCGCACTAGCCCTGGCGGGCGGCGAAACGGTCTGCCCTCCCGGGCGGGGCCCCGCCCGACTACCGGCCCCGCCGCCGCGCCCGGCTGGTCTGCTCGGGGGCGCCCACCTCTTCGCCTGCTGCGGGCGCGCGGTGGCTGGTCGCGCAGTTCCTCGCGCCCCTGAGGGGTGGGTGGGTGTGTCGGCCTGTCCGTGTGCTGCGGGTGCGTGGTGGCTGGTCGCGCAGTTCCCCGCGCCCCTAAAAGAAGGGTGGCTGGTCGCGCAGTTTCTCGCGTCCCTGAAGGCGGCGCGGGGGGTGTTTTTAGGGGCGCGGGGAACTGCGCGAGCAACCACAGCGGACCCGCAGACGCAACGAAACCGCCCCCGCCCCAAGCCCCCGCCCCAAGCCCTTGCCCTTGCCCGCGCACGCGGCACGCGGCACCGCAACGGAGTCCGCCCAAGCCGAGCGCAGCGGCGTCTCACTCGCGTGGCCCCCGGCAGAGCGCCCCCCTGCGAAGGGGCGGGTCAGGATGAGCGCATGGCCCCTCACCTGCGAAAGTGCCGGACGGCTGTCGCCGCGGCGCTCACTACGGCCCTTCTGGCCCCCATACCGGCAACCGCCGCCGAAGCCGGCCACCCGCAGGGTGCGGCGCTCTGCACGGCGGGCCGTGACCGTACCCTCGCCGCCCGGATGTCGCAGGACATCAGGGCGGCGTTGTCGTCCCGCGCCGGCACCGTGTCCGTGGCCGTGCACGACACCCGTACCGGCCTCGTCTGCGAACTCGCGAGCCGGCGCCGCTACGACTCGGCGAGCGTCGCCAAGGTGCTGATGATGGAGGCGGCGCTGCGCCGCGCGCAGGAGTGGCGGCGCGGTCTCACCGGCTGGGAGCACCGCCGTATCCGTCCCATGATCACCACGTCGGACAATGTCGCGGCGCAGCGGCTGTGGAGCGACCTCGGGTACTCCTACCTCGCCCGCTTCCTGCGCCGCGTCGGCACCACGGCGACCACCCTTGGTTCGTACGGGCGTTGGGGCCTGACGGGCACCACCGCGGCCGACCAACTGCGGCTGCTCGGCGTGTTGACGGGGGCCCATGACGTTCTCCGGCCGGGTTCGCGGGCGTACGGGCTGCGGCAGATGGCCGAGGTGCGGCGCGACCAGCGCTGGGGGGTGCCCGCGGGGATGCCGCGCGGTGTCCGCGCGCACCTCAAGAACGGCTGGCTGCCGCGGGCCACGCACGGCTGGCGTGTGCACAGCGTCGGCGCGTTCACCGGCGGCGGCCGCACGTACCGCATCGTCGTCCTCTCGCACGACAACCCTTCGATGGCGTACGGGGTGCGGACCATCGAGCGCATCGCGCAGGCCGTGCACCGCGGCCTGAACAAGGGCCGTGGCGTGGGCCGGCCGCTGACGCCGGAGAGCGAGATCAGCGAGGTCCCGGACGGCTCGGCGCCCGCGGAGGGCAAGGACCGGGAACCCCCTGCGTAACAGACCTGTCGCGGTGGTTGAGCCAACCGGTAAAAACCGGGCACGAACGGGTGCCTGGGCGCGCGAAGTTGTCGTAGTGTCGCCTGAGTCGACCCACTGAGAGTCGCGCGTGCGAAGGTAGGCGTGTACGTGCAGAAAAAGCGTGCACGGGGGTGGGGACGGCGCGCAACAGTCGTCAAAGGGGAGGGGTGGCTCGGTCATGGCGCCGGTATTCGGCAGGCGGCTGCGCAGAGGAACGGTGACCGCCGCGGTGGCCGCGGCGGCGGTGGCGGCCCTCGCCGCGTCGCAGGCCCCGGGGGTGACGGACGTACCGCGGGACGGGCAGGCGGCGGGTGCTTCGGACACTCCACCGCCGTCCGGCGATTCGGCGACCGGTGACTCCCCGTACTACACCGACCTGCCGCCCCTGCAGAGCCCCGTCCCGCCGAACGGCGGTGACAAGGAGGCCGAGGCGGGCGTGCCGGCCACGGTCCTGGACGCGTACAAGAAGGCGGAGGTCGCGGTCGCCGCCGACAAGCCGGGCTGCAACCTGCCCTGGCAGCTGCTCGCCGCGATCGGCAAGGTCGAGTCGGGCCACGCCCGCGGCGGCCGTGTCGACGCGAACGGCACGACGCTCAAGCCGATCCTCGGTCCCGTCCTGAACGGCAACGGCTTCGCCAAGATCACCGACACCGACAAGGGCGCGTACGACGGCGACAGCACGCACGACCGCGCGGTCGGGCCGATGCAGTTCATCCCGTCGACATGGGCCACCTCGGGCCGTGACGGCAACAACGACGGCCAGAAGGACCCCAACAACATCTACGACGCGGCGCTCGCCGCGGCCCACTACCTGTGCGCGAACGGCCGGGACCTGGCCGTCGAGGCCGACCTGCACAAGGCGATCCTCAGCTACAACCGCTCTACGGAGTACCTGAACACGGTCCTGTCGTGGCTGGAGTACTACCGCACGAACAGCCACGAGGTCCCCGACGGCAAGGGTGTCCTGCCGGACGACCGCAGCGACAGCCGCTTCCCCGGCGTCAGCCCGAGCCCGAAGACGCCGGGTTCCGCCTCGCCGAAGCCCCCCGCCAAGCCGAAGCCGGACCCCGGCAAGGACGAGCCCGGCAACAACGGCGGCAACAACAACGGCGGCAACAACAACGGCGGCGGCACCAAGCCCGGGCCGGGCGGGGGCGACGGCTCCGAGAAGCCCAGCCCCTCGCCGGCCGAGCGGGTGGCCCGCCTGGCGAACGCCGGGACCGGCACGCTCACCGCGACGGCGGGCGACGCCTTCGCCGAGCGCGTCGAGGTGCGCGCGGTGTCCAAGTCGGGTTCGGCCGTGGCCAAGGCCAAGGTGAAGTTCACGATCGTCGGTGACACGGACACCCGCTTCGACGGCGGCGCGAAGAGCGTCACCGTCACCACGGGCGCCACCGGCAAGGCCACCGCCCCGGTGCTCGAAGCGGGCGAGGAGGCCGGCGAGTTCACCGTGCGGGCCACGGTCGTGGACCGTTCGCTGCCGGGCCTCGACTTCACCGCGGAGGTCACGGCGCGCCAGGCCGACGCGCTCGTCAGGACCAGCGACAAGGCGCTGGTCTGCGAGCCGGGCAAGGAGTTCGCTGACCAGGTCGAGGTCAAGGCGACGTACCGGGGCAGGGCGGCCGGTGGGGTCGCGGCCGACGCCATGATGATCAAGTCGGCGTCGGACGCGACGGCCAACGACAAGGGCCCCTACTTCAAGGGCGCGGACGGCAAGCCGGTCCGCACTCTCAAGGGCCTGAAGACCGACGCGAACGGCGTGCTGAAGCTCCCGAAGATGTACGCGGACGACGCGGCGGGCACGTATCTGCTGCGCATCGTGACCGCCGGCGGCGCCGCCCTCACCGTCGAACTGAAGGTGTCCGCGACGGAGCCCGACACGACGCCCACGCCGACGGACTCGGCGAGCGCCTCGCCGGGCGCCACCCCGAGCGCGTCTCCCGGCGCCTAGGCCCTGGACCGGTCGGGAAGCCACGACCGCCCCGATCACCCGTACCGCCCCTCCGCCACCCACGGCGGAGGGGCGGTCCGCGTTGTGCAACGTGTTCTCATCTCGCCCGTCCGTTGCTACGGTGCCCGCCCTGACGACCTATCAGTTCCGGCCGCAAGCCGTACCGGGAGGCCCCGCATGCGCGCCCTCATCGCCGCCGCGACCGGCCTCGTCGTCGCGCTCGCCCTGGTCCTGACGATCACGGCGATCGGCGCCCCGCCCGGCGAGACGTCCCCCGAGCCGCTCCTCACCACTGTCCCCAAGCACCCATAGACGTAGGGAGGGCCGCCGCGATGCGCCGCAAGGCAAGCCTCGTCCTGCTCGCCTTCGCCGTGTTCTGCACGGCCATGTCCCCGCTCATGCGCTGGTACGCCTTTCCGCGGCTCGCGAAGATCCCGCCGAGCCAGTACCAGGAGGCGGTCCTGGAGGCGGAAGGACCGACCCTCATCGACTACGGCTCCATGAAGGCCGAGAAGATCGACAAGGTCACCATCGTGCAGACCCTCAAGGGCAACGTGGAGGCCTCCGAGAAGATCGAGAAGACGGCGGACCGCGACGTCGTGGTCTGGGACGCCCTCTCCTACGTCCAGGACGCCGACGGCAAGATGGTCTCCAAGATTCCCGAGCGCTACATCTTCGACGCGCACAGCCAGGAACCCGTGCACGCCACAGGGGAGGCCGTCGACGGGGACCCGGTCAAACGCGACGGCATCGAGTTCAAGTGGCCCTTCCTCACCGAAAAGCGCGACTACGAGTACTTCGACGCGCAGGCCCGCATCACCCGCCCCATCCACTACAAGGGCACCCAGAACTTCCGCGGCCTGAAGGTCTACTACTTCGAGCAGACCATCCCCTGGACCAAGGTGCCCTTCCCCAAGACGATGCCCGTCAAAGGCATCACTCCGGAGTCCCTCGCCAAGACCGGAACCACCCGCTGGTACACCACGGTCCGCAAGTTCTGGGTCGAGCCGACCACCGGAGCACCCGTCTACGGAGAGGAGATCCAGAACAACGAACTCCGCGGCGGCACCCTCCTGGGCGACCGCGACAAGGTCACCGTCTTCTCCGGACACGTGAAGATGCGTGAGGACTACATCAAGGACACCGTCGACCTGGTCAAGTCCCAACGCGTCCTGGTCCTCCTGCTGACGTCGTACCTCCCCTGGGGCTTCCTGACCCTCGGCATCCTCCTCCTGGCCCTCTCCCTCTGGCTTGAGGCCCGCAGCCGCAGGCCCGGCGACCCGGCGCCGACCACGGAGAACGACCCCGAACCGGAACCGGTCAACGCCTAGGAGCCGCCGCCCCGTTCCGCCTGACGGGCCTTGGTGTACCGGGTCGGCTCGGCCGCCGCCGGGTCCTCCGGCCACGGATGCTTCGGGTAGCGGCCGCGGAGGTCGGCGCGGACCGCGCGGTAGCCGTTCCGCCAGAACGAGGCGAGGTCGGCGGTGACGGCCGCGGGGCGGCCCGCGGGCGACAGCAGGTGCACGAGCACCGGTACGCGGCCGTCCGCGATCCCCGGCGTCTCGGCGAGGCCGAACATCTCCTGCAACTTGACGGCGAGGACCGGCTGTTCCGGGTCGGAGTAGTCGACCCTGATCCGCGACCCGCTCGGCACTTCGAGGCGCTCCGGAGCGAGCTCGTCCAGGCGGGTGGCCTCGCCCATCGCCCACGGCAGGAGCCGGCCAAGGGCCTGCCCGGCGTCGATCCCCGCCAGGTCGGCCCGGCGCCGGGCCCGCGACAGCTCGGGCTCCAGCCATTCGTCCACGCGCGCGTGCAGGGCGCTCTCCGATACGTCGGGCCAGGGCGCCCCGACGTGGCGGTGCAGGAACGCCAGCCGCTCCCGCAGCTCCCGCGCCCCCCGGGACCACTTCAGGAGCCCGGTCCCCTCCTCCCGCAACCCGGTCAGCAGCGCCTGACGCACCAGATGAGGATCGGGCTTCTTCAGAGGACGTACGGCCAACTCCACGGCGCCCAGCCGCTCCACGTGCCGCGCCACGAGCTCGCCGCCGCTCCAGGCCACGTCGTCACCTTCGGAGTACAGCGGTGCGGCGGCGGCGCGGGCGACGTCCTCGTCGATGTGCCCGGCCAGGAGCACGCGCGCGTGGCCCGCGCCCACCGGCCGGTCGGCCACGGCCACGGCGAGCCACCGGGCCCCGGCCGCCGCGGACCCCTGCCGCACCTCGGCCCGGGTCCCGCCCGCCATGAGGTACGTGCCGCCGCCCACCCTCCGGGCCACCCGCTCCGGAAACGCGAGAGCGGCCACCAGACCGGCGACGTGCTCGTCGCTGCCGCCGCCGCCCTCGGCGGACCCGCCGGGCGCGGCCGAGGCGAGGCGCCTGGCCTCGGCCCGCCACCGTGCCCCGTAGGCATCCTGGCCGCGCCGCGCGGACCGCCAGGCGCCCGCGAGGTCGTCGCCGTACTCACGCGGCGGCTCCTCGCTCAGCAGCGCCACCGCCTCCGCCGCCCGGCGCGCGCCGACGAGCGGCGCCGCGTCCAGCAGGGCACGCGCCAGGCGGGGATGCAGGCCCACCCGGGACATCCGCGTGCCCCGCTCCGTGGCACGGCCCGTGCCCGCCTCCACCGCGCCGACCGCCACCAGGACGTCCCGCGCCGCCGCCATCGCGCCGCCCGGCGGCGGATCGAGGAAGGCGAGCCCGCAGGCGTCAGGATCGCCCCAGCACGCCGCCTGCAGCGCGAACGCCGCCAGGTCGGCCACCTTGATCTCGGGGGCGGGAAAACGCGGCAGACGTCCGTCCTCGGCCTCCGCCCAGCACCGGTACACCGCGCCCGGCGCCTCACGCCCGGCCCGTCCCGCCCGCTGCCGCCCCGACGCCTGCGAGGCCCGCACCGTCGTCAGCGCGCTCAGACCGCGCGCGTGGTCGACCCGCGGCTCCCGGGCGAGACCGGAGTCCACGACCACCCGCACCCCGGGCACCGTCAACGACGACTCCGCCACCGAGGTGGCGAGCACCACCCGCCGACCGTCCGACCCGGCGAGCACCGCGTCCTGCACCGCGGCCGGGGCCCGCCCGTGCACCTGCAGCACCTCCACACCGTCGAGGCCCGTCAACTGCCCGGCCACCCGCGCGATCTCGCCGACCCCCGGAAGGAAGCACAGGACGTCCCCGTCCCGCTCGGCCAGCGCCCTGCGCACCACCGACGCCACATGGGTCAGCAGCGCCGGATCGACCCGCATCCCGTGCGGCGGCCGCACCTCGCGCCCCGGCGGCGCCCACACGACCTCCACGGGGTGCGCGGTGCCCCGCGCCTCCACCACGGGCGCGTCCCCGAGGACGCGGGCCCAGCCCTCCGCGTCGGTCGTCGCGGACGCCGCCACCAGGCGCAGTTCGGGCCGCAGCGCCGCCCGCACGTCCACCAGGAACGCCGCCACCGTGTCCGCGTCCAGATGCCGTTCGTGGCACTCGTCGAGGATGACGACGTCCACGCAGGCGAGTTCCTGGTCCCGCTGCAGCCGTTGCAGCAGGACGCCCGTCGTCACGACCTCCACGCGCGTGGAGGCGCTCACCACGCGCTCACCACGCGCTCACCGCGCACGGTGTAGCCGACGCTCCCGCCCACCTTCTCGCCGAGCAGCCACGCCATCCGCCGCGCGGCGGCCCGGGCGGCGATCCGGCGCGGCTCTGCGACGACGACGCGACGTACGCCGTCATGGGCGCCCGGCACGTCGACCAGGCCCGCGAGCGCCAGCGGCACCAGCGTCGTCTTGCCCGTGCCGGGCGGCGCGCAGAGCACCGCGCTGCCCGGCCCCTCCAGAGCGGCGGAGAGACCGGGCAGCGCGTCACGTACGGGAAGGTCCAGAGCTGCGTGGTTACGGATCACCCGCTCAGTCTCGTACGCACACGTAAATGGCCGTCCCCGGGATCAGGTTTCCGCGCAGCGGGGACCAGCCGCCCCACTCCTGGGTGTTCCAGGCGGGCCACTCCGGCTCCACGATGTCGACGAGCCGGAGCCCGGCGGCCACGATGTCCCGCACCCGGTCGCCGATCGTCCTGTGGTGCTCCACGTATACGGCGTAGCCCTCGTCGTCCTGCTCCACATAAGGAGTGCGGTCGAAGTAGGAGGCCGCTACGGAGAGGCCCTCCGGACCCGGCTCGTCCGGGAACGCCCAGCGGATCGGGTGGGTCGCGGAGAAGACGAACCGCCCGCCGGGCCGCAGCACCCGGCGCACCTCCTCGAGGACCTGCACCGGGTCGGCCACGAACGGCATCACGCCATAGGCGGAGCAGACGAGGTCGAAGGAGCCGTCCTTGAAGGGCAGCACTCCCGCGTCGGCCTGCACCAGCGGTACGTTCCCGCCGATGCGCAGCGCGTGCTGGAGCTGGCGGTGCGAGAGGTCGAGCGCCACGGGACGGGCGCCCTGCGAGACCAGCCAGCGCGAGCACTGCGCGGCGCCGGCGCCGATCTCCAGGATGTCCTTGTCCTTGAGGTCCTCGGGCGGACCGAGCAGCTCCGCCTCCACCTCGTCGAGCCCCTCGGGCCCCCACACGAAGCGGTCGTCCCCGAGGAACGTGCCGTGCTCGATCTGGTACTCGTCCGCGTTCCGGTCCCACCAGCCGCGGTTCGCGCGGCTGCTCTCCGTGACGTCGGCGTCACGCCTGGTGGCCTCGGGCTCGGGCAGGTCGGACTCTTGGATGATCGGCTCCATCGTCGTAATCTTCCGTGTCTTCCGTCGAACCTCGGCGCGAAGGGGGCGCGGTACGGCCCGTGTGGCCTCAGGCGACAGGTTTTGTGCCGGATATGTGGCGATCCGCCCCGGGTGTGCGCCTTCGCGCATTGACCCTTTCCGGCTGCCCCCGTATGCTACAAGTTGCGCTGCGAGCCTGCGCTCCTCAGACATAGCAGGCTGCGCTCGCGTCTGTTGTATGTCCCCTCGGTTGTCGAGGCGCCTTCCGTTTCGCGGAAGTCGCGCTTCCTAGGCTGTCCGGCTTCTGCAGAGCGAAATCGGCTCCCGGCGTTGCAGTACCTACGACTTCAATGTCCGTACCGGAGCCCTAACCCACATGACGAGCAGCACCGAGACCACCGCCACCACCCCGCAGGTAGCGGTCAACGACATCGGTAACGAGGAAGCCTTCCTCGCCGCGATCGACGAGACGATCAAGTATTTCAACGACGGCGACATCGTCGACGGCGTCATCGTGAAGGTCGACCGGGACGAGGTCCTGCTCGACATCGGTTACAAGACCGAAGGCGTCATCCCGAGCCGCGAGCTCTCGATCAAGCACGACGTCGACCCGAACGAGGTCGTCAAGGTCGGCGACGAGATCGAGGCCCTGGTTCTCCAGAAGGAGGACAAGGAAGGCCGTCTGATCCTGTCCAAGAAGCGCGCTCAGTACGAGCGTGCCTGGGGCACGATCGAGAAGATCAAGGAAGAAGACGGCATCGTCACCGGTACCGTCATCGAGGTCGTCAAGGGTGGTCTCATCCTCGACATCGGCCTCCGTGGCTTCCTGCCGGCTTCCCTCGTCGAGATGCGCCGCGTCCGCGACCTCCAGCCCTACGTGGGCAAGGAGCTCGAGGCCAAGATCATCGAGCTGGACAAGAACCGCAACAACGTGGTCCTGTCCCGCCGTGCCTGGCTCGAGCAGACCCAGAGCGAGGTCCGCCAGACGTTCCTCACGACCCTGCAGAAGGGCCAGGTCCGCTCCGGCGTCGTTTCCTCGATCGTCAACTTCGGTGCGTTCGTGGACCTCGGTGGCGTCGACGGTCTCGTCCACGTGTCCGAGCTTTCCTGGAAGCACATCGACCACCCCTCCGAGGTTGTCGAGGTCGGCCAGGAAGTCACCGTCGAGGTTCTCGACGTGGACATGGACCGCGAGCGTGTCTCCCTGTCGCTCAAGGCGACGCAGGAAGACCCGTGGCAGCAGTTCGCCCGCACGCACCAGATCGGGCAGGTCGTTCCCGGTAAGGTCACCAAGCTCGTTCCGTTCGGTGCGTTCGTGCGCGTCGACGAGGGCATCGAGGGCCTGGTCCACATCTCCGAGCTGGCCGAGCGCCACGTGGAGATCCCGGAGCAGGTCGTCCAGGTCAACGACGAGATCTTCGTCAAGGTCATCGACATCGACCTCGAGCGTCGCCGGATCTCGCTGTCGCTGAAGCAGGCCAACGAGTCCTTCGGCGCCGACCCGTCGGCCGTCGAGTTCGACCCGACCCTGTACGGCATGGCCGCGTCCTACGACGACCAGGGCAACTACATCTACCCCGAGGGCTTCGACCCCGAGACCAACGACTGGCTCGAGGGCTACGAGACCCAGCGCGAGGCCTGGGAGACCCAGTACGCCGAGGCGCAGACGCGCTTCGAGCAGCACCAGGCTCAGGTCATCAAGTCGCGCGAGGCCGACGCCCAGGCCGAGGCCGAGGGTGCGGCGGCTCCGGCCGGCGCCGCTCCGGCCGCGTCCAGCGGTGGCGGCGGCGGTTCGTACTCCTCGGAGTCGGACGACAACTCCGGCGCCCTGGCTTCGGACGAGGCGCTCGCCGCGCTTCGCGAGAAGCTTGCCGGCGGCCAGAGCTGAGGCTCGCCTCTAGGCGGTTGTAGCTGAACACTGCGGGCCCGCATCCCTTCGGGGGTGCGGGCCCGCAGCGCGTTTTGGTTCGGGTGCGGGTCTGTGGGGGCTGGGCGCGCAGTTCCCCGCGCCCCTGCAGGGCTCGTCCCCTGCGGGACTTGCCCCCTACGGGGTGACGGGGATGTTCGTCAGGCCCCGGCCGCCGGTCACCGTGTTGCTGGCGTAGACCGTCGTCCTACAGCTGTCGCTGTGGTTGGTCACGTTGATGGCCAGTCGCTTGTCGCCCGTCGCGCCCGTCAGGGTCGACCTGTTGCCGCGGAAGACCGTGCCGCAGCCCCAGCCGGACTGCTGGGTGTGGGTCTCGTAGCCGTTGTTCGTGGTGTTCCTGCCAGTGTTGTTCTCGATGACGTAGTTGTTGCCCTTCACGTCGATCCACGAGTCGTCGTAGTGGTTGCCGGTCAGGCCCTTGCCGTCGAAGGTGTTGCCCGCGACTCTGCCGCCGGTGGTGCCCTCCTTGAGGTCGACCGCCTCGCCGCCCACGTCCGGGCCGATGGTGTTGCCGAGGATCTGGACGTTGTCGCTCTTGTCGGAGAGCGTGTTGGCGGTGCCTACGTAGACGCCCTCTCCCATGCCGCGCCCGTCGTTCCCGGTGTCGTGGATGCGCGAGTTCTTGATCACGCCGTCGCGGCTCGACTTACGGAAGTGGACGCCCTCCATGTCGAGGCCGTGGACCGTGACGGTGTCCAGGACGACGCCCCTCGCGGAGTCGATCATGATGCCCTTCTGGCCGCCGGTGACGGTGATGCCCTTCACCGTCCAGTACGCGGCGCCGTTCAGGTGCAGGCCGTAGCCGCCGCCCGCCTCGAGCACCGCCTTCGGCGAACCGGTCAGCGTGATGCGGGAGCCGGCGCTCGCCGCCACGGTGGTCTTGAAGTTCCCGGAGTACGTTCCGTCGGCGAGGTGGATCGTGTCGCCGGGGGAGGCCTCGGTGAGCGCCGCCTTGAGTTCGGCGGCAGTGGAGACCTCGATGGTGCGGGCGGGCGCTGCGGCGGAGGCGGTCGCGGTCGGAATCGCTGTGGCGGCGGCCGCCGTGAGCAGGGCAGCGAGGAGGGGGTATCGGGAGCGCATGTGGGGGTGACCTTCCCGTCGAGATCAGAGGTTCTCGTACGTGAACACAGGGCGTTCATATGAACGTTGCGAACGTAGAGGTGAGGCATGTCCGCGTCAAGGTATGGACTAGTCCGGGCCGCGAAGGAGCTTGAACGCGGGAATGCGCGTGGCCCTGCGTGCGTTCTCCGTTACGAACACGAGGAGGAGCGGTCACAGTGCTTGATCCGCAGGGTTTGTACGCATGGGAGCCGAAGGGCCTCGCCGTCGTCGACATGGCGCTCGCCCAGGAATCGGCCGGACTGGTCATGCTCTACCACTTCGACGGCTACATCGACGCGGGCGAAACCGGCGACCAGATCGTCGAGCGGCTCACGGACGGCCTTCCCGGGCAGGTGGTGGCGCGATTCGACCACGACCGGCTCGTCGACTACCGCGCCCGCCGCCCGCTGCTCACCTTCCGGCGCGACCGCTGGAGCGACTACGAGGTGCCGACGCTCGACGTCCGCCTCCTCCAGGACGCCACCGGCGCGCCCTTCCTGCTGCTCTCCGGGCCCGAGCCCGACATCGAGTGGGAGCGTTTCGCCAAGGCCGTCCAGCAGATCGTGGAGCGGCTCGGCGTGCGCCTCTCCGTGAACTTCCACGGCATCCCCATGGGCGTCCCGCACACCCGGCCCGTGGGCCTCACCCCGCACGGCAACCGCACCGACCTGGTGCCGGGCCACCGCAGCCCGTTCGACGAGGCCCAGGTGCCCGGCAGCGCGGCCTCCCTGGTGGAGTACCGCCTCCTGGAGGCCGGTCACGACGTGCTGGGTGTCGCCGCGCACGTCCCGCACTACATCGCGCGCTCCGCGTACCCCGACGCGGCCCTCACGGTCCTGGAGGCGATCACCGGCGCCACCGGCCTGGTGCTGCCCACCGTCGCGCACGGACTGCGCACCGAGGCGCACCGCACGCAGACGGAGATCGACCGGCAGATCCAGGAGGGCGACGAGGAACTGGTCGCGCTCGTCCAGGGCCTGGAGCACCAGTACGACGCGGCGGCGGGTGCGCAGGACCGGGGCAACATGCTCGCCGAGCCGGTGGACATCCCGTCCGCCGACGAGATCGGCCGCGAGTTCGAGCGCTTCCTCGCCGAGCGGGAGGGCGACGCGTGACGCCGGGGCCCAGCACCCGGCCGGGCACCCGCCCCACGGACAGGCCCTAAGCTGCCGGTCATGCTGAAAGTGGGCCTGACCGGCGGTATCGGCGCCGGCAAGAGTGAAGTGTCGCGACTGCTCGTCGCGTCCGGTGCCGTGCTGATCGACGCGGACAAGATCGCGCGTGAGGTGGTGGAGCCGGGAACTCCCGGACTGGCGGCGGTCGTCGAGGCCTTCGGGCCGGACGTGCTCGCTCCGGACGGCTCACTGGACCGGCCGAAGCTGGGTGCGATCGTCTTCGCCGACGCGGAGAAGCTGGCCGTCCTGAACTCGATCGTGCACCCGCTCGTCGGCGCCAGGTCCGCCGAGCTCGAACAGTCCGCGTCCGGCGACGCGGTGGTCGTCCACGACGTGCCCCTGCTCGCCGAGAACGGCCTCGCGCCGCTGTACGACGTCGTGGTCGTCGTCGACGCGAGCCCCGGGACCCAGCTGGACCGCCTGGTGCGGCTGCGCGGCATGAGCGAGCAGGACGCCCGCGCGCGGATGGCCGCGCAGGCGACCCGCGAGAAGCGGCTGGCCGTCGCGGACATCGTGATCGACAACGACGGCGCGCTGGACGGCCTCGCGGAGCGGGTCGGCGAGGTGTGGGCGGACCTCACGCGAAGGGCACACGCCTGAGAAGGGCACACGCCTGAGGCGGGCACACAGCTGAGGCGGGCGGGTCGGTGCGGTGTGCCGAGGCTGCCCGCGCGCGTGGGGCGCGAGTACGGAATAGGCAGGGGTGCGGCGGGCGTTGACACGGGGAAGCGAGGGAAGGAGTCCGGCGTGCCCGAAATAACCCCGGAGACTCATGTCATCGATTTCCGCGCGGCCGAGCAGCTCCTCGCCGCCCGGGATCCGCGCGGCGCGGTGAAGCTGCTCGACACCGTCATCGGCGCCCACCCCGAGAACACGGCGGCCCGCCTGCTGCGGGCGCGCGCCTTCTTCGCCGCCGCGCAACTGCGCGCCGCCGAGCTGGAGTTCAGCATCGTCCTGGAGCGTGAGCCGGACAACGCCTTCGCGCACTTCGCGCTCGCCCGCACCTACGAGCGCGGCGCGCGGCCCGAGCAGGCGCGCCGCCACTTCCGGCTCGCGGCCGCCCTGGACCCGCAGCCGGAGTACCTGGCGGCGGCCCGCTTCGACGACTGAGCCGACGAGGGCGAGGGCCGGACTAGGGGGCGTGCGGCGGGTCGTACGGCGGGACGTCCCTGCCCGGCTGGTAGTGCGGGCCCTGGCGCATCCGGTGCACCACCCACGCGAGATCGGCGGCGACGACGACCAGCAGCACCCCGCACGCCACCGCCCACCCGGTCCGCCCGGTGAGGGCGAACGCGGCGGTCCCGAAGGCCGCCCAGACCAGGCCCCATACGCTGAACCACAGGCGCATCCGCAGGGGGCTGCGCGCGGTCACCGGTTCACTGCCTGTGCGCATCATGAGAGGTCATCTCCTCCTTTACAGGATAAAGAGGGTGGGAACGTGCTGGAAGCGCTCAGGTCCGACGAGAAGCTCGCCGCGTGGCTCCGGGACCTGGAGAGCGCGGGGGAGCCGCGGGCCGAGGCGGTGCTTCCGGACGCCGACGAGCTGCCGGAGGTGCTGCTCGACCTCGCCGTGCCGCACGAGGACATCAACCCCCTCGTGGCGCTGCGCGGCCGTCTGTGGGCCGATGCGGAGGCGCGGTGGCTGCTCGACCGCTGCGTCGACGCCGTCGTCCGCGACATGGGGACGGTCGGCCGCGGCGGCCACCTCCCTGCGCTGCCCGAGGCGTGGGGCGAGCTCGGGCGCTGCTTCTTCGTGTACGTGTACGTGGCGGCGCTGGAGCACGTGCGCGCGTACCACCGCGGCCGCGGCATCCCCGACGACGTCTCGCGCCGCACCCTCGCCGACCTCGGACGCCATATGGCGGTGCACCGCAGGGCGCGCGGCGGGCGCGGCCTCCTCGTACCGGGGTGGCACGGCCTGCACTTCCGCGGCGAGCTCTACCAGCTGGGGCGGCTGCAGTTCCAGCGTGCGGTCCTCGACGAGCGCATGGGCGGCGCGGCGGCCGCTGCCGGACACCCGGCAGGACCGGGCGACCCCTGCCTGGACGTCCACATCACCGACTTCCGGGGGTCGTTGACGCCCGCGGCCTGCGACCGGTCGATCTCCCTGGCGCGGGAGTTCTTCGCACGCCACTTCCCGGAGGAACGTTATGAGACAGCCGTCTGCCACTCCTGGCTGCTCGACCCGCAGCTGAGGGACCACCTGCCCGCCGATTCGAACATCGTCCGCTTCCAGCGGCGATTCCGCCTGGCCGAAGACCGTGGGTCTCGGCCGCAGGACGGCGACCCCGTCGCGTTCGTCTTCGGCGACCGCGACCTTCCCGTGGCCGAACTGCCCAGGCGGACCAGGGTGGAGAGGGCCGTCGGCGACCATCTGAGGGCGGGCGGCCACTGGTACGGAGGGCATGGCTGGTTCCCGCTGGAGGCGGCCGGGCGGTGAGGACGCCCGGGAACGGCGCCGTGACGGGCTTCGTTGGCCGGGCATGAACCTGGAGATGCGTGAGGGATACGAGGGAACGGGACCCGGCGCGATCACGCCGGACGGCTGCGCGGTCGAGCTGTACACGCGCCTGTCCGTGGGGGAGGAGCCCGATGTCATCGAGGGTGCCGTGCCGGCGGGGGCGCACATCCTGGAACTGGGCAGCGGCGCGGGACGGGTGACCCGGCCGCTCCTGGAGCGCGGCTTCCGGGTGACGGCCGTGGACGAGTCCCCGCAGATGCTGGAGAAGGTCGCCGAGCTCGACGGCGGGGTGCGGACGGTGCGGAGCCCCATCGAGGAACTCGACCTGGACGAGAAGTTCCCCGTGGTGATGCTCGCCTCGTTCCTCGTGCACAGCGGCGACAGGGCGGTGCGGCGCGGCATCCTGCGGGCCTGCCGGAAGCACGTCACGGACCAGGGCTGCGTACTGATCCAGCGGGAGGGCGAGGACTACCACACGAACCTGCCGAGAGAGCGCGTCGACCCGGGCGGCTACACGGTCCGGATCGTCTCGGCCGAGCCGGTCGGCGACGGCGTGAACGAGGTGCGCGCGGAGTACGTCTTCCCGGACGCCGTGTGGACCCAGACGTTCCGCGCCCGCCCGCTCACCCCGGAGCAGTTCGAGGAGGCTCTCGCGGAGGCGGGCCTGAAAGTCGACAAGTACCTGACGGAGGACGGCACATGGGTGCGGGCGGTCCCGGTGGGCTGAGGTCAGGGCCTCGGCGTCCGGAGGCGCTCCATCTCGCGGCGGTCACGTTTCGTGGGGCGGCCCGCGCCCCGGTCGCGGATGCCCGCGGGGGCGACCGCCTCACGGGGGGGCGGGGGCGGTGAGTTGTCGACGTAGCACTCGACGGCGACCGGCGCGCCCACGCGCTTGCGGATGAGGCGCTTCACGATGACGACCCGTTCCCTGCCGTCCGCGTGCCGAAGCCGCACCTCGTCGCCCGCGTGCACGCCGTACGCGGGCTTGACGCGCTCGCCGTTGACCCGGACGTGACCGCCCTTGCACGCGGCGGCGCCGGCCGAGCGGGTCTTGACGAGGCGGACCGACCAGATCCAGCTGTCGACGCGCACCGAGCCTTCGCCCGCCGAGCCGCCGCCCGCCCCGCCGCCCCCTGTCGCTGAAGTCTCCGAAGCCATGTGCCGACCTTAGCCCTGCCCCTGGGCCGTACGCCCGGCTCCCGGCGAGCCGTCCGGAAACCGCTGAACCCGGGCGCCGATAATCCGGACGAATCGCGGTAATCGGTCCGAACGTGACGTACGACTCCCAGGGGTGCTGCTCATGACGTCTTTCGAAGCCACCGTCGACGGCCTGATGGACGGGTTGCGGGCCGACCTCGAACGGCTCGCCTCGATCCCCTCGATCGCCTTCCCCGGTTTCCCGCCCGAGCCGGTCGAGCAGGCCCACGACCTGGTGGCCGGGCTGCTGCGCGAGGCCGGTGTCCCGCGCGTGGAGCGGCTCGACCTGCCGGACACCGCCCCCGTGATCCTCGGCGAGATCCCGCCCCCCGAGCCCGGCGCGCCGACCGTCCTGCTCTACAGCCACTACGACGTGCAGCCCCCGGGCGACACGTCGCTCTGGAAGTCGCCGCCCTTCGAGCCGACCCCCGTCGAGGGCGGTCTGCGCGCCTGCGGCATCGCGGACGACAAGGCCAACGTCATCGCCCACCTGGGCATGCTGCGGGCGTTCGGGGGCCGGCCGCCGGTCGGCGTCAGGATCGTCGTCGAGGGGCAGGAGGAGTACGGCAGCGCCTTCGAGAGCCATCCGCCCACCGACCCGGAGCGGTTCGCCTGCGATGCCATGGTGATCGCCGATCACGGCAACATCCGCCCCGGCACCCCCACCCTCGCCACCGGCCTGCGCGGCGCCTGCGAGGTGGTGGCCGAGGTCCGCACCCTCGACGAGCCGCGCCACAGCGGGGAGTTCGGGGGCGCCGCGCCCGACGCGCTGCTCGTCCTGATCAAGGCGCTCGGCACCCTCCACGACGTCCACGGTGACGTCGCGGTCGAGGGGCTGCGACGCGAGGAGTGGAGCGGAACGACGTACACGGAGGAGGAGTTCCGCTCCCTCGCGGGCGTGCGCGAGGGCGTGCCGCTGATCGGCGGCGGCAGCCTCGGCGAGCGGCTGTGGAGCGGACCCGCGATCACCGTGATCGGCCTGGACGCGCCGGACGTCGAGAGCGCCGTGTCCGCCGTCGTGCCGTACGCGAGGGCCAGGCTGAACCTGCGCTGCCATCCCCGGCAGGACCCGAAGGAGGCCCAGGGCCTGCTGGCAGCACACCTGCGCTCGCTCAAGCCCTTCGGTGTCCCGCTCACCGTCACGCCCGGCGCCGCCGGACCCGGCTACGAGGCCGCCACCGACGGCCCCGCCTACCGCGCCGCACGCACCGCGCTGAAGGAGGCCTGGGGCACGGACGCCTCGTACGCGGCGACCGGCGGCTCCATCCCGCTGGTCAACGGCCTCGCCGCGGCCGCGCCCGGCGCGGAGGTCCTGCTCTTCGGCGCCCAGGACGGCATGTGCAACCTGCACGCGCCGAACGAACGCGTCCTCTTCTCGGAGCTGCGCGGCACCGTCCTCGCGCTGTGCGCCTTCGTACGGGAGTACGCGGCGGACTTCCGCACGGGAGGCGGCGCCGCGTGAGCACGACCCACAAGCGCACGTTCACCTTCCCCAGTGCGCTGACCGTCCTCGCGGTCGTCACCGTCGGCGTCTGGCTGCTCGCCTTCCTCGTGCCGTCGGGGCAGTACGACCGCGACGGCTCCGGCGCTCCCGTCGAGGGCACCTACCACCGCGTCGACTCCGGGCAGTCCTTCGTCGACCGCCTGGGCGATCTCTTCCTCTCGCCCGTCAACGGCCTCTACGGCATCCAGGACGAGAAGACCACGCTGGTCGCGCCCGACAACGTCGGCTCGCTGTACGGCAGCGCGGGCGTCTTCCTGTTCGTCCTCGCCATCGGCGCCTTCATCACCGTCGTCTTCGCGACCGGCGCGCTCGACCGGGGCATCGGGCGCCTCGCGCACCGGCTGCGCGAGCGCGGGGCGCTGCTCATCGCCGGGGTGATGGCCGTCTTCTCCGTGCTCGGCACGGTCGAGGGCTTCGCCGAGGAGACGCTCGGCTTCTACGGCCTGATCGTGCCGCTGATGCTCGCCCTCGGCTACGACCGCATGACCGCCGTCGGCGTGATCATCCTCGGCGCGGGTGTCGGTGTGCTGTGCTCGACCGTGAACCCCTTCGCGACGGGCGTCGCCTCGTCCGCGGCGGGCATCTCGCTGGGCGACGGCATCGTGCTCCGCTTCGTCATGTGGGTCGTCCTGACCGGCGTCACGGTCGCGTACGTCATCCGCTACGCGCAGCGTGTCCGGCGGGACCCGGCGCGGTCCCTGTCCGGGTTCCTGCCCGGCGACCAGGACCGCGAGCGGGCGGCGGAGGGCGCGAGCGAGGTGCCCGGACTCACCGGGCTGCACAAGGCGGTGCTCGTCGTCACCGCCCTCGTCTTCGCCTTCATGATCTTCTCGGTGGTGCCCTGGTCCGGCGCGCTCACGGGCAAGGCCGACGCGCGGCCGTACGGCTTCGAACTCGGCTGGTCCTTCCCCGAGTTGGCGGCCCTGTTCCTGTGTGCGGCCGTCCTGGTCGGGCTCGTCGCGCGGATGGGGGAGCAGCGGCTCAGCTCGACGATCATCCAGGGAGCGGCCGACTTCGTCTCGCCCGCGCTGGTCATCCTGCTGGCCCGCGGCGTCACGACGATCATGAACAACTCGAAGATCACGGACACCGTGCTCCACTCCATCGAGGGCGTGGTGAAGGGGACGTCGTCCGGTCTCTTCGCGGTCATCGTCTTCCTCGTGAACCTGCCGCTCGCCTTCCTGATCCCCTCCACCTCGGGCCACGCCACGCTCGCCATGCCGATCCTCGCCCCGCTCGCCGACTTCGCCGGCGTCCCGCGCGCGGTCGTCGTCACGGCCTGGCAGGCGGCGAGCGGCTGGATGAACCTGTGGGTGCCGACGACGGCGGTGACCATCGGCGGCGTGGCGCTCGCGAAGGTCGGCTACGACAAGTACCTGCGCTTCGTCTGGCCGCTGCTCGCCGTGCTCGCCGTACTGATCTGCGCTTTCGTGGGGCTCGGGGCCGCGCTGACCTGAGCATTCGAGGGTAGGGGCACCAAGAGCGGCCTACGAACGACGAAGGGCATGAGGGAGATCGAGGAGATGGAGGAGATGGAGGACATAGAGGGCATGGACGGCCTGAGCGAGCTGGACCGGCGGATCACCGGGTGCCGCGCCTGCCCGCGCCTCGTCGAGTGGCGCGAGGAGGTCGCGCGCACCAAACGGGCGGCCTTCGAGGACTGGACGTACTGGGGACGCCCCGTGCCCGGCTTCGGCCCGCACGACGCCTCGCTCCTGCTCATCGGTCTCGCACCCGCCGCGCACGGCGCCAACCGCACCGGGCGGATGTTCACGGGCGACCGCTCGGGCGAGTTCCTCTACCCGGCGCTGTACGACGTCGGCCTCGCCTCCCGCCCCACCGCCGTGAGCGCCGACGACGGCCTGACGCTGTACGGCACCCGCATCACCTCGCCCGTGCACTGTGCCCCGCCCGCCAACAAACCCACGACCGAGGAGCGTGACACCTGCCGGTCCTGGCTGGTCGGCGAGTTGAAACTGCTCGCCCCGACCCTCAGGTCGGTGGTCGTCCTCGGCGGCTTCGGCTGGCAGGCCGCGCTGCCCGCCTTCGCGGCGGCGGGCTGGCAGGTGCCGAAGCCGCGCCCCGCCTTCGGGCACGGGGCGCACGTGCGGCTCGCGAGCGGCCACCCGGAGCTGGAGCCGCTCGACGTCTTCGGCTGCTTCCACGTCAGCCAGCGCAACACGTTCACCGGGCGTCTCACGCCCGCGATGCTGCGGGACGTGCTGCGCACGGCGGCCTTCGAGGCGGGCCTGCACCCGAACGGCCCAGCAGAGTGAGCCGCGCCCGGCGGTGATTCCTAGCGTGAGGACGTGGACGAGACTCGCGCAGCCAAACCCGCAGGAACTCCCGCACAGCCCACCGGGACCCTCGCGGACAAGCCCTCCGGCGCCGCGTACCGCAATCTGGCCGTGGCGACCGTCGGCTTCACGCTCACCTTCTGGGCCTGGGACCTGGTGGCGCCGCTCGGCAGCGACTTCAAGGACCGGCTGGGCCTGAGCTCCTTCGAGCAGTCCCTCCTGGTCGCCGTGCCGGTGATCGTCGGCTCGCTGGGCCGCGTACCGGTGGGCGCCCTGACCGACCGGTACGGTGCCCGGCTGATGTTCCCGCTCGTCTCGGCGCTCACCATCGTCCCGGTGCTGCTGATCATTCCGGCCAAGCACAGCTTCGGCGCGATGCTCGCGGTCGGCTTCCTGCTCGGTCTCGGCGGGACGACGTTCGCCATCGGCATTCCGCTGGTCAACTCCTGGTTCCCGCCCGCCCGCAGGGGCTTCGCCCTCGGCGTCTTCGGCATGGGCATGGGCGGCGTGGCGCTCTCCGGGTACTTCACACCGCGCATCGCCGAGCACGGGGAGAACCTGCCGTACGTCATCGTGGCGATCGCGCTCGCCGCCTACGCGGTGCTCGCCGCGCTCCTCATCACCGACCGCCCCGACCGGCCCGTGCCCACCAGCTCCCTCGGCACCCGCCTGGGGCAGGCGGGACAGCTGCGGGTCACCTGGGAGCTCTCCGCCCTCTACGCGATCGGCTTCGGCGGAATCGTCGCCTTCGGGGTGTACCTGCCCACGTACCTGAAGACCTGGTACGACCTCTCGCCGACCGACGCGGGCACCAAGGCGGCCGGCTTCGCGCTCGTCACTGTCGTCTTCCGGCCCGTCGGCGGCTGGCTCTCCGACCGGATCCACCCGGCCACGGTCACCACCGTCGCCCTCGCGGTCGTCGCGCTCTTCGCCGTCGTGCAGGCATTCGACCCGGCGCTGAACCCGGTGGGCACGATCTGCTTCCTGCTCATGGCGGCGGGCCTCGGCACCGCGAGCGGCAGCGTCTTCGCGCTCGTCTCCCAGGTCACCCCACAGCCGCAGGTCGGCTCCGTCACGGGCATCGTGGGCGCGGTGGGCGGCCTCGGCGGGTTCCTGCCGCCGCTGGTCATGGGCGCCATCTACAGCGCCAAGGACTCGTACTCGATCGGTTTCATGCTGCTCTCCGACCTGGCGCTCGCGGGGTGCGTGTACGCGTACGGGCGCATGCGGAACGCGAAGGCGGACTGACACCGGGCGCGGTTACCCTGCCCCGATGGGCCTCTATCCGGACATCGAACCGTACGACCACGGCATGCTCGACGTCGGTGACGGCAACCGCGTGTACTGGGAGGTCTGCGGCAATCCGCGCGGCAAGCCGGCGGTGGTGCTGCACGGCGGTCCCGGGTCCGGCTGCACGCCCTTCTTCCGCAGGTACTTCGACCCCGACGCGTACCGGATCGTCCTGCTCGACCAGCGCGGCGCCGGCCGGTCCACGCCGCCCGCGAGCGACCCGGCCACCGACATGAGCGTCAACACGATGCGCCACCTGATCGGCGACCTGGAACTGCTGCGGCGCCATCTCGGCGTCGAGAGGTGGCTCGTGTGGGGCGTCTCCTTCGGGTCCGTGCTGGGGCTGCGGTACGCGCAGACGCACCCGGACCGGGTCTCGGAACTCGTCCTCACGGGCCTCGCCACGGGCAGCCGCGCCGAGGTGGACCTCATGACGCGCGGGCTCGGGCGGATCTTCCCCGAGGCCTGGCAGGCGTTCCGCGACGGCGTGCCGGAAGGGGAGCGGGAAGGCGATCTGGCCGCCGCCTACAACCGGCTCCTGGAATCGCCCGACCCGGCCGTGCGGGCCGCCGCCGCGCGGGCCTGGACGGACTGGGAGACGGCGTTCGTGCCCGCGCCGCCGAGGTCCGTCCCGCGCTACGAGGACGCCGGCTTCCGGGCCGGTTTCGCGCGCACCGTCACGCACTACTTCGCCCACGACCACTGGCTGGGAGGCGACGAGGTCGTCCTGCGGGACGCGCCCTCCCTCGCGGGCATCCCCGGCGTGCTGGTCCAGGGGAACCTGGACTTCGGCAACCTCGTGGGCATCCCCTGGCGGCTCCGGCAGGCGTGGCCCGGCAGCGAACTCGTGATCGTGGACGACGCGGGACACAACGCGGGGGCGCGGGGCATCGCGGAGGAGCTGGTGGCGGCGACGGACCGGTTCCGTCAACTCTGATCCGTCTCACCGGCGCGTCGACGCACGTCGGAGTGTCCTTCCGGGTGAACCTCCGGGGCGCGGGCCCCGTCCCGGGCACATCGACCGCACACTCCGGGGAAGCGCCGAGCACCATCGGTGCCGGACCAGCCCGCACCACTGGAGGCGCCCGGTGTCCCAGCAGTCCTTCCGCCGATTCCTTCCGCGACCCCGAACCGCGCTGTCCCGGGCGATCCTCGCCGCCGCCCTGCTCCTGGGCGCGGCGGCGACCGGCGGCGTGGCCGCGTACGGCGCGGGGGCAGGAGCCCCGGCCGAACGTCTCTTCTGGGCCGACCCGCACAGCGCCGCCGCCCGCCAGGCCGCGCAGTGGAGGCGGGAGGGCCGCACCGACGACGCCCGCCTCGTCGAACGCATCGCGGAGCGCCCCCAGGCCGTCTGGCTCCACGGCGACGGGGCCGGAGCCGTCGTGCGCTCCCACGTCGAGGCGGCGGCCGGGGCGGGCCGCACCCCGGTCCTCGTCGCCTACTTCATCCCGGACCGCGACTGCGGCGCGTACTCCTCGGGCGGCGCACGCGACGCCGCGCACTACCGACGGTGGATCGACGACTTCGCCTCCGGGCTCGGTACGCACGACACGTACGTGATCATCGAACCGGACGCCGTCGCCCAGCTCGTGGCCGGCTGCCCGCAAGCCGACGCCGACGAGCGGTACGGGCTGCTCGCCCACGCGGTCCAGCGCCTCAAGAGCCACACGAACACCAAGGTGTACCTCGACGCGGGGAACGCCGGCTGGATCCCCGACGAGCAGCGCCTGGTCGCCCCGCTGCGCCGCGCGGGGATCGCCGGGGCCGACGGCTTCGCCCTGAACGTCTCCAACTTCCAGACGGACCAGGTGAGTGCGGACTACGGCCGCCGGCTCGCGGCGGCCCTCGGCGGCGGCAAGCACTTCGTCATCGACAGCAGCCGCAACGGAAACGGCCCCTACGCGGGCACCCAGTCCTGGTGCAACCCGCCGGGCCGCGCCCTCGGCACACCGCCCACCGCCCGGACCGGCGACCCGGCGCTCGACGCCTACCTGTGGGTCAAGCGCCCCGGCGAGTCCGACGGGACCTGCCGGGGCGGCCCGCGGGCGGGCCAGTGGTGGCCGGAGTACGCCCTCGGACTGGCGAGCCGGGCACGCGGCCAGGCGCTCGCGGCTAGTTCTCGCGGCTAGTTCTCGTCGGCGGGGCCGTCGGGGACGACCGCGGTGGCGGTGATCTCCACGAGCTGACCGGGGTAGCCGAGGCAGGACGTGCCGAGCAGTGTCGAGGTGTGCGGGCCCGCGTGCAGGCCGGAGACGCGGACGACCTCCCACGCGGCGCTGAGCGCGGCGGGTTCGTGGCCGACCACGTACACGGTGCTGGCCACCACCTGCGACAGGTTGCTGCCCACCGCGCGCAGGGCCTCGTCGAGGTTGGCGACGACCTGCTCGGTCTGGCGGGCGATGTCGCCCTCCCCGACGAGGTTCCCCTCGGGGTCGAGCGGGACGGAGCCCGCCATGAAGGCGAGCCGGGTGCCGGCCTCGACCACCGCGGCGTGCGCGTATCCGGGCGGCGGGAAAAGGGTGGGAACGATGGTGCGGGTGGGTGCGGTGGGGCGTCCCGGTGAGGTCATGCGGTGATCGTGCGCCACACCGGTTCGCGTACGCACCCGAATTTCGGCGGCACCGGCCGCACCGGCCGCACCGGCGGCACCGGCCGCACCGGCCGCACCGGCGGCACCGGCGGCACCGGCCGCACCGGCCGCACCGGCGGCACCTGCGGCCCGACGCGCCTCCCGCGCCTCCTGCGCCTCCTGCGCCTCCTGCGCCTCCTGCGCCTCCTGCGCCTCAGCGCACCGCCACCGGTGAACTCCCTCCCCGTACCCGCAGCGTGGGTTTCCCCGAACCGTCGGCCGGTGTGGACCAGACGTCCTGTTTGCGGCCGTTCCCGCCCGGCAGGGCGTACGCGAGGGTGCCGTCGTCCAGCCAAACCGCCTGGTCGTCGACGCTGCGGCGCTCGGCGAGAGGGTGCTCGCGCATCGTCCGGAGGTCGAGGACGTACAGCCGCCAGGGGTCCCGGGTTCCCTTCCGTACCCGCTTCTTGAAGGCGATGCGGGTGTTGTCGGGGGAGAGCGAGGGGCATTCGACGTTGGTGCGCAGGGTGGTCGCCGCCCACTTCCTCATGTCGCCGCGTACGAGGTACGTCCTGCCCTTGGTCGAGACGGTCGCGTAGAAGCGGTTGTCGTCCTTCGCGAAGGTCACGCCCCAGTAGTTGACGTCGGGGGAGTGGTAGCGGCGGCCGTCGAGGGTCAGGGGGATCTCCTCCATGTTCTTGACCAGGTAGCCGGTGCGGGTGTCCAGGATCGAGGTGCGGGTGGAGAAGGACGAACCCGCGTAGGAGTCGCCGGTGGCGAACATCGTCCAGGACAGCATCCGGCCCGACGCCGAGACGCGTGCCCGGTTGGGAATCCCCGTGAGCGCGATGCGGCGCTTCTCACGGAGGCTGCCGTCGAGGACCACCGCGTACGACTTGGGCGGGATTCCGGCACGCCGCTGCAGGCACAGACCGGTGCCGGCGGCGGCGTGGAAGCGCTCACAGGAGGGGCCGCCGGTGGTGCGGACGGCGGCTCTGCCCGGCGGCGCGGGGACCCGGGCGACACGGCCCGCACCCGCGCCGGTGCTGCGGAAGTACAGGTGCCCCCGGTCCAGGCCGAACTCCGAAGGCCCGTCGGCCGACTGGGCGCGTTGGGCGGCGTGCAGGGTGTACGCGACGGCGACGCCCGCGAGGACGGCCGCCGCGACGACGACCGCGAGGATCCGGGAACGCAGGGACCTGGGAGAGCTCGTGGCGGTGGCGGGCGCAGTCATGGCAACCTCTCGGTACGGGGCGTCGACGCGGTGGGGTGCCGCGGCTCGGTGCGGTGCCTCGGTTCGGTGCGGTGCCCTGGTTCGGTGCGGGCGAGCAGCGCCGCCGCCCCGGCCACCGCGATCGTCAGCGCGACGACCGCGCAGGCCAGCGCCGTGGTGACGCCCCACAGCGTCCAGGCGGCGCCGAATCCGGCGGCGGCGACGAGCCGGGCGAGCGCCTGACCGGTCTGGAGCACGGCCATGCCTGCGGCCCTGCGCTCCCGCGGCACCACGGGCGCCGCCAGGGCCATCAGGACGCCGTCGGTGGCGGCGTAGAAGACGCCGAGCAGCAGCAGTACGCCGATGAGGAGCGGCCGGCCGTCGGTCGGCGCGAGCAGGAGGACGTAGCCGCCGAGCAGTGCCACGTGCCCCGCGAGGAACGGCACGCGTCGCCCCGTGCGGTCGGCGAGCCGCCCGGCCGGGATCGCGAGCAGCAGGTAGACCGCGGCGGAGCCCAGCGGCAGCAGCGGGAACCAGGAGACGGCGAAGTCGAGCCGCCGCTGGAGGAGGAGATAGAGGAACGCGTCGCCGATGGTGGCCGCGCCGAGCAGCGCGGCCGCGACCAGCAGGCGCCGGAAGGCGGGGACGCGGAGGAGGCCGAGAGCACTGCCGGGGGAGCTCCTGCCGCGCGGGCCGGGACCCTGACCCCCCGGCTGCTTCCGCTGACCCTGCTGTTCCTGCCGCCCCGGCACGAACGCGACCAGCATCAGCACGCCGAGCAGCCCGAAGCAGAAGCTGACCACGAACACGGCGTCGTACGCGTCGGCGGTCGCCCACAGCAGCGCGAACGCTGCGAGCGGCCCGAGCAGGGCACCCGTCGTGTCCATCGCCCGGTGCACGCCGAAGGCGCGGCCCAGCGCGTCGGGCGGGCTGCTCAGTGAGATGAGCGCGTCGCGCGGCGCGGTGCGCACGCCCTTGCCGACGCGGTCGGCGGCGAGCGCCGCGCCGATCCCGGCGGTGGCGCCGCCCGCGAGCAGCAGCCCGAGCCGGGACAGCGCGGAGAGCGCGTAGCCGCCGCCCGCCACCAGCTTGTGGCGCCCGCCCCGGTCGGCGGCGTATCCGCCGGCCAGGCGCACCATGGCGGTGACTCCGTTGTAGAGCCCGTCGAGGAACCCGAATTGAAGCGGGGAGAGGCCGAGTTGGAGGACGAAGTACAGCGGCAGCACGGCGGTGACCATCTCCGAGGAGATGTCCGTGACCAGGCTGACCGCACCGAGGGCGAGGACGGGGCCCGCGACGCGGCCGCGCCGGGCCACGGACTTCTCCGAGGCCTTGGCGACCGCGTCGGTCGAGGCGAGGTACATGGCGCTCGTCTCAGCGGCAGCTGTACGACGGGCTGGTGTCCTTCGTCGAGCCGTCCGTGGCGACGAGGTTCCAGGAGAACCCGGTGTCGGTGAAGTTCAGCTTGACGACGCCGAAGGACTTGGTGATCCGCTTCTGACTGTTGGGCTGGACCTCCTCGATGTCGTACGGGTTGGCGCCGCCCATGCCGCCGAGCAGCTCGACGATGCCGTTGGCGTCCGCCTTGCCGTCGGCGTTCTGCGGGGCGAACCGCTCGTAGTGGTGATCGTGGCCGTTCATGACCAGCTCGGCCTTGTTCGCCTGGAGCAGCTTCCAGACCGGACGGCTCACGGGGTCGTTGCCGTGCTCTCCGGAGGAGAAGAGCGGGTGGTGCCAGTACGCGGCGACGCACTTCTTGGAGTTGGCGGCGAGGTCGTCCTTGAGCCAGTCGATCTGCTCGTCGTCGTCGAAGCTGTTGGAGTCGAGGGCGATGAAGTGCCAGTTGCCCTGGTCGAAGCTGTAGTAGCTCTCGCCGTCGGGGTAGGCGACGGAGCCGAAGTAGGACTTGTAGCCCGCGAGCGCGCCCGCCGGGTCATAGGTCTCGTGGTTGCCGGGGACGGGGCGGGTCTTGCTCTTGAAGGCGCCCCAGGACTTGTCGTAGTAGTTCTTGAAGTCCTTCAGGCGCGCGTCGTCGTACTGGTTGTCGCCCATGGTCATGACGAAGGACGGGTTGATCTGCTTGACCAGGGCCGCGGTCTTGGGGTGCTTGCAACTGCTGCTGCTCGCGGTGCACTGCTCGGCGATGTCGCCCGCGGCGACCGCCGTGAAGGCCGCCCTGGCGGCGGCGGTGGGGGAGGCGTCGGCCTCTTCGGCGGGCGACCACAGCAGGACGCCGCCGACGAGGGCGAGTGAGGCGCCCGTGGCGATGGGGATGTACCGACGGGCCTTGCGTGTACGGGAGTTGCTCGTGCGGGAGCTCATGGCGCGGGGGGTGGGCGGCATGTCCGTCTCCTCGGTTGGCGTGGGGGTGCCGGGCCGTCTCCGGGAATCCTGGCGATGCGACATGTGCGCGTCAATAACATGGAGGGATAATTGTTAGGAAACTTTCCTGCCAGTGTCTGGGTGGCGCCCGCCCGCCAGCGGTCGGCACCGGTGCCGACAGCGCCCTCGCCTGCGTTGCCAGTGACCTCGTCCGCGTTGTCAGTGGCCTCGCCTAGGGTGGCGAGCACGGGTGACAGATGGCGTGAGCAGGGGCTGAGTGAGGCGGCGGTGGCGATGACGGCGGAGGCGGCACAAGAGGGGCACGCCGTTCGGCACGCCCTTCTCGTACGTTCCTGCGCCGCCGTCTTCCTTCCGGCGGACGTCCCCCGCGAGGGGCGGATCGCCTTCTGGCGGCCGGACGGCGGAGAGCTTCCGGGCGAGGCCGCGGACGAGGCCGGGCCCGAGGGCGTACGCGAAGGGGTTCCCGGCGCCACGCGCGGCGACCTCGTCGTCGCCCGCAAGCACGGCAAGGGCGCCCGCGGCCGCACCGTTCCCGCCCTGTTCCTGCCCGTCGCCGACGCCGTGCTGCTGCTGCTCCGCGCCACGCGCCCGCACCCCGCCGCGGCGTGCTGGGCGGCCGCCGCACGGCACGCCCTGCACCTGGCGGCGCGGGGCAGGCTCCTGCCCGGCCTGACCACGAAGGACATCGACGCGTGGCGGGCGGGGCCGATGGACGAGGCCGACGTCGCCCACCTGCGCGCCATCGCGGCGGCGCTGCCCGCCGAGGCGCACGCGGTGCCGCTGCCGGGCCCCGGACCGTTGCGCCTGCCAGAGCCGTTCGCCCTGGTCAGAGCCTTCGTCGACGCGGTGGTCGACGCCCTGCCACGCACCCCCGCCGCCGCGCACGCGGTCGGCGCCCCCTTCGCAGCCCACGCCCCGCAGCACCTGCCGAACGCCCGGGAGTGGTCCGCCGAGGTCGCCGCCGGAATGGACGCGGGTGTCCGGGTGTCCCTCCGCCTCGACCTGCGGGCCCATGAGGTGTTCGACGGGGGTGAGGGGCATGGAGGAACCGACGGTGAGGCGGGCGGCTCTGTGGGGGCCGCGGTCAGTCCGGCCGCCGCCGTCGTGCAGGTGCACAGCCTCGCCGACCCGGCACTCGTGACGGACGTGCCGGAACTCTGGGCGGGCGCCGAGCACTTCGGGCCGCGCGCCCGCGTCGACACCCTCCTCGCGCTGCGCCGCGCGGCCCGCGTCTGGCCGCCGCTCGGCAGGCTCCTGGAGCGGCCGCGCCCCGACGTGCTGCCGCTGAGCGAGGAGGAGTTGTACGACCTCCTCGGCGCGGTGGCCGGCAGGCTCGCCGCGGCCGGAGTGGCCGTCCACTGGCCGAGGGAACTCACCCGCGGCCTCACCGCCACCGCCGTCGTCCGCCCCGCCCCCGGCACCGCCGCCGACAACTTCGACTTCTTCAAGACCGAGGAACTCCTCGAATTCCGCTGGCAGGTGGCCTTCGGCGACCAGGAGGAGCCGCTGACCGACGCGGAGCTCGACGTACTCGCGGAGGCGCACCGCCCGGTCGTCCGGCTCCGGGACCAGTGGGTCCTCGTCGACCCCGAGCTGGTCCGCAAGGCCCGCAAGCGCGACCTCGGCCTGCTCGACCCGGTCGACGCCCTGTCGGTCGCGCTCACCGGCACCGCCGAGGTGGACGGCGAGCGGGTGCCCGCCGTCCCCGTCGGCGCGCTGGCCCGGCTGCGCGAGCGCGTGACGGGCGACCTCGACACGCCCGTCCCGCCACCGGGCCTGCACGCGACCCTCCGGGACTACCAGCTCCGCGGCCTGGCCTGGCTCGACCGCATGACCTCGCTGGGCCTCGGCGGCTGCCTCGCCGACGACATGGGCCTCGGCAAGACCATCACGCTGATCGCCCTCCACCTGCACCGGACGAGGGACGGCGGTTCCCCGCCGACCCTCGTGGTCTGCCCCGCGTCCCTGCTCGGCAACTGGCAGCGGGAGATCGAACGGTTCGCGCCCGGCGTCCCGGTGCGCCGCTTCCACGGGACGGGCCGCACCCTCGCCGGCCTGGACGCCGACGGCGGCTTCGTCCTCACCACCTACGGAACCATGCGCACGAGCGCGCCCGAACTGGCCGCCCGGACCTGGGGCCTCGTCGTCGCGGATGAGGCCCAGCACGTCAAGAACCCGCACGCGGCGACGGCGAAGGCACTGCGCACCATCCCCTCGCAGGCCAGAGTCGCGCTCACCGGCACCCCCGTCGAGAACAACCTCTCCGAGCTGTGGGCGCTGCTCGACTGGACGACACCCGGGCTGCTCGGACCCCTGAAAGCGTTCCGCGCCCGCCACGCACGCCTCGTGGAAGGCGGCGATCCCTCCGGGACCGGTGCGGACGACGAGGCACTGGACCGCCTCGCCCGGCTGGTCCGGCCCTTCCTCCTGCGCCGCAAGAAGTCGGACCCGGGCATCGCCCCGGAGCTGCCCCCGAAGACGGAGACGGACCACCCGGTCACCCTCACCCGCGAACAGACCTCCCTCTACGAAGCGGTGGTGCGCGAGACGATGGCCCGCATCGAGGCGTCGGACGGCATGGCGCGCCGCGGCCTGGTCATGAAACTGCTGATGGCGCTCAAGCAGATCTGCAACCACCCCGCCCAGTACCTCAAGGACGGCGCCCTCACGACCCCCACGGGCCGCCCCCGCTCGGGCAAGCTGGAGCTGCTCGACGAGCTTCTCGACACGATCCTCGCCGAGTCGGAGAGCGCGGGCGCGGTCCTGATCTTCACGCAGTACGTGCAGATGGCCCGCCTCCTGGAGGCGCACCTGGCCGCCCGCGGCATTCCCACCCAGCTCCTGCACGGCGGCACCCCGGTCGCCCACCGGGAGGAGATGGTGGACCGCTTCCAGTCCGGCGAGGTCCCGGTCTTCCTGCTCTCCCTGAAGGCGGCAGGCACGGGCCTGAACCTCACCCGGGCGGGCCACGTGATCCACTACGACCGCTGGTGGAACCCGGCGGTCGAGGAGCAGGCCACCGACCGCGCGTACCGCATCGGCCAGACCCAGCCCGTCCAGGTCCACCGCCTGATCACCGAGGGCACCGTCGAGGACCGCATCGCCGAACTCCTCACGGCGAAGCAGGCGTTGGCGGCCGCGGTGCTCGGCGACGGCGGCGAGGCGGCCCTCACGGAGCTGTCGGACGCGGAGCTTGCCGACCTGGTGGCGCTGAGGAGGACGGCATGAAGCGCAGCGGGCCGCCCGGCCGGGGCGGCGGCCCGGGCCGGGGCGGCGGCCTCGGCCGGGCCAGCGGAATGAGCGAGACGAGCCGCATGGGCAGCGGCCGCGTCTTCCCCGCCCTGCCCGCACACCCCGACCCCGAGGCCCCCTTCGCCACCTCCTGGTGGGGCAACGCGTGGCTCGACGCGCTGGAGGAGAGCGCCCTGGACCAGGCCCGCCTGGCCCGCGGCCGTACGTACGCGCGCGAGGGCGCGGTCGACACCATCACCGTCGCGCCGGGCCGCATCGTCGCGTACGTCCACGGCAGCCGCCCCCGTCCGTACCGCGCGGAGATCCGCCTGCGGACGATGCTCCCGCAGCACTGGGACCGCTTCCTCGACGCCGTGGCCCTCGACCCCGCGCGGATCGCGGCGCTGCTCGACAAGGAGATGCCGCACGCCCTGGCCGACGCGGCGGTCCGGGCGGACGTCCCCCTGCTCCCCGGCGCACGCGAGTTGGCCCCCTCCTGCACCTGCCCGGACCGGGGCCACCCCTGCAAACACGCGGCCGCCCTCGCCTACCAGACGGCCCGCCTCCTGGACGCCGACCCCTTCGTGCTCCTGCTGCTGCGCGGCGGCGAGGAACAAGACCTCCTGGACGAACTGTCGCGCAGGAACACGCGGTTGTCGGCGGCGGAGCAGCACGAGGCGGCGGTACGGGAGGAGTCCGAACCGCACGCGCCCGTGACCACGCCGGGCCCCGCCCTGCCCGGCTCCGCCCTCCCGGGCGTCCCGGCGCGGGAAGCGCTGGCCACGGAGTACCGCTCCCCGCTGCCGCCCCCGCTCGCGCCCCCCGCGCACGCGGGCGAGCCCCCGGTCCTCCCGTCCCTGCCCGGCGCGCCGGACCCGACGGCGCTGGAGTTCCTGGTGACGGACGCGGCGGCCCGCGCCCACGCGTTCCTCACCGCGGGCAAGGACCCCTTCACGGCCGCGTCGCCCTGGCACGACGCGGTCCGCCTCGCGGCCTCGCATCCCGGCCTCACCGGCCGCCGCACGTTCAGCCGCCAGTTCGCCGAACTGGCCAGGTCCGTGGGGCGCACCCCCGCGGACCTCTCCAGGGCGGCGGCGGCCTGGCGCCAGGGCGGCGAGGAGGGCCTTGCGGTCCTGGAATCCCCCTGGGACCCGCCGGCCGGACCCTTCGACCGCGCCCGCGGCGCACTGGTCGCGGCGGACCTCCCCCGCATGGCGATCCACCGCAACCACCTCACGGACGCGGAGGGCACGCTCCAGCTCCGCTACGGCCGGGACGGCCGCTGGTACCCGTTCCGCAGCGAGCCGGGCGCCGACGACTGGTGGCCGGACGGCGAGGCGGACGTGGATCCGGTGGGGGCGCTGGCGGCGGTGACGGAGGCGTAGGGGCGCGGGGGCGCAGGGCGGCCCGGTCCGCTCACGCCCGCAGGTGCGCCAGAAGGTCGTCGTCCGCCGGGTACGGGCGCTCCGGGGGCAGCAGGCGGGCCGCCGTCTCCAGGTCGTTCCCGTCCCGTACGAGGGCGTGGATCTCCCGCGCGCGGTCGGTGACGTCCGTGATCGAGACCGTCCACTCGTCCGCGTAACGACGGGACGCCTCGCCGGACAGGCCGAGTTGGAGGGAACGGTGGGGGAGTGGATCGAGGTGGAGGTCGCGTTCGGGGTCCCACTGCACTCGGGCGGGGGCCCGGCGCAGGTCGCGTCTCCAGGCGGCCCGGTCGGGGTGGAGGCCACGGACGTAGTGGGAGAGGCACGCGTTGCGCAGGGCCCAGTCGAAGCCTTCCCGGGCGATCTCGACCGCCAGGACCGTCTGCTGGCCCTCCTTGGCGGCCCAGCCGCAGCGGTACATCATCCAGAGGAAGGAGGGCTTGATCCACGTCATGCGGTCCCGTTTCCAGGTGGCGGGAAAGCGTCCGGTGCGGGCGGCGGGGACGCCGAGTTCCGGGGCGTACGCCTGGTAGACGGTGATGGTCGAGTCGGTGTGCAGGGCGCGTATCCGGTGCTTCATGGGAGACCAGCGTGCAGGCGGCGGCGCTGGGCCGCCAGCGAATTGTCGGTGGGGCGCGCTACCGTGAAGACCTCATTCGTGACGAAGGAGGCCCCGTGGACGCTGAGTTGACCGCACTGGCGGCGGCAGGGGCGACGGCGCTCGTGCAGCAGATGGTCACCGAGGGCTGGACCCAGGCGCGGGACCGGGTCGCCCGGTTCTTCGCGCGCGGCAGCGGCGACGAGGACGCCCTCGCGGGGGAGCTGGAGGAGGCGCGGATCGAAGTCGTCGCCGCGCAGGGCTCCGAGGACGAGGCGACCGCGGCCGACGTGCAGGCGGAGTGGCGCTCCCGCCTCCGCCGCAGGCTCGCGGCGGACCCGGCGGCCGCCGCCGAACTGCGGGCGCTGCTCGAAGAGCTGGCCCCCGACTCCGACGCACAGGCAGGGCGAGGGAGCGTCACGTACAACACCATCCATGGTGGAGTGCACCACGGCATGACGATCCAGGTGGGAACCATCGGAGCCCAGAACGTCAACGGCAACAACCACTGACGCGGCGACGGCAGCGACTTCGTCCGCCTGCCGCCGCCGCTGCGTTCTGTCAGAAGTCGACGCGGGTCCGCTCGTCGAGTCGCGCCACCGAGTCCTGCGCGAACGCCTTCTCGTAGTCGCTGCGGATCTCCTCGATCCGGACGTCCCGCTTGCGCGCCTCGGTCGTCGGGTACAGCAGGATCAGTTCGTACGAACGCTCCCGCTCGATCTTGCCGTTGGAGTCGCGCCACTGCCCGCGGCCGTCCTGGATGGTCAGCCCGTCGGGGAAGCCCGGCGTGACCTCCTTGTCGATGAAGGCCATGAACTGCTTGTCGGTCACCGCGGGCCCGCCGTCGGGGCGTTCCGTGCCGAAGAAGAGCCGGGTCTCGGTGAACGGCTTGCCGCGGGCGAGGGTGGACGCGGCGGCCGGGCCGGCGGTGTGCGCAGGACCGTCGTCCTCCAGCGAGGCGTACGCGGCGGGGGCGCCGACGGCCAGCACGGCGGTGGCGGCCGCGGCCACGGCGAGCCGGGTGCCGGAGACGCGGGGGAAGGTGAGGGCCACGGGGCATTCCCTTTCCGGGGAGGGGGGATCCACAACGGCGCCAAACCGTAGCGGACCCGGGTGCGTCCGGTGTCCCTCATCCGGCGATATGGCCTGTTTGGCCCTCACCGGCTTCATACTCGCGTGGCACACCCGTCACAGAACCCCCGGCTCCGTCGGCTCCCCCGTCCCCAGCCGGTACGTCGTGAGGTCCCGCCAGCCCCTGCCCGGGCCGTCCGTCACGATCAGATGGACGGCGCTCACGTGGCTCGTCAGCGGGAGCGCAGGGGCGAGCGCCGACTCCAAGGCGTCGTAGGCGGCTTCGTAGGTGGCCGGGCCCTCGTGGTTCGCGAGGGTGAGGTGGGGCGCGAGGGGCGGAGTGAAGATGCCACGGTACGGGACGGCCTCGTGCCAGCGGGCCGTGAGGGACTCGGTGAGGGCGCGCACGGGGGCGTCGGGGGCCGGCGAGAGGTACAGGACGCCCGGGTAGCGGCGGAATTCACTGAACGTGAGGGTGAAGGGGGACCGCGCGGCGAAGAGATCCGTCAGGTCGGTGTGGGTGGACGCGGTGAAGCGGGACGTGTTGAGGAACGGGTAGAGCACCGTCACGTGGGCCGGGAAACCCGCCCTCACCAGAGGGTTCGCCTCGGGGACGCGGATGGTCAGGGCCGTGTCGCCGGGAAGGTCGGGCCAGCCGGGCGACTCCGCCGCCCCGGCCGCCCCGGCCCGCTCCCGCGCCTCCGTCTCCGTGCTCACCGCGCGCGGTGCAGGCGCGCCGAGAGGTGGTGCTGCAAGACCTGGCCCACGGCGGCGAGGTCGTGGGTGAACGTGAGGGTGTCGGCGTCGGTCAGCGTGTAGCGACGGCGGGTGGCGGTGACCTCCTTGGCGGTGGGGGTGAGGGCCACGTCGTGGGTGGAGAGGTCGACCGTGCCGTCGGCCGCGTGGCCGACCGCGATCTCCGCGATGCCGGTGGGCTGGGTGACCAGCGCTTCCACCCGGCCCTCGGGCTGCAGCCGCCACCAGCCGCTTTCCCGCGCGGCGGGACGCAGCGGGGCACCGTCGGCGTCGAGCAGCCAGGCGCGGGCCTCGTAGCGGAGGAAGGGGCGGCCGTCGTGGCTGAAGGTGACTTCCTGCACGTACGTGAAGTCCGCGGGGAGCGTCGGGTATTCACCCTGGCCCCGGCCGTGCCACGTCCCCAGAAGGGCGAGCACGGGCGTGAGCAGCGCGTGCGGCCCGGGCGCCTCGTCCGGGTGGCTGCTGTCGGGGTAAGGAAGCGGACGCTCGGGCGCGGGCTCGAACACGGTGGGGGCTCCAGGGGCGGATCGGGGACAGTGCCGAGGGGAAGCTTAGGCCGCACGCCGCACGCCGCACGCCGCACGCCGCACGCCGCACGCCGCACGTGACCGCGACCGTCCCCGGCTCCCCGCCCTCAACTCACGGCTGGATGTTGATCCACACCGGGGCGTGGTCCGAGCCCGTCGCGTTCCTTCGGGCCGGTGGGTCCCCGTCTGTCACCGAGGGCAGTGCCGCCGCCGTGGCGCCCGGCGCCCCCGTGCCCGCCGTGCGCACCTGGTCCAGGAGGCCCTGGCTGACCAGGACATGGTCGATGAGTTCGCGGCGGCCCGCGTGGATGCGGGAGAAGCGCTGGTCGGCCGGGATCATCGGGGCCACGTTCCACAGCCGCGTCGCGTCGCCCTTGTCCGGCCGGTCGAAGCCGGGCGTGCCGATCTCGGAGCCCGGCGGGCCGAGCAGGATCTGCGTCGTCGCGGCGCCCACCTCGTCGTTGAGGTCCCCGAGCACCGCGACCCGGTGCTCCCGGCCGTCGCCGTGCAGCAGCCGGTCGGCGAGCGCGCGCACCGCGGTCGCCTCGGCCGTGCGCCGGTACAGGGCGTAGGCGCCGTACCGCGCCCGCTCGCCCTCGTCGCGCGGCTGGAAGCGGCCGCCGGGGTAGGAGAGCAGCTTCGACTTGAGGTGGCAGACGACCGCGTCGAAGAAGAACGCCCGCGTCGACACCGTCACGGCGAGAATCCCGCGCCCGGCCCGCGCCGTCGTGCGGCCCGTGTCATCGGTCTGCACCGGCCGCACCGGTTCCGGGAACGCGTTCTCGTCGGTGACGACGAGGACGGGGAGGCTGGTGAGGAAGCCGACCCGGATGCCCCGGTCGTCCGCGTGCCGGGAGAGCGTGACGTGCCAGGCGCCCTCCAGCATGCCCGCCAGATCCTCCAGAGCGGCCCGGTCGCCGACCTCCTGCACCGCGAGGACGCTCGGCCGCAGCGCGGTGACCGTCGCCGCGAGCGAGGCCAGCTTCGCCTCGTACGTGGCCTTGTCCTTGGGGCCGAACTCCCCGCCGGGGCGGTAGAGGTTCTCCAGGTTCCAGGTGCCGATGATCATGGCCGCCTCCCTTGTGAGGCCAGCGTGCCCGGGAAACCGTCCCCGCGACAGGGCCGCCGGATGCGCACTCGCACTACCGTGAAGAGATGACGCCGCCTCCCCCGCCGGGCCCCGCCGGACTCATCACCCACGGCCCCGCCGACCTCGTCGTCACGGGCTGCACGGCCCTGACCCACGACCCGCGGGGCGAGATCGTCTTCGTCGACGACGCCACGATCGTCGTACGGGACGGGACCATCGCCTCCGTCACGGCCGGCGCCCCCGCGGCCGAGCCCCCCGCCGCGGCCGAGCACATCGACGGCCGCGGCACCGTCGCCCTCCCCGGGCTCGTCAACTGCCATACGCACACGCCGATGGTGGCCCTGCGCGGCCTCGCGGAGGACCTGCACGCCCACGCGTGGTTCAACGACTGGATCTGGCCCGTCGAGTCCAACCTGACCGAACGGCTCGTCGGACTCGGGGCGCGGCTCGCCTGCGCCGAGATGATCCGCGGCGGCGTCACCACCTTCGCCGACCACTACTTCGCCATGGACGAGGTCGCCGCCGCCACCGACGAGAGCGGCCTGCGCGCCGTCCTCGGCCAGGCCTACTTCAGCTCGCAAGGACCCGAAGGGCGCGCCGCCTCCCTCGACTTCGCACTCCGGCAGCGGGGCGCGGCCGACGGCCGCATCACCACCTGCCTCGCCCCGCACGCGCCCTACACCGTCGACGAGGCCGACCTCGCCGCGACGGCGGAACTCGCCGGGGAACACGGCCTGCTCGTCCACATCCACGCCGCCGAGAACCGCGAGCAGACCGACAACAGCCTGGCCCGGCACGGCCGCACCCCCGTCGAGATCCTGGAGCGCGCGGGACTCCTCGACGTCGACGTCCTCCTCGCCCACGCCACCGGCCTCGACGCCGCCCGCGACCTGCCCGTTCTGCGCCGCGCCGGCGGCCGCGTCGCCGTCGCGTCGGCGCCCCGCGGCTATCTGAAGTTCGGCTGGGACACCACACCCGTGCGGGCCCTGCGCGAGGCGGGCGTCCCGGTCGGCCTGGCCACGGACGGCGCCGCGTCCAACAACACCCTCGACGTGTGGGAGTCCATGACGCTCACCGCGCTCGTCCAGAAGTACGTCGAACGGGACCCCACCTGGCTCACCGCCCGCCAGGCCCTGGACCACGCCACCCTGCAGAGCGCGTGGGCCGTCGGGCTCGGGGACGAGATCGGCAGCCTCGCCGAGGGGCGGCGGGCCGACCTCGTCCTCGTCGACGTGACCGGGCCGCACACCCAGCCCGTGCACGACCTCGCGGCCACACTCGTGCACAGCGCGCGCTCCGGCGACGTACGCACCACGATCGTCGCGGGCCGGGTGCTCATGCGCGACCGCGCACTGCTGACCCTCGATGTGCCGGACATCGTGGGGGAGTTGAGCACCCTGCTGCCCGAACTCGTCGACCGCAGCCACGGGAAGCGCATCCAGGAGTACGAGGGATGATTCTTCGGAACTTCTTCGCCCGCGAGCGATGAGTTCCGCGAACTCCGCAGGTCCACCCTTCGCAGACGTACGCGCCCGAAGGGTGGAGGAGACACACCATGGGACTTCCGGACATCGTCACGCGCGAGGAGTGGCTCGCCGCGCGTGAGGAGCTGCTCGCCAAGGAGAAGGCGGCCACCCGCGCGCGCGACGCGCTCAACGCCGAGCGGCGCGGGCTGCCGATGGTCGAGGTCGGCAAGGAGTACTACTTCGACGGTTGCGACGGGAAGGCGACCCTGCTCGACCTCTTCGACGGCAAGGACCAACTGATCGTCTACCACTTCATGTTCGCCCCCGAATGGGACGCGGGATGCCGCAGCTGCTCCGGGTTCCTCGACCAGATCGGGCACCTCGCGCATCTGCGGGCCCGCGCCACGAACTTCGTGGCGGTGTCGCGCGCGCCCTTCACCAAACTGCTGACGTTCAAGGCCCGGATGGGCTGGACCGTGCCCTGGTACTCGACGAACGGCGGCGATTTCAACTACGACTTCCTGGCGTCGTCCCCCGAGGAGCCCCACGACGTGCCCGCCATCAACTGCTTCCTGCGGTACGGCGACCGTGTCTTCCACACATACGCGACGTTCGCCCGCGGCCTGGACGGCGTGGGCTCCACCACCAGCCTCCTCGACCTCACCGCGCTCGGCAGGCAGGAGGAGTGGGAGGAGCCCAGGGGGCGGGCATCGGCGTTCGGGGCGCCCGCGGGCAGCGCACGGGTGCGCTACCACGACGAGTACGAGGACTGAGCCGGTCCGGTCCGACCGCCGTGCGCCCCGGGTTAACCCTGGGAAATGCCCCGACTCCGTCTCAGTTGCGTCACGCCGCGCACCCACGGGGCCGTCCCGCGCGTTCTCCTCGGTACAGGGTCTTCGGACCGCGAACGAACCGGAACGGCACGGGGGACAGGAATCATGACGAACGGACGAACGGTGTTGGAGCGGTTCCCCGCGGGCGGACCGCGCGGCTCGTGGCCCGCGGAAGAGTTCGCGCGGGCCCGCCGTCAGGAAGGACAGCCCGCGGAGGTCGTGATGGACCTCGCGTCGGACGCCTTCCTGGTGATCGTGCGCGTGGCCGATGAGACCCCGGAGCTCGCCGTGGCCGCGTGAGACGCGGCCGCGTGCACGGTGCCGGACGTGCGCACCAGTCACCCCCTCAGGCGCTGAGGGCCCGCGACCATCCCGGTGTGGTCCCCGTGACCCGGCACAGCGCCAGATACAGCGGGATCGGCGGCGTATAGGGAACATCGTCCGCCGGACGGTTGATCAGGACCGGACTGCGGTCGGCGTCCCGCACCACCGCACCCGCGGAGTAGGCGACGGGCGCGGGCCACTCCATGGCGACATCCGAGTCCGCGGGCACGATCCACCACCAGCGCGCCCCGTCCTCGTACACACAGCCCACGCGGGGCAGCCACGACATCAGCCGGGGCCCGAACGCCGCGGGCACCGCCACCGCGTCGCAGCCGAGCGGCTCGGTCATCCCCTCGGGCAGATCGAGCCGCAGGGGTGGTGGTGTCGGTCTCCCGGTGCGCTGCCGCCGTCGCGACAGACGGACCAAGGTGTTCAGATCCAACGGCCGCACCGTACCCGCGCTCACATGCCCCCCGCCCGTGTCACTGCCACGCTCGTTCGATTCGTTCCGCGCGCGCCGGTCCGCGCACACGTCCTTCCGCTACGCCGACGCCGACGAGCCCGCCGTCCGCCGCAACTCCGCCCACACCGTGAGCCCGAAACCGGGCCCCGCGTCGTGGACGCCCCACGCGCTGCTCACCGCGTCGACAAGAAGCAGTCCCCTCCCGTGCTCCTCGTCGGTCCCCCTGTGCGCCGGGCGCGGCATGCCTGACCCGCACCCTTCGTCACGTACGGCTATTCGCAGCTTCTCCGGATCCGCGCAGAGCTCGCAGATGATCCGCCGGCTCGCGGTGTGCACCACGGCATTGGTGACCAGTTCGGAGATGACGAGTGCCGCCGCGTCGCAGGCGTCGTCGTCGCGCACCGCCCACCCGTCCAGCTGCGTGCGCATCAGGCGTCTGGCCTGTGCGACGGAGCCCGGACGTGGTGCGAGGGCGAAACTGACGCAGACCTCGGCGGCCTCGGGCCACGTCTCGGCGAGATCGCCAAGTCGGCCTCCGGCGGCTTCGGTTCGTAACGGCGCGGGCGGAGTCACGGTCCCCACTATCGCCCCGCCCGGAACACCTTGGCAAGACCCACTCTGAAAAGTGCACAGTGGCGTGTTCCTCCGAGACGGCGCATGGCACACTGCTCGCTACAGCTCGCGGTGCGGTGTGAGTTGAAGCAACGCGGAGTCAGGTGGAGGTAGGAGACGTGAGCGAACCGCGGTCAGCCCCGACCGTCGGCCAGGTCGTTCTCGGTCGTCGCCTGCAGGATCTGCGCGAGAGCGCGGGCCTGAAACGCGAGGAGGCCGCGAAGATCCTGCGCGTCGCCCCCGCCACCGTCCGCCGCATGGAGACGGCCGAGGTCGCGCTGAAGATCCCGTACCTCCAGCTGCTCCTGAAGTCCTACGGCGTCGCGGACGACGAGGCCGAAGCCTTCGTCACCCTCGCCGAGGAGGCCAACAAGCCCGGCTGGTGGCAGCGGTTCCACGACATCCTGCCCGGCTGGTTCAGCATGTACGTCAGCCTGGAGGGGGCCGCAAGCCTCATCAGGTCGTACGAACCCCACTTCGTGCCGGGGCTCCTGCAGACCGAGGAGTACGCGCGCGGCGTGATGCGCTCCGGCGCCATCGGCCAGACCAGGCCCGCGGACATCGAGCGGTACGTGGCGCTGCGCATGGAACGCCAGTCGCTGCTCACCCGTGAGGACGCGCCCCGGCTCTGGGTGGTCATGGACGAGACCGCGCTGCGCAGGCCGGTGGGCGACGCCGACGTGATGCGGGAGCAGATCGACCGCCTCCTCGAAGCCGCCGAGCTGCCCCATGTCACTTTGCAGGTCGCCACCTTCGCGGCGGGCCCGCACCCCGGAACGTACGGACCGTTCGTGCTCTTCCGCTTCGCCATGGCGGAGCTGCCCGACATGGTCTACAGCGAGTACCTGACCGGCGCCGTCTACCTGGACGCGCGCAAAGAGGTGGCCACCCACCTGGAGGTCATGGACCGCATGGCGGCGCAGGCCGCCACCGCACAACGCACGAAGGAGATCCTCCGGGACCTCCGCAAGGAGCTGTGACATGGACCGACATCGAGCCGGAACGCGCCCTGCCGGTCCGCGTTCACCCGGAGCCCGCGACGACTCGCGCAACGAGGTCAGGGAGTCCCGGATCTACAACGGCATGCCCGCCCGCGACCTGGGCACCGAGGGCTGGCACAAGCCCTGGAGCGGCGGCAACGGCGGCAACTGCCTGGAAGCCATGAAGCTGGCCGACGGCCGCGTCGCCGTCCGCCAGTCCGCCGACCCCGACGGCCCCGCGCTCATCTACACGCATGGGGAGATCACCGCGTTCATCGAGGGGGCCAAGGCGGGCGAAGCGGACTTCCTGCTGTCGTGAGCCCGGTTCAGGTCAGGCCGAGGACGAAGCACGCCGTCGCGGCGAGCGAGGCGACACCGCGGACGTGGTTCCACGCCGTCCACCGGCTGACGTAGTCGCGCCAGTACGCGGCGCCCTCCGCACTGTCGGGGTCGACCTTGGCGAGGGTGTCGTTGCGCGGAACGTTCGCCACGACGGTCACCCCGAACGAGCCGACCAGATACAGCGCGCTGCCGAGCAGCAGCTCGACCGTGCCCTCGTCCGGCCAGAGCACGAACGTCACGACGGCGAGCACGGCGGTGAGCCCCGTCGCCCCCAGGAACACGGCCATGAAGGCCGGGGTGACCGCGGCGACGTTGATCCGGTTCATCGCGGCGATGCCCTGGGCCGGGGGCAGCGCGGCGAGACCCTTCATCACGAAGGTCGAGAACGCGGCGAAGACCCCGGCGACGAGGCCGCAGGCGAGCGCCCCCAGCACGGTGAGCACGAAGTACGGTCCGTCGATCATGGCAACTCCCGTGGAGACTGGGGCGGTTGTGTCGGCTGTGAGTGAAATGACTGTGGTCGCGGCGGGTGGTGGGCGCGAGTGATGGTGCAGGGCGGCCCCGGTCCACCACAAGTCAATTCCTGTCGGCCCCGGGCCGCCATACGCGACGCTCGCGACCGCATACGCCGCCGTCTCGTGGGTCGGCGGACGTCACGCGCCCGTCTGACGCAAGCCGTCCCCGTCCCCGTCCCGCGGCTCGCGCCACTCCCGTAACGTCGCCTCCACCGCGGCGCCGATCCGCCGCCGCGCCTCCCCGCGCGGCACCCCGCTCATCAGCAGCCGGTCGTACGGCGTGGCCGTGTGCCGCACCGCCGCCACGACCGCCGCCGTCACCGCCCCCTCCGACAGCGCCCGCCCCGCCGCACTCCGCCCCACCCGGCCGCTGCCCCGCACCGACGCGTGCGCGGCGACGGCACGGGCCCGGTCGCGGGGGCAGCCGGGAAAGAGCCGGTGGATCTCCGCGGCGAACGCCTCCGTGAACCGCAGGTCCTGCGCCGCCCGCCGCGCCGCGTCCCGCGCCCGGCGCCGCGCCCGCGCCTGCGCGTCGGCCAGACAGCGCTCCTCGGCGCGCGCGAGCGCGGCCTCCTCGACGAGCACTCCCTGCCGTTCGTAGCGGGCCCGGCGCCGGTGGAAGCGGACGACCACGGCCGACAGGCCACTGTCCTCGCGGGCCCGCCGCGTGAGCGCCGTGTCACCGCGCGGCAGGTACACGAGGTGCCCGAGGTCGGCGCAGTCCAGGCAGTGCGGGTCACCGCCCTCCAGGACGAGCAGCGGAAGCGGCCCCGAGCGGCACTGCGCACAGTGCCTCCGCCGCAGCGGCTGGAAGACCAGGAGTCCGGTGCGGGCGGAAGGGGTGACCGGAGGGCTCGCCATGCCCCTCTCATCCCCGCGCCCCTGCTCCGCCAAGCGGTACGGAAGCGGGTGCCGGCACCGGCATCATGGGTCCGTGCGACTCGAACCGATCACCTGGGAACGGCTGGCCGACACCCTCGCCGACCGGCTGGTCGGCCTGGAGACGGCCGACGGGAGCCCGTGGACGCGGGTGGCCCTCGACGGGGCTCTGGCGGGCGGCACCGGTGAACTGGCGCGACTGGTCGGCGAGGCGCTGCGCCTGCGGGGGCGGAGCGCGCTGGTGATCGGCACGGAGGGCTTCCTGCGTCCCGCCTCGCTCCGGTTCGAATACGGTCACGAGGACGTGGAGGCGTACTACAGCGGCTGGTTCGACACCGGCGCCCTGTGGCGCGAGGTCTTCGGGCCGCTCGACCCCGGCGGCACGGGACGCGTGCTGCCCGATCTGTGGGACCCGGCGGCCGACCGCGCGACCCGCAGCCCGTACGTCGAACTCGCGCCCGGCGGGTTGCTGTTGCTGCACGGCCCGCTCCTCCTCGGGCACTGGTTCCCGTTCGACCTGACCGTGCACGTGCGGCTGTCGCCGGGAGCCCTGAAGCGGCGCACACCGGAGGGTGAGCGGTGGACGCTGCCCGCGTTCGAGCGGTACGAGGAGGAGGTGGACCCCGCGGCCGCGGCGGATGTGGTGGTACGGGCGGACGACCCGCGCCACCCGGCGTGGCGCGGCTGACCCGCCGGCGGGCGGCTCCGGATGCGTGCCGTCGCGGGCGCCGCGAGAATGAGGAGCGCCGGGACCAGCCGCGCCTTCGCGCGGCTCCGGACACTGCCCGGCAACGGGAGGTAGTGATGACCACCGCCGGAGACATCATGCACCGGGGTGCCCAGTGGATCCCCGAGCACGAGACCCTGGACCGCGCCGCCCAGATGATGCGCGAACTCGATGTGGGCGCGCTGCCCATCAGCGACGGCAACGAACGGCTCTGCGGAATCCTCACCGACCGCGACATCGTCGTCGGCTGCGTGGCGATGGGGCACGACCCGTCGCGGGTCACCGCGGGCGAGATGGCGAAGGGCACCCCGCGCTGGATCGAGGCGGACGCCGACATCGCCGAGGTGCTGCGGGAGATGCAGGGCCACCAGATCCGCCGGCTGCCGGTGATCGAGAACAAGCGGCTCGTCGGCATGATCAGCGAGGCCGACCTGGCCACCCATCTCGAGGACGACCAGCTCGCGGGCTGGGTCGAGAGCGTGTACGCCAAGGGGTGACCCCGCCGGCGCGCGGCCTCACAGCCAGCCGCTCCGCCGGAAGCCGCGGTACAGCGCCACACAGGCCGTCACGATCACGGACATGACGAGCGGATAACCGAACCGCCAGTGCAGTTCGGGCATGTGGTCGAAGTTCATGCCGTACATACCGCAGACCATCGTCGGCACCGCGATGACCGCCGCCCATGCGGTGATCTTCCGCATGTCCTCGTTCTGCGCGACCGTGACCTGCGCCAGGTGCGCCTGGAGGATCGAGTTCAGCAACTCGTCGAAGGCGGCGATCTGTTCGGTGGCCCGCTTCAAGTGGTCGTCGACGTCGCGGAAGTACGCCTGTATCTCCGGGGCGATGATCCGCATCGGCTGCGTGGCGAGCACCTGGAGCGGGCGGCCGAGCGGCACCACCGCCCGTTTCAGTTCGAGCAGTTCGCGCTTGAGCTGGTAGATACGGCCGGGGTCGGCCCGCGCGCCGTCCGGCGCGAACACGTCCGTCTCGACCTGGTCGATGTCCGACTGGATCGCGTCCGTCGACGCGAGGTAGTCGTCGACGACCTGGTCCGCGATGGCGTGCAGCACCGCGGCCGGGCCCTGGGCGAGCTGCTCGGGCGACGCCTCCAGCTCCTCGCGCAGCGGGCCGAGCGAGCCGTGCCGGCCGTGCCGGACCGTGATGACGAACTCCCGCCCCACGAAGACCATGATCTCGCCGGTGTCCACCACCTCGCTGGTCGCGGTCAGTTCGCCGTGTTCCACGTAGCAGACGGTCTTGAACACGGCGAACAGCGTCTGGTCGTACCGCTCGACCTTCGGGCGCTGGTGCGCGTGCACCGCGTCCTCCACCGCGAGGGGGTGCAGGCCGAAGAGGTCGGCGATGTCGGCGAACTCTTCCTCCGTCGGCTCGTGCAGTCCGAGCCAGACGAAGCCGTCACCGGACTTGCGGACCCGCTTCACCGACTCGACCAGATCGTGCCCCTGCGGCTCGCGCACCCCTTCCCGGTACGTCACGCAGTTGACCACCGACGAGCCGAGCGGGGAGCGGGCCGGGTGGCTCAGGTCGACACGGGTGCCGCGGCGGGCCAGGCGTGCCACCTTCCGCAGGCCGCCGACTCTGCGCAGGCCACTGACCTTGCGCAGGGTTCCGACCTTGCGCAGATTGCCTGCCATGGACATATGGGCTCCTCGACGGACGACTTGGCGTGCCAGTCTGCCAGTACGTTCCGGCCACCCGCCAAGGCCTGTGGGAACGGAGTACTCCGTTCCGGATTGACCGGTTCTGCCTCCCGGGAGCAAGCGGGACAACTGGGATGATCACGACATGACGCAAATCGACGGTCATCTCCTCGACCCACGGCAGTACGCCGGCCCCCGGCAGCTCTCCGACCACCGGCAGCTCTCCGGCTCCCGGCAGTCCGGCACGCGATCGCGCTCCGAGGCCTTCGCCGACCTCTTCGACCCCACGACCTTCGGGCACATCGAACGCCTCGGCATCGGCCCCGGCTGGCGCTGCTGGGAGGTCGGGGCGGGCGGCACCTCCGTGATCTCCTGGCTCGCCAGGCGGGTCGGTCCCACCGGCCGGGTCCTCGCGACCGACATCGACACGTCGTGGCAGACTCGGGCCGCGCGCTCGCCGCTCGAAGTGCGGATCCACGACGTCGCCGCGGACCCGCCGCCCGCCGGGGGCTTCGACCTCGTGCACGCGCGGCTCGTCCTCGCCGACGTCGGCGACCGGAAGCGGGCCATCGCGTCGATGCTCAGGGCGCTGCGGCCCGGCGGCAGACTCCTCGTCGAGGAGCTCGACCCTGCGCTCCAGCCGCTGGCCTGCCCCGACGAGCACGGCCCCGCCCAGGAGTTGGCCAACCGGCTGCGCCAGGCGGTGCGCGCGCTGTTCACCGAGCCGGGCGCCGACGTCGCGTACGGGCGCGGACTGCCCCGGCTGCTGCGTGAGGCGGGGCTGCGCCGGGTGGAGTCCGACGCGTACTTCCCGCTCGTCTCGCCGGGAGTGGCAGCCCTGGAGACCGCCACGCTCCAGCAGCTCCGCGCCGAGCTGACCGGGGCGGGCCTGGCCACGCCCGAGGACATCGACCAGCACCTGGCGAACGTGGCGACGGGCGCCCTGGACCTGGCGACCCCGCCGCTCATCTCCACGTGGGGGAGGAAGGCGTGACCGCCGTGCGAGGGGTGTCCGCTCAGCCGTGGCCACCGCGTTGAGCGAGTGCTCCGCGGCGGGCGATACGACCACGGAAGGGCCCGTGCCGTTCGGCTGTCATGGCGCCGACGCCGGGCCCGGCGGTCTGCCCCCGATCAGCCCCACGGCCCGCGCCCCCGCCCGGCACCCCTCCTCCGCCGCCTCGCGCAGCCCCGCCCCCTCGAGCCGTGCGGCCAGGAACGCGCCCGTGAACGCGTCGCCCGCCCCCGTCGAGTCACGCACGCGCGCGGGCACCGCGGGGATCCGGCCCAGCAGCCGACCGTCCCGCGCCACCAGGGCCCCCTCGGCGCCCACTTTGACCACGACGGCCGGGAAGCGGTGGCTCAGCTTCGACGCCGCCTCCGCCGGGTCGGACACCCCGGTGAGCAGCTCGGCCTCGTCCCGGCTCGGTAGCAGCACGGCCACCCCGTCCACCGTCGAGAGGAACCGCTCCACGCCCGTCCGCGCGAGGAACCCCGCCGACGCGGGATCGACGCTCACCGGCACCCCGCGCGCGTGGGCCGCCGCCAGCGCCGCGCGGGCCGCCGCCCGGCCCGGTTCGGCGAAGAACAGATAGCCGGACAGATGCAGCAGGGCCACGCCGTCGAGCAGGTCGGGCGACCAGTCGGCGGGGGAGAGGCGCAGCGCCGCGCCGCTGTCCGTGAGGAACGTCCGCTCGGCCGCGGCGCCGGCGTCCACCAGGCAGACCACCGTCCCCGTCGGCGCCCCGGCGTCGACGACGAGCCGGGGTCGCACCCCCGCGCGTGTGAGCGCGGCCTCGTGCCACGTCGCCGCGTCGGCGCCGACCCGCCCGAGGAGCCGGACGTCGGCGCGGCCCCGATGGGCCGCCCAGCAGGCCACGTTGGCGCCCGCGCCGCCGGGCACGGTGCGGATGGCCGCGGCCGTGTCGGTGCCGGGCACGAGCGCCGTACGGTGGCGGGCCACGATGTCCGTGACGACATCCCCGACGACCAGCAGACCCCCGGGACCCGGGGATACGGCCGCCCGTTCCCGCACGGCCCGTTCCCGCACGGCCCGTTCCCGCACGGCCCGCTCCCTCACCGCCCGGCCCAGGCCGTCGCGATCCGCCCCGCGAGCCGGACATTCCCGCGGACCGCCGCGAGGTTGGCCTCCAGCGACGCGCCCCCGGTGCGCCGCACCAGCTCCTCCAGCAGGAACGGCGTGATCGCCTGCCCCGTGATGCCCCGCTCCTCGCACGCCTTCAGCGCCTCGGCGAGCACGCGCGCGTGGAGCCGCGGATCGAGCTGCTCCGCGCGGGACACCGGGTTGGCCACGATCAGTGCCGAGTCCGGCCCCTCCAGCGCGTCCTGGGCCCGCATCACCCCGGCCACCTCCCCGGGCGTACGCAGCGTCCAGTCCACCGGATGCCCGGAGTCGGCCACGTAGAAGCCCGGAAAGCGGTCGGTCCCGAACCCCGCGACCGCGACGCCCAGCGTCTCCAGGCGCTCCAGCGTCGCCGCCACGTCCAGTATCGACTTCACGCCCGCGCACACCACGGTGATCCGGGTGCGGGCGAGCAGCCCCAGGTCGGCCGACTCGTCCTGCGAGTGGGTCCACTGCCGGTGCACTCCGCCGAGCCCTCCCGTGGCGAACACCCGCACTCCCGCGCGCGCGGCGAGCAGTGCGGTGGCCGACACCGTGGTGGCCCCGCTCGCACCCGTGGCGACGGCGAGCGGCAGGTCACGGTGGCCCAGTTTGCGGATGCCGTCCTCGTTCGCGACCCGGTCCAGCTGCTCCTTGTCCAGGCCGACGCGGGGTATCCCGTCCAGCACGGCGATCGTCGCGGGGACGGCGCCCTCGTCCCGTACGGACGCTTCGAGTTCCCCGGCCACCTGGAGGTTGCGCGGGCGCGGCAGGCCGTGCGCGATGATCGTGGACTCCAGGGCCACCACGGGGCGCCGCTCCGCGACAGCCCTCTGCACCTCGTCGGACACCATCAGCACGGGCCTGCCTCCTGCCTGTCGGGTCTCCCCTCATCCCTGGCGGGCGGCGCGCCCCGTCAAACCCCCGCCGTCCAGGCGCGTGCCGTCAAACCCCCGCCGCCCAGAGGCATCCCGGGCCCCGGCTAGGGTGACCGGCCATGACCACGAATGATCAGACCGTTGCGTCTTTTGCCGTGCATATTCCGGATGTCGAGCTGGAGGCCGAGCCGCTCGACCCGGCGCAGATCGTCTCGGGCGACCCGGTGGTGACCGGCAAGGTGCTCTGGGAGTCCGCCGACGGCAAGCAGCTGCGCGGCATCTGGCAGATCACGCCGGGCGTGGTCACCGACACCGAGGCCAACGAACTCTTCGTGGTCGTCAGCGGCCGCGCCACCGTGGCGGTCGAGGGCGGCGACACCCTGGAGATCGGTCCGGGCGACGCGGCCGTGCTGCGGGAGGGCGACCGCACCACCTGGACCGTCCACGAGACGCTGCGCAAGGCGTACCACATCACGCTCCCGTGACCGCCGTTCACGCCTTCTTGACCGCCCTGCGCAGGGCGAGCCCGGCCATCGGCAGCAGTACGCAGACGCCGACGAGGTTGAGCCAGCCGTAGCTCGCCCGCGCGACGATCAGGCCCGCGGCGGCGCCCCCGATACCCGCCGCCGCGTTCATCGTCAGGTCCGACAGGCCCTGCACGGCGGCCCGGGCGGGCTGCGGCACCGAGTCGGTGAGCAGCGCCGAGCCGGAGACAAGACCGGCGGACCAGCCGAGGCCCAGCAGGAAGAGTCCGGCGGCGGTCTGGCCGTGGCTGGGCCCCGCCGTGCCCGCGAGCAGCGCGGCACAGCACAACAGCCCCACGGCGAGCCCGATCACGGAGAGCCTGCCGAACCGGTCGGCGAGCCAGCCCATCACGGGCGAGAACGCGTACATGCCCGCGATGTGGCCGCTGATGACCAGGCCGACCAGTTGCAGACTCGCCCCGTGGTGCCCCAGGTCGACCGGGGTCATCACCATGATCGAGACCATCACGGTGTGCGAAGCGGCCACCGTCACCAGGGCGAGGCGCGCCATCGGCGACGCGGCCACCGCGGCGACGCCGGCCTTCAGCGAGCGGCTCTGCGCGGTCCCGCTGTCCTGCGGGGCCAGCGCGCGGGCGGTGAGCAGCGGGTCGGGCCGCAGCAGCACCGCCACCACCAGTGCGGCGACCGCGAAGATCCCCGCGGCGAAGAGGAAGGGCCCGGCCTCCTCGGGGATGGAGGTGTCGGTGAAGACGCGGCTCGCGGGCGCGGAGATGTTCGGCCCGAGCACGGAGCCGATCGTGGTGGCCCAGATGACGTGGGAGATGGCCCGGCCGCGCCGGTCGGGCTCGGCGAGGTCGGCCGCGGCGAACCGCGCCTGGAGTGTGGCCAGCGAGCCCGACCCGAAGGCCGCCATGCCGAACAGCAGCAGGGCGAAGCTCCCGACGACCGAGGCGAGCACGACGAGCCCCGCGCCCAGTGCGCCGATCACGTACGCGAGGACGAGTCCGGCCCGCCGCCCGCGCGAGTTCATCAGCGCGGCGAGCGGCAGCGAGAGCAGGGCTGTGCCCGCCACGGAGGCGGTCGGCGCCAGACCGGACAGCGCCTCCGTCCCGCTCACGTCGGTGGCCAGCATCGGAGCCAGGGCGATGCCGATCGGCACCCCGAGCCCGCCCAGTATCTGACTGGCGATCAGCACCGCGTTCGTACGTCGGCGGAGGGCGGGCAGCGCCTCCGGCCCGGGTATGTCAGGGGCGTCGAGGGTCGAAGTCACTGACGCAGTGTGCCAGGGCATTTCCGCACGGGGAACGGGCCACCGTCAGAACAGTGGCTGGGGAAGCACCCCTTCCAGGGCGAGCAGCCGCCGCTTGGTCTCCAGGCCGCCCCCGAAGCCGCCGATGCCGCCGTCGCTCTCCACGACGCGGTGGCACGGCACGACGACCGGCAGCGGGTTGGCGCCCATCGCGAGGCCCACGGCCTGGGCCGCGCCGGGGCTGCCGACGCGGCGGGCGAGGTCGCCGTACCCCACCACCGCGCCGTACGGCACGCCGGAGGCGAGCTCGCGCAGCACCTGGCGGTTGAAGCCAGAGATCAGCGACCAGTCGAGCGGCAGCTCGAAGTCGTGCCGGTCGCCCGCGAAGTAGGCCGCCAGCTGGCGTATCGGCTCGGCGAGCAGGGGTGAGTCCGGCGCGTGGACGGGCTCGGCGCCCAGCCGGGAGCCGAGCCGGTCCAGCGTCCTGTCGCGTACCGCCTCAGTGGCGTGGAAGGCCACGGTGACCAGCCCCTCGCCGGTCGCGGCGAGCAGCAGCGGACCGATGTCGCTGTCGACGACGGCCCACACGGACTCGCGCCGGCCCCGCGTATCGGCGGCCGTGTCCCGCGCGTCGCCGGTCGTGTCCTGCCCATTGGCGTTCATGCCGACCACCGTACGGGCGGCCACTGACAACGCGGCAGGACAGCGGCGTGACGGGCACGCGTGACGGGCGGTCCGTCAGCTGTCGCGCAGCGCCTTGCGCACGACGTCGGGCGTGTTGGTGATGATGCCGTCCACGCCGAAGCCCGCCGCGCGCACCGCGTTCGGGGCGTCGTTGACGGTCCAGGTGAAGATCTCCAGCGGCTTGCCGTGCGGGCCCTTGAGGGCGTGGATCGCGGAGACGTAGCCGGCCGAGATGGACGTGTGCGTCGAGTTGATCTGGTCTGCGAACCGTGCGTACGCGGGCAGGTCGGCGACCGCCGGCGTGCCGAGGAAACCGGTCTTCACATCGGGCCGCAGCTTGTGCACCGTCTTCACACTGTCGGCGCTGAAGCTCTGGATGACCAGCTTGCTCTTGACGTGGTGCTTGTCGAGCCAGCCCTCGTTGCGCAGGATGCGCAGGCCCTGCTTCTCGATGCCCGGGTACAGCTCGGGCTTCTTGAACTCGAAGACCAGCTTCTGGTGGTTGTGCGAGACCCGCCGCATGTACTGCTTCAGGGTGGGGACCCGCTGTCCCGCGTACTTCGGGCTGAACCAGCTGCCCGCGTCGAGCTCGGCTATCTCCGCCGCCGTGAAGTCGGCGACCTTCCACGGGGCGCGGTCGGGGAAGAGGTCCTCGACGTTCGTCGTCCGCTTCAGGGTGTCGTCATGCATGATCACCAGCTCGCCGTCCTTGGTCCGCTGGACGTCGTTCTCGACCCAGCGGAACCCCATGTCGCGGGCCTTGTCGATGGCGGCGAGGGTGTTCTCGGGGGCGTAGGCGGAGGCGCCGCGGTGGGCGACGACCAGCGGCCTGTCGTGTTCGGTGGCGCTCGGTGCCGTGCGGGGCTGCGCGGTGGCGGTGGCGGTGGGGAGGACGAGTGCACCGGCTCCCAGGAGGGCGACGGTGGTGGCGGCAGCACGTGCGTACACGGGTACTCCTCGCGTCGTGTGATCGCGGACCGGTCGAGAGTGACAGTCAACGGCCAACGGGAGACAGGTGCAGGATGGCCACAGGTTGAACGGAGTCGCCAAAGTCGAGGACCCCGCGCGTGGAGATGGGGATTCTTTGCCGGAAAATCGTTCGTACGCTCCGGCGTGAGCTTTACTCTCTGCCTCAGCAGACGGCCTTTCAGATGGCCGCCGGCAGGGGGTGCACAGGACGTTTTCAGGGCTTTTGGGCACAACAGGCGGAAGGGCTACCGCGCATGCAGGGCACGGTCGACGGGTTCAGCTACGGAGTCGTCACACCGGTGGTGGCCTACCTCATGGCCTGCCTGGGAGGAGCGCTCGGCCTGCGCTGCACGACCAGATCGCTGCTCGTCGCACACTCCTGGCGGCCCGGCTGGCTGGCTCTCGGCTCGGCCGCGATCGGGTCCGGCATCTGGACCATGCACTTCGTGGCGATGATGGGCTTCACCGTCGAGGAAGCCCCGATCCACTACGACAAGGCCCTGACCTTCGCGAGTCTCGCCGTCGCCATCGTCATGGTCGGCATCGGGATCTTCATCGTCGGCTACCGCGGCGCGACGGGCACCGCCCTCTTCACCGGCGGAACGATCACGGGCCTCGGCATCGCCACGATGCACTACCTGGGAATGGCCGGTATGCGTCTGCGCGGGACGCTGGAGTACGACACCCTGACCGTCGCCGCCTCCGTGGTGATCGCCATGGCCGCCGCGACCGCGGCGCTCTGGGCGGCGGGGCAGGTCAGGGGCATCCTGTGGAGCCTCGGCGCCAGCCTCGTCATGGGCCTGGCCGTCAGCGGCATGCACTACATGGGAATGGCGGGTCTCAGCGTCCACCTGCACGACACGGGCGTCACGCCGCCCGGTGACTCGTCCGCCGAGATCCTCGCGCCCATGATGATCGGGCCGCTCGCCTTCCTGCTCCTCGCGGGCGTGATCGTGATGTTCGACCCGCTCATGGTGATGGGCGGCCAGGCGGACGTCAGGAGCCCCGCGAACGGCGGCCGCGCCCGGCAGTCCTACCCCGTCCCGCGCTCCGGCGACCGGCACGTGCCGATCGCCCGCCGCCGGACCAGGCCCAGGTCACGCACCCGCCCCGGCTCCCGCACCCCGCAGAACTGGTGACCCGGCGGAACCGGTGACCCGGCCGCCGCCCGGCGGCCGATCCGGCCCGGTTGTCAGTGCGGGGTCGTACGGTGGATTCCATGCGGCCCGTATCCAAGATCGAACGCACGGTGGCACCTTTCGAGGTCGTCAGTCCGTACCAGCCCAGCGGTGACCAGCCGGCGGCCATCGCCGAGCTGGACCGACGCATCCGCGCAGGTGAGAAGGATGTCGTCCTCCTCGGCGCGACCGGCACCGGCAAGTCGGCCACCACCGCGTGGATGATCGAGAAGCTCCAGCGCCCCACCCTCGTGATGGCGCCGAACAAGACGCTGGCCGCCCAGCTGGCGAACGAGTTCCGCGAGCTGCTGCCGAACAACGCGGTGGAGTACTTCGTCTCGTACTACGACTACTACCAGCCCGAGGCGTACGTCCCGCAGTCGGACACCTACATCGAGAAGGACTCCTCGATCAACGAGGAGGTCGAGCGCCTGCGCCACTCCGCCACGAACTCGCTGCTGACCCGCCGCGACGTGATCGTGGTCGCCTCGGTCTCCTGCATCTACGGCCTCGGCACCCCCCAGGAGTACGTGGACCGGATGGTCCCGCTCAAGGTCGGCGACGAGATCGACCGCGACCAGCTCCTGCGCCGCTTCGTCGACATCCAGTACACGCGCAACGACCTCGCGTTCACCCGCGGGACCTTCCGCGTCCGCGGCGACACCATCGAGATCTTCCCGGTCTACGAGGAGCTCGCGGTCCGCATCGAGATGTTCGGCGACGAGATCGAGGCGCTCTCCACCCTCCACCCGCTCACCGGCGAGGTCATCAGCGACGACGACCACCTGTACGTCTTCCCGGCATCGCACTACGTAGCGGGTCCCGAGCGCCTGGAGAAGGCGGTCAACGGCATCGAGAAGGAGCTCACCGAGCGCCTCGCCGAGCTGGAGAAGCAGGGCAAGATGCTGGAGGCCCAGCGCCTGCGCATGCGCACCACGTACGACCTGGAGATGCTCCGCCAGATCGGTTCCTGCTCCGGCGTCGAGAACTACTCGATGCACTTCGACGACCGCGCCCCCGGCACGGCCCCCAACACCCTCCTCGACTACTTCCCCGACGACTTCCTCCTCGTCCTGGACGAGTCGCACGTCACGGTCCCGCAGATCGGCGCGATGTACGAGGGCGACGCCTCCCGCAAGCGCACCCTCGTCGACCACGGCTTCCGGCTGCCCTCCGCCCTGGACAACCGCCCACTGAAGTGGGAGGAGTTCCTCGGCCGCATCGGCCAGACGGTCTACCTCTCGGCGACCCCGGGGAAGTACGAGCTGTCGCGCGGCGACGGCTACGTCGAGCAGATCATCCGCCCCACCGGCCTCGTCGACCCCGAGGTCGTCGTGAAGCCCACCGAGGGCCAGATCGACGACCTGGTGCACGAGATCCGCCTGCGCACCGAGAAGGACGAGCGCGTCCTGGTCACCACGCTCACCAAGAAGATGGCCGAGGACCTCACCGACTACTTCCTCGAGCTCGGCATCCAGGTCCGCTATCTGCACAGCGACGTCGACACGCTGCGCCGCGTCGAGCTCCTGCGCGAGCTGCGCGCCGGTGAGTACGACGTCCTGGTCGGCATCAACCTCCTGCGTGAGGGACTCGACCTGCCCGAGGTCTCGCTGGTGGCGATCCTCGACGCCGACAAGGAGGGCTTCCTGCGCTCCGGGACCTCCCTGATCCAGACGATCGGCCGCGCCGCGCGCAACGTCTCCGGCCAGGTCCACATGTACGCCGACAAGGTCACCCCGGCCATGGAGAAGGCCATCGACGAGACCAACCGTCGCCGGGAGAAGCAGATCGCGTACAACAAGGAGAAGGGCATCGACCCGCAGCCCCTCCGCAAGAAGATCAACGACATCGTGTCGGCGATCGCCCGCGAGGAGGTCGACACCGAACAACTCCTCGGCTCGGACTACCGCAAGCCGAAGGCCGGCAAGGGCGCCAAGGCCCCCGTGCCCTCCCTCGGCGGCGAGGCGGCCGCCCCCGCCAAGGCCAAGACCAAGGCCAAGGGCAAGAAGGGCGCGGAGAGTGTCCCGACCGACCGCCCCGCGGCCGAACTGGCCGAGCAGATCGAGGAGATGACCGAGCGCATGCGCACGGCCGCCGCCGACCTGCAGTTCGAGATCGCCGCCCGGCTGCGCGACGAGGTGTCCGAGATGAAGAAGGAACTGCGACAGATGAGGGAGGCGGGACAGGCCTAGAACCACGCCCGGGGGAGGAGCGACGGCGTACTGGCCGGTCTGTTGCAAGACCGCCACAAAGTGCGGCCCGCGGTGCGGCTTCGCAGGTCGCCCTGCATAAGGTGCTGGGCAACCGCAAGAGGCGGTTGCCCAGGCAGTTCGAGAGGGGACAGCGCGTGACGGTCAACATGACCAAGGGTCAGGCCATCAACCTGCAGAAGGACGACGGGGGCGCCCTGTCCGCGGTGCGCATGGGACTCGGGTGGCAGGCGGCTCCGCGCCGCGGCCTGTTCGGCTCGCGCACCCGCGAGGTCGACCTGGACGCTTCGGCGGTGCTGTTCGCGGACAAGCAGCCGGTGGACGTCGTGTTCTTCCGCCACCTGGTCAGCGACGACGGCTCGGTGCGGCACACCGGCGACAACCTCGTGGGCGGCGTCGGCCAGGGCGGGGACGACGAGGCGATCCTCGTCGACCTCCAGCGGATCCCGGTCCACATCGACCAGATCGTCTTCACGGTGAACTCCTTCACCGGCCAGACCTTCCAGGAGGTGCAGAACGCGTTCTGCCGTCTGGTCGACGAGACCAACGGCCAGGAGCTCGCGCGCTACACCCTCGACGGCGGCGGCCAGTACACCGCGCAGATCATGGCGAAGGTCCACCGCGCGGGCGCCGGCTGGCAGATGACGGCCATCGGCAACCCCGCCAACGGCCGCACCTTCCAGGACCTGATGCCGTCGATCCTGCCGCACCTGTAGGCGCCGTCCGCAGGTGAGCACCATCCGTACGTACGAGGGGGAACGAACGCGATGACGGCCGAGCTGGTGCGCGGGCAGAACCACCCGCTTCCCGGGACCCGCCTGGAGATCCGCGTATCGGCCGGCCGGCCCGTCGTGGCGGGCGCCACGCTCGGCGACGACCGGGGCCGGGTCCACGGTGTGGAGTGGGTGGCCCACCCGGGCTCGCCCACCCTGCCGGGCCTGGAGGTGTCCAAGCAGGCGGCGGCCGACCACCGCCTCGCCGTGGACCTCGGAGCCCTGCCGGAGACCGTCCACCGGGTCAGCGTCCTGCTGGCGCTGCCCGTCGGTGCCGGAGCCCCGGTCAGCTTCCGCGCCCTCGCCGCCCCCTTCGTTGCGGTCACCGGGCTCGACGGCGCCGAGGTCGCCAGCTACACCATCACCGACCTGGACGCCGAGTCCGCCGTCGTCGCCCTGGAGCTCTACCGCCGCCAGGACGCCTGGAAGGTCCGCGCCGTCGGCCAGGGATACGCGGGCGGCCTCACCGAGATGCTCACCGACCAGGGCCTGCCCCAGGCCCGCGAGCTGGCGGGCGCGATCAACGACGCCGTGGCGCAGGGTCTGGCACGCTCCGTGGCCGTGCCGCCGCCCCGCCCCACCGACGACACCCGGGTGCGCGCGGCGTCCCACGGCCAGGCCGCCACCGACCGGACCTCCGCACCCCAGGGCCGCCCGGCCCCGGCCCCGGCCCCGCGAGAAGAACAGCCCCCGCGGCAGCCGGACGGCAACACCCCGGCCTCTCCCGCTGACCCCGCCTCTTCCGCCTCTGTCGCCTCTCCCGCCACCCCCGACGCCCCACCGAGCGGCGGCCCCGTCGACTACACGCACCCGGGACGGCGGCCGACCAGCGCGCCTCCGCCGCCCCCGCCCGCCGCGCCCGTGCCCCGGCCCGGACAGCCCGCCCAGCCCGTCGCGGGCGACGCCACCGGCTGGTCCCTGGAGGAGCGGCTCTACAACCAGGTGTGGGGCATGTTCGAGGATCTGGCGCGCACCACGGCGGCGTACCGGAGCGCGGTCGACTTCGCCGACTCCCGCATGGAGCAGGAGCTCGACAAGGTCCTCTCCGACCCGCGCGCCCGCATCGGCGGCACGGGCGACGCCGCCCGGGAGACCGCCCGCGCCAAGCACGCCGACCTCGTCGACCAGGCCAGGGCCGCCCTCGACCGCGACCTCGCCCAGCTCGCCGCCGAGGCCGACGTCGTCGAGCCCGCGCTCCCGCCGGCGTACGCGGCGTGGAGCAGCCCCGTCTGGCATGCCTACCGCGCGCCCATGGAGATCCCGATGGCGCTGCGCCTCGGTGATCTGCACCTCCCCGAGCGCGTCGGCCTGCGCATCCCGATGCTCGTCAGGCTGCCCCTGGAGCGCGGCCTGTGGATCGACAGCGGCAAGGCCCTCACCAACCACGCCACCGACTCCACAGAGCTGCGCCGGCTGGCCGTGGACACCGCGGTCGCGCACGCGGCCCGGCTGCTCGCGGCCTACCCCGTGGACGAGTTCCAGGTGCACGTCATCGACGCGGCGGGCGCCGCCGCCCCCGCGCTCGCCCCGCTCGTCACGGCCGGTGTGCTCGCCGGACCTCCGGCCTCCGGGGCGGCGGGCGTCTCCGAAGTCCTCGCCCGGCTCACCCAGCGCGTGGACCTGGTGCAGATGGCGGTGCGCGGCGGTGCCGCCGACGCGCTGCCCCCGGACCTGGACATCGCCGAGCAGCTCCTGATCGTCAACGACTTCCCGCACGGCTTCGACGACCGCGCCGTGACGCAGTTGCGCTACCTCGCGGACGAGGGGCCGGCCGTCGGCGTGCACCTCATGATGGTCGCCGACCGTGAGGACGCCGCTGAGTACGGGCCGCTCCTCGACCCTCTGTGGCGCGCGCTCCTGCGGCTGACGCCGGTGCCCGACGACCACCTCGCCGACCCGTGGGTCGGCCACGCGTGGACCTACGACCCGCCGGTCCTCCCCCCGGGAAGCCGGATTCTGCGGCAGGTTCTCGACCAGGTCGCGGCGGCCCGCCGCAACGGCGGACGTTGACGGCAAAGCGACTTTTGTACCTGGCTGACCAGGACTTTTGGGCGTCGTTTGCCATCGCCTTTACCAATGCTTGGTGTTTCGCGTACGCTTCTACCTGCGGAGGGGAGTACTCCCGGCTGCGACGTACCCGTCAATACGGACCGCCATCGGTCCCGGGGCGTCGGCCCGACATCATGGCGGCAAACGCCTCGGGTGGAAGAGACCTCCGGCAGCGACGACGCTGATCAGTAGCCGTACAAAGCCGGAGGCGCAGTGGACGTTTCAATGACCCTGTGGGTGACGACCGTTCTCGGTCTGTGCGCCCTGATCGCGGTCGACTTCTTCATCGGGCGCAAGCCCCATGACGTGTCGATCAAGGAAGCCGGAGTCTGGACGATCGTCTGGATCATCCTCGCGGCGCTCTTCGGCCTCGGCCTGATGGTCGCCGGTGAGACCCAGGCGTCCGGCGAGTTCTTCGCGGGCTTCATCACCGAGAAGTCGCTCTCCGTCGACAACCTCTTCGTCTTCATCCTGATCATGGCGAAGTTCTCGGTGCCCTCCCACCTCCAGCAGCGCGTGCTGCTGTTCGGTGTGCTGATCGCCCTGGTCCTGCGAGCGATCTTCATCGCCGCCGGCGCCGCGGTGATCGCCAACTTCTCCTGGGTCTTCTACATCTTCGGCGCGTTCCTGATCTACACCGCCTGGAAGCTCATCCAGGAGGCGCGTTCCGACGAGGAGGAAGAGGACTGGGAGGAGAACCGCCTCCTGAAGTCCATCGAGAAGAAGTTCGGCGTCTCCGACCGGTACGAGGGCACGAAGCTGTTCGTCCGGAAGAACGGCAAGAAGATCATGACGCCTCTCATGGTCGTCATGCTCGCCATCGGCACCACCGACGTGCTCTTCGCGATGGACTCCATCCCCGCGATCTTCGGCCTCACCCAGGACCCGTACATCGTCTTCACCGCCAACGCCTTCGCCCTGATGGGTCTGCGGCAGCTGTACTTCCTCATCGGCGGCCTGCTCAGGAAGCTGGTCCACCTCAGCTACGGCCTGTCGGTGATCCTCGGCTTCATCGGTGTGAAGCTCGTGCTGCACGCCCTGCACGAGAACGGGGTGCACGTCCCCGAGATCTCCATCCCGGTCTCGCTCGGCGTCATCTGCGGTGTCCTGGTGATCACGACGATCACCAGCCTCATCGCCTCCAAGAAGCAGGAGCAGCAGGCCGCGGCCGAGGCCGAGGACGACACCCGGAAGGACAGCATCGAGGCCTGATCAAGGCCTGACGGTCACCTCTACCGCCCGGCACCGGGCGGGAGGGACCGAGTAGCGGCACCCAGGCGCCCGGGGCAGCATCGAGTCATGGTCACTCGGCTCCGGGCGCTCGGCATGCAGTGGACGGCCGTGGTGCCGGTCCTCGCGATCGTTCTCCTCGCGCTCACCTGGGGGCGGGACCTGCCAGGACCGGTCGTCGCCGTGGTCACGCTGGTCCTCGCAGGGGCGGTGCTCGCCGCCGTCCACCACGCCGAGGTGATCGCGCACCGCGTCGGTGAACCCTTCGGCTCCCTCGTCCTCGCGGTCGCGGTGACGATCATCGAGGTGGCGCTCATCGTCACCCTCATGGCCGACGGCGGCGACAAGAGTTCCACGCTCGCCCGCGACACCGTCTTCGCCGCAGTGATGATCACCTGCAACGGAATCGTCGGGCTCTGCCTCCTGGTCGGCGCGCTGCGCCACCGCACCGCCGTCTTCAACCCCGAGGGCACCGGCGCCGCCCTCGCGACCGTCGCCACCCTGGCCACGCTCTGCCTCGTGCTGCCGACGTTCACCACCACCAAGCAGGGCCCCGAGTTCTCCACGGCCCAGCTCACCTTCGCCGCGATCGCCTCGATCGTCCTCTACGGCATCTTCGTGACCACCCAGACCGTGCGGCACCGCGACTACTTCCTGCCCCTCACCAAGCAGGGCGAGGTCATCGACAGCGACAGCCACGCCGAGGGCCCCTCCTCCAAAGCGGCGCTGATGAGCCTGCTGCTGCTCGCGCTGGCGCTGATCGGCGTGGTCGGTCTCGCCAAGGGCGTCTCCCCGACGATCGAGTCGGGCGTGGAGAGCGCCGGCATGCCGCACGCCGTCGTCGGCGTGATCATCGCGCTGCTCGTGCTCCTCCCCGAGACCATCGCGGCCGTGCGCGCCACCCGCCGCGACCGCGTGCAGACCAGCCTGAACCTCGCGCTCGGCTCGGCCATGGCCAGCATCGGGCTGACCATCCCGGCCGTCGCCGTCGCCTCCGTGTGGCTGTCGGGACCGCTCGTGCTGGGGCTGAGCTCCACCCACATGGTGCTGCTCGCGCTCACCGTGATCGTCGGGACGCTCACGGTCGTGCCGGGGCGCGCCACGCCGCTGCAGGGCGGGGTCCACCTGGTGCTGTTCGCGGCGTTCCTGGAGCTCGCGGTCACCCCGTAGCGGCCGCCGGATCGGGACGTACGGCCGGCCGCGTCTCCGGGAGCAGCGCGAAGCAGCCGAGGCTCAGCAGCGCGATGCCCGACAGGTACGCGGCCACACCCCACGGCTTCCCGTCCCCCTGCGCCGCCGCGGTCGCCACGATCGGGGTCAGCGCGCCCCCGAGCACACCGCCGAGGTTGTAGCCGACCGCGGCGCCCGTGCAGCGCACCCGGGGCTCGTACAACTCCGGCAGATAGGCGCCGATCACCGCGAACATCGCGATGAACGCGAGCATCGCCACCAGGAACCCGGTGAACATCAGCAGCGGCTCCCCGGTCGAGAGCAGCGCGATCATCGGGAACATCCACAGGGCCGTCGCGGTGCACCCCAGCAGGCACAGCGGCCGCCGCCCGTACCGGTCGCCGAGCACGGCGACCACCGGCGTCAGGGCGCCCTTCACCACCACCGCCGCCATGATGCAGGCCAGCATGACCGTGCGGCTGACGCCGAGTTCCTCCACGCCGTACGAGAGGGACCAGGTCGTCACGGCGTAGAACACCGCGTACCCGACGGCGAGCGCGCCCGCCGTCAGGAGCACCAGCCGCCAGTGGCCGCGCACCACCTCGGCGAGCGGCACGCGCGCGTGCTCGCGCAGGCGCAGGAAGTCCGGGCTCTCCGCGAGCGAGGAGCGCAGCGCGAGACCCGCCACCACGAGCAGCCCCGCCGCCCAGAACGGCACGCGCCACCCCCAGGCCGCGAACTGCGCGTCGGTGAGCGTCGCCGACAGGGCCAGCATCACGCCGTTGGCCAGCAGGAACCCGATCGAGGGGCCGACCTGCGGGAAGCTCGCCCACAGCCCGCGCCGCTCGGGAGGCGCGTGCTCCGCGGTCAGCAGCACGGCTCCGCCCCACTCGCCGCCGAGCCCGAGCCCTTGCAGGAACCGCAGCACGAGAAGCAGCAGGGGAGCGGCGGCTCCGATCGACCCGTACGTGGGTACGCAGCCGACCGCGACCGTGGCTACTCCGGTGAGCAGCAGCGACACGATGAGCACGGGCCGCCGCCCGTGCCGGTCGCCGATGTGCCCGAAGAGGACGGAGCCCAGGGGCCGCGCGACGAAGCCCACCCCGAACGTCGCGAAGGCGGCGAGCGTGCCCGCGAGTGGCGAGAAGGTGGGGAAGAACAGCGGGCCGAGGACCAGTGCGGCGGCCGTTCCGTAGATGAAGAAGTCGTAGAACTCGATGGCGGTCCCGGCGAGCGAGGCGGCCGCGAGCCGCGGCAGTGACGGTGGTGCGGTCCGGCGTGGGGGCTTCGTTTTGCGCATGCCGCATCAACTACCCACAGTCACCCCCAGTAACGCATGGCGACCGCCTCGCTATGACCGGCTCCTGAATCTCGGCTAATAGGTCACGGTGATGCGGCGTGCCGGGCCGTCGACCCGCACGATTCCCCCGTAGGGGATGACGACTTGGGGGTCGGTGTGACCGAGGTCCACGTCGAAGACCGTCATGGTCTCGGGCGCGTACGTGGCGAGCGCCTTCTGGACGGCCTCGCGCTGCTCACGGACGTACGCCGCCTTTCCGTCGGCGTCCGAGGGGCGCTGGAAGGACCAGGCCTTGGCGCGGCCCATCAGGAGGGCGGGGAAGCGGTGCAGCAGTCCGCGCTCGCCCATGTTGCGCAGGACGCGGAACACCTCCTCGGCGCCGGGCAGTTCCTCCGACGTCTCCAGGAGCAGGACGCAGCCGTCGTACGCTGACAGGTCCCGCTGGATCTCGCGGTCCGCCATCAGGAGCCAGGAGAGTATCTCCAGGTTGCCGCCCCAGGAGCGGCCCTCCACGACCCGCTCGGGCCCGTGCCAGAGCCAGCCGCCGCCCGGCTCCGTGGGCGGTTCCTCCAGGAGGAGCGCGGGGTCCTCCCAGGGCAGGTCGACGTCGCGGTAGCGCTCGGCGGGGCGCAGTTCGTAGGGGCCGGAGGTGAAGAGCGCGGCGCGCAGCGAGTCCGCGGTCTGCGGTGCCATGGCGCCGGGGCGGCCGAGCTCGCACATGACGGACGCGCCGTGATAGCCGACGATGCCGGACTGCCACAGGTGGGCGAGCAGATTGGTGTTGTCGCTCCAGCCGAAGAACGGCTTCGGGTGCGCGCGGATCAACTCCCGGTCCAGGTGCGGCAGGACGGTGATCTGGTCGTCGCCGCCGATGCTCGCGATGACGGCCTTGACGGTCGGGTCGGCGAACGCCGCGTGGAGGTCGTCGGCCCGCTCCCGCGGCGTCGAGCCCATCTTCCGGGTCGTCGGGTACTCGACGGGTTCCAGGCCGAAGTCCTCGCGGAGGCGCTTCAGGCCCAGTTCGTAGGGGAGCGGGAAGAGTTCGGGCAGCCCGCTGGAGGGGGAGAGCACGGCGACGCGGTCGCCCGGTGAGGGTTTCGGCGGGTACACGGGTTCGACGATCATGACGGGAGCGTAGGCGGGCACTACGGAGAGCGCATCCGACTTCGGGCCCCTCCCGCGCGCGGGAGGCGTGATAGACCTCCCTTATGACGCGCAGCCTCGCCACCGCCCCGATCATGGTCCTGAACGGCCCGAACCTGAACCTCCTCGGCCTCCGCCAGCCCGAGATCTACGGTACGGACACCCTCGCCGACGTCGAGGCGCTGTGCGCCAAGGCGGCTGCCGCGCACGGCGGGACCGTGGACCTGCGACAGAGCAACCACGAAGGCGAGTTGGTCGACTGGATTCACGAGGCGCGCGAGCACCACGTGGGCATCGTCATCAACCCCGCGGCCTACTCCCACACGTCCGTCGCGATCCTGGACGCGCTCAACACCTGTGACGGGATGCCGGTGTTGGAGGTGCACATCTCCAACATCCATCAGCGCGAGGCGTTCCGGCACCACAGCTACGTCTCGCAGCGCGCCGACGGTGTCATCGCCGGCTGCGGGGTGCAGGGGTACGCGTTCGCGGTGGAGCGGGTGGCGGCACTGGTCGCCGCCCGCCCCTGACGCGTACGCGCCCCTCGGTTCACCAGCCCCGCGCGCGCCATTCGGCGAGATGCGGCCGCTCGGCGCCGAGCGTCGTGTCGCCGCCGTGGCCGGGATAGACCCACGTCTCGTCCGAGAGCGTCCCGAAGATCTTCGTCTCGACGTCGTCGATGAGGCTCGCGAACGCCTTCGGGTCCTTCCACGTGTTGCCCACGCCGCCCGGGAAGAGGCAGTCGCCGGTGAACACGTGCGCGTGGCCGTGCGGGTCGTCGTAGACGAGCGCGATCGAGCCCGGGGTGTGCCCCACCAGGTGGCGTGCGGTCAGCGTCACGCGGCCGACCGTGATCGTGTCCCCGTCGTCCACCAGGACGTCCGTCGGGACGGGGATGCCGGTGGCGTCCTCACGGCCCGCGTACGTCCGCGCGCGGGTCGCCGCGACGACGGCGGCGAGGGCCTGCCAGTGGTCGCCGTGCTGATGCGTGGTGACGACGGACGCGATGCCGTCGTCACCGATCAGCGTCAGCAGCGTCTCGGCGTCGTTCGCCGCGTCGATCAGGAGCTGCTCGCCGGTCGCCCGGCAGCGCAGCAGGTAGGCGTTGTTGTCCATCGGCCCGACCGCGACCTTCGAAATCATCAGGTCCGGCAGCTCGTGCACATCCGCGGGCCCGCCGACCTTCACCGCTCCGCTGTACGTCATGTACGCCAGCCTATAGCGGCGGCAGGGCGGGCAGGAGGCCCCCTTCGGCCGTGAGCGCGGAGCCGTCGCGGCGGCCGGAGAGCCAGCCGACCAGGTCGGGCGAGGAGCCGGAGACGGTGACTTCGGAGTCGCCCTCCCGGCCGGTGGTCCACGTGTGCGTGCCGTTCGTGACCCGCGTGGGCGGCACATCGCGGTTCCCCGAGAAACGCGTCGTCAGGAAGGTGATCTCCCGCTGCACGAACTCCTCGGGAAGGTCTTCCAGCTCGTATCCGATGCCGAGGTCGACGTGGTGCAGCTCGACCTCCACCCACCGTCGGAACGGCACGCGCGACGCCGAGTCGGTCACTCCGTTGCGCAGCTCCACCGTGCGGGACCAGTCGGCGGGCCGCTCGCCCTCGGCCAGGAAGCGGGCGCCGCTCTCGCGCACGTCCTCCAGCTGCGCGTCCAGCGGCCGCGGGGCGTCCCGCTCGATGTCCGCGTCCCGGGCCTGCGCGCTCTCGTACATAGGGCGCCCGGAGAGCACGTTCACCAGAGCGTCCGCGTTCCGCGCGACGTGGGCGAGGACGTGGCCGCGCGTCCAGCCCGGGAGCCGTGACGGCTCGGCGGTCGAATCGTTGTTCAATTTCGACGCTGCGCTCAGCAGTCGTTCGGTCGCGTCACGTACAGACGCCAGGTCGCGCACATGATCAATCATGCGGTCGACGATAGCCGCGCCACACGTTCGGGTGAAGGTCTCAGGCGCCGCCCACAAATCGAATGCACGTGCTATATGGTCGGGAGAGGCATCGGGCATTCTTGAAGGTCCGGGTTTGTTGTGTACGTGGAACCAGGGAAGCGGCCCGGCGTTGTCAGTGGCTCGCCCTAGTCTGTGAATGACGGGGGTTCTGCCCCCTGTCTCTTCTCTCAAGAAAGGTGCGGACCGGCGTGGCCGACCGTCTCATCGTCCGTGGCGCGCGCGAGCACAATCTCAAGAACGTCTCGCTCGACCTCCCGCGCGACTCACTCATCGTTTTCACCGGACTCTCCGGGTCGGGCAAGTCCTCGCTCGCGTTCGACACGATCTTCGCCGAGGGCCAGCGGAGGTACGTCGAGTCGCTCTCCTCGTACGCCCGGCAGTTCCTCGGCCAGATGGACAAGCCCGACGTCGACTTCATCGAGGGCCTCTCCCCGGCCGTCTCGATCGACCAGAAGTCGACCTCGCGCAACCCGCGCTCGACGGTCGGCACGATCACCGAGGTCTACGACTACCTGCGCCTGCTCTTCGCGCGCATCGGCAAGCCGCACTGTCCCGAGTGCGGCCGCCCCATCTCCCGCCAGTCGCCGCAGGCCATCGTCGACAAGGTCCTGGAGCTGCCCGAGGGCAGCCGTTTCCAGGTCCTCTCGCCGCTGGTGCGCGAGCGCAAGGGCGAGTTCGTCGACCTCTTCGCCGACCTCCAGACGAAGGGGTACTCCCGCGCGCGGGTCGACGGCGAGACCATCCAGCTCTCCGAGCCGCCCACGCTGAAGAAGCAGGAGAAGCACACCATCGAGGTGGTCGTCGACCGCCTCACGGTGAAGGACTCCGCCAAGCGCCGCCTGACCGACTCCGTGGAGACCGCCCTCGGCCTCTCCGGAGGCATGGTCGTGCTCGACTTCGTCGACCTCCCCGAGGACGACCCCGAGCGCGAGCGCATGTACTCGGAGCACCTCTACTGCCCGTACGACGACCTGTCCTTCGAAGAGCTGGAGCCCCGCTCCTTCTCCTTCAACTCGCCCTTCGGCGCCTGCCCGGACTGCACCGGCATCGGCACGCGCATGGAGGTCGACCCCGAGCTGATCGTCCCGGACGAGGACAAGTCGCTCGACGAGGGTGCCATCCACCCCTGGTCGCACGGCCACACCAAGGAGTACTTCGGGCGGCTCGTCGGCGCGCTCGCCGACGCCCTCGGCTTCTCCACCGACATGCCCTGGGCCGGCCTGCCGCAGCGCGCCAAGAAGGCCCTCCTCAACGGCCACAAGACGCAGATCGAGGTCCGCTACCGGAACAGGTACGGCCGCGAGCGGGTCTACACCACCGCCTTCGAAGGCGCCGTCCCCTTCGTCAAGCGCCGCCACAGCGAGGCCGAGAGCGACGCCAGCCGCGAGCGCTTCGAGGGCTACATGCGCGAGGTGCCCTGCCCCACCTGTGAGGGCACGCGCCTCAAGCCGATCGTCCTGGCCGTCACGGTCATGGGGAAGTCCATCGCCGAGGTCTCGGCGATGTCCATCAGCGACTGCGCGGACTTCCTCGCCGAGCTGAAGCTGGGCGCCCGCGACAAGAAGATCGCCGAGCGGGTCCTCAAGGAGGTCAACGAAAGGCTCCGGTTCCTGGTCGACGTCGGCCTGGACTACCTCTCGCTGAACCGCGCCGCGGGCACCCTCTCCGGAGGCGAGGCCCAGCGCATCCGCCTGGCCACCCAGATCGGCTCCGGCCTGGTCGGGGTGCTCTACGTCCTGGACGAGCCGTCGATCGGTCTCCACCAGCGTGACAACCACCGCCTGATCGAGACCCTCGTCCGGCTGCGCGACATGGGCAACACCCTGATCGTCGTCGAGCACGACGAGGACACGATCAAGGTCGCCGACTGGGTCGTCGACATCGGCCCCGGCGCGGGCGAGCACGGCGGCAAGGTCGTGCACAGCGGCTCCATGAAGGAGCTCCTCGCCAACGACAAGTCGATCACCGGGCAGTATCTGTCGGGCAAGAAGGCCATCCCGGTGCCGGACGTGCGCCGCCCCGCCGACCCGTCCCGGCAGCTGACGGTGCACGGCGCCCGGGAGAACAACCTCCAGGACATCGACGTCTCCTTCCCGCTCGGCGTCCTCACGGCGGTCACCGGCGTCTCGGGCTCCGGCAAGTCCACGCTGGTCAACGACATCCTCTACACCCACCTGGCCCGCGAGCTGAACGGCGCCAGGTCGGTCCCCGGCCGCCACACGCGCGTGGAGGGCGACGACCTCGTCGACAAGGTCGTCCACGTCGACCAGTCGCCCATCGGCCGCACCCCGCGGTCGAACCCGGCGACGTACACCGGAGTCTTCGACCACGTCCGCAAGCTCTTCGCGGAGACCATGGAGGCGAAGGTGCGGGGCTATCTCCCCGGGCGCTTCTCCTTCAACGTCAAGGGCGGCCGCTGCGAGAACTGCTCCGGTGACGGCACCATCAAGATCGAGATGAACTTCCTCCCGGACGTGTACGTGCCGTGCGAGGTCTGCCACGGCGCGCGCTACAACCGCGAGACGCTGGACGTGCACTACAAGGGCAAGTCCATCGCCGAGGTCCTCGACATGCCGATCGAGGAGGCGCTCGACTTCTTCGAGGCCGTGCCCGCCATCGCCCGTCACCTGAGGACGCTCAACGACGTCGGCCTCGGGTACGTGCGTCTCGGCCAGTCGGCGCCCACGCTCTCCGGAGGCGAGGCCCAGCGCGTGAAGCTGGCCTCCGAGCTCCAGAAGCGGTCGACGGGCCGGACCGTGTACGTACTCGACGAGCCGACCACCGGTCTGCACTTCGAGGACATCAGCAAGCTGATCACGGTCCTCTCGGGCCTGGTCGACAAGGGCAACACGGTCATCGTCATCGAGCACAACCTCGACGTGATCAAGACCGCGGACTGGGTCGTCGACATGGGCCCCGAGGGGGGCAACGGCGGCGGTCTGGTCGTCGCCGAGGGCACCCCCGAGGAGGTCGCGGGCGTGCCGGCCAGCCACACCGGCAAGTTCCTGCGGGACATCATCTCGTCGGACCGGATCAGCGACGCGATGCCCTCGCAGGGACGCGGCGCGGGCAAGAAGGCCCCGGCCAAGAAGTCCGCCGCCAAGAAGTCCGCCGCGAAGAAGACGGTGGCCGCGAGCGCCACGGCCACGCGGAAGACGGCCACGGCCAAGACGGACACCCCCGCCAAGAAGACGGCCACTACGAAGAAGGCGACCGCCGCCACGAAGAAGGCAGCGGCCCCTACGAAGAAGACGGCCGCCACGAAGAAGCCGGCCGCGGCCAAGAAGACCGCGCGGGCCCGCAAGGCCTGACCGCGATCGGACCGCACCGGCACCCCGGCACGCCCGCACCCCGGCACCCCGGCAGCCCCGACGGAAGCGCCCCGCCCCTGGTGAGGGGGCGGGGCGCTTCCGTACGTCCCCGCTGCCCGCGCACGCATGACGGACCGGCGGCCCGAACACACCTTGTCGGGCGCCCCGTTCCCGTGGTCGGCTTGCCCCATGCCCGTACGCAGCGAACGCGCAGGCCCCGTCACCACCGTCGTGCTGTCCCGCCCCGCCGCGCGGAACGCCGTCGACGGGCCCACCGCCCGCGCCCTCGCCGACGCCTTCCGCGCCTTCGACGCCGACCCGGACGCCTCCGTCGCGGTGCTCTGGGGCGAGGGCGGCACCTTCTGCGCGGGTGCGGACCTCAAGGCCATCGGCACCCCCGACGGCAACGAGGTCACGGAGGACGGGGACGGCCCCATGGGCCCCACCCGGATGCGTCTGTCCAAACCGGTGATCGCGGCGATCTCCGGCCACGCCGTCGCGGGCGGCCTCGAACTCGCCCTCTGGTGCGACCTGCGCGTCGCCGAGGAGGACGCCGTCCTCGGGGTGTTCTGCCGCCGCTGGGGCGTCCCGCTCATCGACGGCGGGACGGTGCGGCTGCCCCGCCTGATCGGGGAGGGCCGCGCCCTGGACCTGATCCTGACCGGCCGCCCCGTCGGAGCGGCGGAGGCGCTGGGCATGGGCCTGGTCAACCGGACCGTGCCCCCGGGCACCTCGCGCGCGGCGGCGGAGCGCCTCGCCGCCGAGATCGCCGCGTTCCCGCAGACCTGCCTGCGGCACGACCGGCTCGCCACGCTCGAACAGGGCGGCCTGCCCGAACAGGAGGCGATGGCCGGTGAGTTGCGGCACGGCCTGCACTCACTGGCCGGCGCGGCCGAGGGCGCGGCCCGCTTCGCCGAGGGAGCGGGCCGGCACGGGGCGTTCACGGACCGCTGAGAGCGGCGGCCCATGCCGTTTCTCGTGGCAGCGCGGCGGCAGGCGGCGCCGAAGAGCGGTCAGGCGAGTTCCGCCGCGTACGGCGGTTCCGCACCCGCCCGCGAGCAGGTCAGAGCCGCCGCGCGCGCCGCGAACCGCAGCACGTCGGTCCAGCCCTCGGTGCCCAGCGCGGCCAGGGCCCGCGCCGACAGGGCGTCCCGTGCCGAAAGGCCGTGCAGCAGCGCCGCGTTGACGGTGTCGCCCGCGCCGATCGTGTCCACCACGTCGACCGTCTCGCCGGGCACGCGCACCTCGGCGCCGTCCCGCGTGTACAGGGACAGGCCGTCCCCGCCATGGGTGACGACCACGGCGGCGGGCCCCGAGGCGAGCCACTCGTGCGGGGTGCCGCCGAGCCAGTCGGCGTCCTCCCGCGACAGCTTGAGCAGCGAGACCGACGGCAGCCAGCTCTTGAACCGCGCGCGGTACGCGTCCGCGTCGGGGATCAGACCGGCCCGTACGTTGGGGTCGAGGGCGGTGAAGACGCCGCGCGCCGCCGCACGGCGCATCAGGTCCTCGTACGCGCTCGCGCCCGGCTCCAGGACGAGCGAGCAGGTGCCGAACGACATCGCCCGGACGGTGTCGGGAAGCCGGTCGGGGGCCTCGAAGAGCCGGTCGGCCGTGCCCTCGACGTAGAACGAGTACCCCGCCGAGCCGTCCGCGCCGATCGAGGCGACGGCGAGCGTCGTCGGTTCCGGGCCGCGCTGCACGGGCAGTCCGTCGGCCTCGACTTCGACACCGGCCGCCCGCAGCCCGTCGAGCAGCGCCTCGCCGAACGCGTCCCGCGAGACGCGCGAGCAGAAGGCGACGGGGGAGCCGAGCCGGCCGAGCGCCACGGCGGTGTTGTACGGGCCGCCGCCGAGCCGCGGCGCGAGCACGGGCAGCCCCCGGGCCGTTCCCTCGCCCGCCCCCTCGCCCGTCTTCTGCGGTACGAGGTCGATCAGGGCCTCTCCTGCGACGACAATCACGGGTGGTTCCTCTCGGGTGCTGTCCGGGCCGTCTCGCCCCGCTCAGGCTAGGCCGTGCGCGGGGCCGCGGACGGAAGCGGGCGGCACTCGGGCACGCTCGTGCCCGACACGGTCGCGCAGCTGTGCACCGGTATGGTCTGATCCGTCACCGATACGCCCCTGACCTGTGGAGACACCATGTCCGGCACGCCCCCCGCCCGCCGCACCGTGCTGCGGGCCGCCGCTCTCGCCCCGGCCGTCGGACTCGGGCTCACCGCCTGCTCGTCCGGCGACGGATCGAACCGGTCGGCCCCGACCGCGCCGGTGGACCTCGGGAAGGCCGACGACGTGAAGGTGGGCGCCTCGAAGCTGTACAAGGACAGCAACGTCGTGGTCAGCCGGATCTCCGACGACGAGTACAAGGCGTACAGCACGATCTGCACCCACGCGCGCTGCCCCATCCAGAACCTGGAGGGGCACAAGCTGATCTGCCAGTGCCACGGCAGTGGGTTCGACGCCACCAACGGCAAAGTGCTGCACGAGCCGGCCGTGGAGCCGCTTCCCGAGGTGCCGGTGAAGGTCACGAACGGCAAGATCATCGCGGGCCCGGCGAAGCAGGCCTAGGCCTCCGCTCCGCACACGGCCCCCGCTCTGTACGCGGCCCCCCGCTCCGCACGCCGTCCCCGGCTCACTCCCAGTCCCAGGCGATCCCCAGTATCCCCGCCCTGACCTGCGGCTCGACCACGTGCACCGAGCGGTGGCTGCCGCTCAGGGTCAGCTCCTGCCGGCCGCCGCGCGGCGCCGCGGCCGAGTGCTGGGTGAAGCGGTGGCAGCGTACGGGCAGGGCCGCCTCGTCGTAGCGGATCTGGAGGGCGTACTGGCCGCCCGCGTAGGTGAAGCCGCGCATGTACTCGGTGGCGGCCCCGGCCGTGCCGTCCTCGAAGCCGTAGCCGAACAGGTGGGTGTCGCCCGCGCGCAGACGCGCGTCGAAGAGCAGCTCGGCGACCAGCACCCCCGTCCCCTGGTGCCATCGCACCCGTCCGGTGCGGCAGTTCTCCAGGGCGCGGACGCGGACGCGGTCGGGGGCGCACCCGGGGTCGCCGTGGTGGATGGCCACATAGCGGTCCACGCCGTCCCGGTGGGCGCGCACGATGTGCTGCGACTCGCGGCCGACCAGCTCACGGCCCGCGCCGATCCGCACCCGCTCGTGGTGGCCGATGGTGTGCAGTCCGCCGTCGAGCGGGGAGCCGAGCTCGGTCAGGAGCGACCGCAGCACGTCGGAGGCCTCCACGAGGGAGCGGTACGAGCGGGCGGCGGGCCGTGCCCGGTCGGCGCGTTCGGCCGGCCGGACGAGCAGCCGGATCAGTGACTCCTCCGGGAGCTGGAGGATCTCCTCCAGGGCGCGTACGGCGCGCAGGGACTCGGCGCGCTGGGGCCGCCGGGCGCCCTGCTGCCAGTAACTCAGGCTCGTCACGCCGACGTTGACGCCGTGCTGGGCCAGGTGGTGACGCACGCGCTGCAACGGCAGCCGCCGGACGGTGATCGCGGTGCGCAGCGCGATGTGGAAGGGGCCGGTGCGCAGGGCGGCCGTCAGCTCTGTGGGCTCGTCGTCCACCGTCCGCGCCGCGTCCGCGGGCGCGCCTTGTGCGAACCGTGTGCCGTGCGGCATGCGGGCCCCTCTCTGTGAACGTTCACTTCGGTCGCCCGGCGTTCGCGCCGGTCGGAGCGGGCCAGCAGGTCGGCGTACGACGTCCGTTCACATCCGTACGCCGCCGTTCACGGCCCAAGTAATTCCGCATTGAAGCGTGTTGACCTGCACCCGACAACACTCGATGCTCAATCGCAGCGTCCGGACGCGCTCCTCCACACCCCACATCCCGCTCGGGAGGAACGCGATGCGCCCACCGATCAGCAGGAGCAGCAGCCCAGGCAGACGCAGACGTCTCTGCGCGCTCGCCGTCGTCGCCGCGGCGCTCCTGACCGCACCCACGGCCACGGCCACGGCGGCCCCCGCCCCCGCCCCCGTCACGTCCGCCGCGACCGCCGCCGACCCGTCCGTACTCGCCGCCAAGCGGCTGAACATCACCATGCAGGCACAGCAGAAGACGAACTGGTGCTGGGCCGCGGGCGGCAACACCATCGCGACCTACATGGGCCGCAACTACAGCCAGAACCAGTTCTGCAACGCCGCCTTCGGACGCAGCCAGAACACCGAGTGCCCCAACAACCAGGCCACCCTCGGCAATGTGCAGAGCGGCCTGCGCTGGGCGGGGATCAACCCCGGCTCGTACGTCACCGGCTGGCTGCGCTACCCGACCGTGAAGGCCGAGATCGACGCGGGCCGCCCGGTCGAGACCCGCATCCAGTGGTCCAACGGCGGCGGCCACATGCACGTCCTCTACGGCTACGACGACGCGAGCAGCTGGGTCTACTGGGGCGACCCCTGGCCCTCCAGCGACCGCTACAACTGGGCCTCGCACGCCTGGTACGTCGACAACAACACCTTCTCCTGGACCCACTCGCTGTACCGGATCGGGGCGTGAGAGCGATGACCCGTCACCTTCCCCGCCACCTGGGCCGGGCCGCGCTCGCGGGCACGGCCGCCACCCTCCTCCTCGGCCTCGCCGCCCCCGCGGCCTCCGCCGACTCCGGACCGGCGGCGCCCTCCGCGGCGTCCCGCGACGCCGCGCACCGGGCGGCCGGGGCGCCGAAGACCCTCGACACGCTCTCCCGCTTCTTCTCGCGCGAGGGGGCGGTCACCAAGGCCGCGGCCGACCCGCGCGTCGCGGACGGCACCGTGCCCGTGTACTACCTCTCCCCGGACTTCGTGGCGGGCGAGAAGGGCGCGCCGATCGCCCGCCTGGAGTTCCTCGCAGGCAAGGCGGTCTCGTCCGACGGACAGGAGGCATCCCTGTGGATGGTGAAGCGGGGCGGCTCCTGGCAGGTCGTGAACATCGCCACCGGCGACGACGAGACCCACTACGCGCGCGCGGGCGCGAAGAAGGCCCCCGGAGGCACCGTCTTCCACGAGCCGCAGATCAACGCCTGGTACGTCCGGGACGACCGGGAGGGTGACCACGCGCGCGTGCTGCCCCTCGACAAGGACGCGGTACGCGCCGTGGGTGCCGAAGGGACCTCGGTCGCCGCCTACCGTGAGCGCGTCAGGAAGGCGTACGGCGACAAGCTGCCCGGCTCCGCGTACGAGAAGTCCGGCAAGGCGGGCGGCTACGACACCGGGACCTCCAAGGCGCCCGACGAGGCTTCCGTGAGCGCACCCGTCACGGTCGCGTCCTCGCTGGCCGGGGCCGGTGCGCTGGTCGCCCTCGGCGTCTCGGGGACGGCGCTCGTGCGGCGCCGCGCGGCCCGGCGCCAGGACTGAGCCCAGGGAGCGGCGGCCGGGACGCCGGCCGCCGCTCACCCGCACGGGACGTCAGTTCAGCGCGCTGCCCGCACGCCACTGCTTCCAGTCCACGTTCCAGCCTCCGTAGCCGTTGCCTGCCGCCACGGTCTCCTTGGAGCCGACGACCCGCACGATGTCTCCGGGGATCACGTCCTCGTAGAAGCGCCGGGCCGTCCCGTCGGTGGCGAGACCTATGCAGCCGTGCGTGACGTTGCGCTCGCCCGCGGTGGCGTTCGCGTTCGGGTTCTCGTGGAGGTAGGTCCCCGAAGTCGTCAGGTGGACCGCGTAGTTGTAGTAGTCCTTGTACGCCTTGCCGTAGCCCACGGTCCGGGAGTCCATGAGCACCCGGGACTGCTTGTCGAGGACGACCATGGTGCCGTTCCAGGTGTCCATGCCCGCCGCGCCCGCCGTGACCTTCACCCGACGTGTCACGCCGTCCTCGACGACCGTCATGGTGTGGCTGCGCACGTCCACCGTGGCGACCAGGGAACGGCCCACCTGGAATGTCCGCCCGGTGCCCGTCCCGGCCCGGAAGGTGACCTTCGTGCCGGGCTTCCACGGTTCGCCCGGCCGGTAGTCGACGCGCTGCCCGTCGTGCAGATTGCGGTCCTTGACCCAGCTCCACGACCCCGTCACCGCGGGCCGTGCCGCCACCTTCAGGCGCCGCTCGACCGCGGCCCGCTCAGCGACCGGCACCGGACGGTCGAACGTGAGCGATATCGGCATGCCGACGCCGACGGTCTGCCCGTTGGAGACATTGACCCGCATGCCCTTGAAGGCGGCGGGCTCCGCCACGGGCCTCGGCTTCTCCCGCACGGACGGAGCACGGTCCGCCGCGCTCGCCGCGGGCTTCGGCCCGGCCGCGCTCCGCGCCCCCTCACCGTCCTGTCCGGAGCAGCCCGCCAGCGCCAGCGAGCAGAGCGCCGCCGCTCCCCACGCGCGCGTGGCGCGCCTCATCGTGATCGTGTTCCCTGTGGTCATCGCTCCCCCTGGGCTGTGTTTCGATGTACGGGACCTGTACGCACGGGCGGGGCGGCGGGTTGCAGACCAATCCCAGGAATTTCGGAACACGTGATCCGGCACGGCCGGACGGGGGCGCGGGGGCATGACGGAGGACGAGTTCGACGCGTTCTACGCCACCGCCTTCCCGCGTCTGGTCGGCCAGGTGTACGCCCTGACCGGCGACCACGGCGAGGCGCAGGACGTCGTCCAGGAGGCGTTCGTACGTGCCTGGGACCGGCGGCAGGACTTCCTCGCCGACGAGGCTCCCGAGGCGTGGATCCGTACGGTCGCCATGCGTCTGGCGGTCAGCCGCTGGCGCCGGGCCCGGCGCTGGCTCGACCTCGTCCGCAGGAACCCGCCCGCCGACCGGGTCCCGGGCCCGGGACCCGAGCACACCGCCCTGGTGGCGGCGTTGCGCACCCTCCCCGATGCGCAGCGCACGGCGGTCGTCCTGCACCATCTGTGCGACCTGAGCGTGGAGCAGGTAGCCTCCGAGACCGGCTCGCCCGTCGGGACGGTCAAGGCCCGCCTGTCACGCGGCAGGGCGGCGCTCGCCGCACGGCTGTCCGCCGAGCGGGACGGCGACGACGAGCGCAGCACGAAGGAGGGCGGCCGTGTCCGATGACCTGAACTCCGCCCTCCGGGATCTCGCGGCGGACCACCAGACCCCCGCCCCCGTCGCGGGAGCGGAGATCCGCCGCCGCGCCGCACAGCGCCGCCGCCGTCGGCGTACCGCGTACGCGGGTGCGGCCCTGGCCACGGCGGCCGTGGCCGTGACGGTCACCGCGGGACTTCTGACCGGGTCCGGCTCCGACGACGAACGCCCCCACCGCCCGGCGCCCGTCGCCACCGACGGCCCGCGCAGGCCCGCCGCCACCGTCGACCTGTCCCAACACCGGATGACCGTCGGCACCCGGGAGTTGCCGGTGTCGGCGGGCACCGCGCGGCACCCCACGCCCACCGGCCGGATGACGGTCGTCGCCACCCACCGCGTAAAGCGCATGGCCGCCGGGGACGTCGGCCTCGGCGGCGAGTACGACCTGAAGCTGCCCTGGGTCGTCGAGCTGCGCACACCGGACGGCGACACCACCTATGCCGGCGCGATGACCTACGACGAGAAGGCGCCGGGCAGCAGGAACATCACCCGGGGCTGGCTCGGCCTGCGCACCGACGACGCCCGGTGGCTGCACGGCCGGCTGGCACCGGGCGACGTGATCACCGTGCGCGCCGGGTGAGGTGAACATGGTGCGCGCCGGGTGACGTGAACACCGTGCGCGCCGGGTGACGCGGACGCCGAGCCGCGCTGTCAGCGCCCGCCAGTAGGCTGTCCGACATGGCCGACCCTTCCAGCTACCGCCCCAAGCCGGGACAGATCCCCGACGCCCCGGGGGTCTACAAATTCCGCGACGAGCACCGCCGGGTGATCTACGTCGGGAAGGCCAAGAGCCTGCGCCAGCGCCTGGCCAGTTACTTCCAGGACCTGGCCGGGCTGCACCCGCGCACCCGCTCGATGGTGACGACGGCCGCCTCCGTGGAGTGGACCGTCGTCAACAACGAGGTCGAGGCGCTCCAGCTGGAGTACTCCTGGATCAAGGAGTTCGACCCCCGGTTCAACGTCAAGTACCGCGACGACAAGAGCTATCCGTACCTCGCGGTGACGATGAACGAGCAGTTCCCGCGCGTGCAGGTCATGCGCGGCGCCAAGAAGAAGGGCGTCCGCTACTTCGGGCCCTACGGCCACGCGTGGGCGATCCGCGACACCGTCGACCTCCTCCTGCGCGCCTTCCCGGTGCGCACGTGTTCCGCGGGCGTCTTCAAGAACGCCACCCGCACCGGCCGCCCCTGCCTCCTCGGCTACATCGGCAAGTGCTCGGCGCCCTGTGTGGAGCGCGTCACACCCGAGGTCCACCGCGAACTCGCCGAGGACTTCTGCGACTTCATGGCGGGCCGTACGGGTACGTACATCCGCCGCCTGGAGCGGCAGATGGCGGACGCGGCCGAGGAGATGGAGTACGAGCGGGCGGCCCGCCTGCGCGACGACATCGAGGCCCTGAGGAAGGCGATGGAGAAGAGCGCCGTCGTCCTCGCGGACGCCACGGACGCCGACCTGATCGCCCTCGCCGAGGACGAGCTCGAAGCCGCCGTGCAGATCTTCCACGTCCGCGGCGGCCGTGTGCGCGGACAGCGCGGCTGGGTCACCGACAAGGTGGAGGCGGTCACCAGCGGCGACCTCGTCGAACACGCCCTCCAGCAGCTGTACGGCGAGGAGAGCGGCGACGCCGTGCCCAAGGAGGTGCTCGTCCCGGCGCTGCCCGACCCCATAGAGCCGGTCCAGGAGTGGCTGACGGAGCGCCGCGGTGCGAACGTCTCGCTGCGCATCCCGCAGCGCGGCGACAAGAAGGCCCTCATGGAGACCGTCGCGCGAAACGCGCAGCAGTCCCTCGTCCTGCACAAGACCAAGCGCGCCTCCGACCTCACCACACGCTCGCGCGCCCTGGAGGAGATCGCCGCCGCCCTGGAGCTGGACAGCGCGCCCCTGCGCGTCGAGTGCTACGACATCTCGCACCTCCAGGGCGACGACGTCGTGGCGTCGATGGTCGTCTTCGAGGACGGCCTCGCCAGGAAGAGCGAGTACCGCCGCTTCCAGATCAAGGGCTTCGAGGGCCAGGACGACGTCCGCTCCATGCATGAGGTGATCACGCGCCGCTTCAAGCGCTACATCGCGGAGAAGGAGAAGACGGGGGAGTGGGTGGACGAGGAGACCGGCGAGATCGCGGACCTCGGCCCCACCGAGGAGGACGGAAGGCCCAAGCGGTTCGCGTACCCTCCGCAGCTCGTCGTCGTGGACGGCGGGCAGCCGCAGGTCGCGGCCGCCAAGAGAGCCCTGGACGAGCTCGGCATCGACGACATCGCGGTGTGCGGCCTCGCCAAGCGCCTGGAGGAGGTCTGGGTCCCCGACGAGGACGACCCGATCATCCTGCCGCGCACCAGCGAGGGGCTCTACCTCCTCCAGCGCGTCCGTGACGAAGCCCACCGCTTCGCCATCACCTACCAGCGCACCAAGCGCGCCAAGCGCTTCCGGGCGGGCCCTCTGGACGACGTGCCGGGCCTCGGAGACGCACGCAAGCAGACGCTGATCAAGCACTTCGGTTCGGTGAAGAGACTTCGATCCGCGACAATCGACCAGATCTGCGAGGTCCCCGGGGTGGGCCGCAAGACGGCCGAGGCCGTCCTGGCCGCCCTCGCCGGGGCGGTACCCTCCGGCCCCGCCGTGAACACGGCGACCGGAGAGATCATGGAAGAGGAGGAGCCCGTGACCGCGGGCCCCTCGGAGGAACGACGGGGGCAGGAAACATGAGCGAGCACGACGAAGGTGGAGAGCAAGTGACTGCGGGCACGCCCATCGAGACGCCAGGAGTCCCTGACGCCGCGATCCCGGAGCTGGTGATCATCTCCGGGATGTCGGGCGCCGGGCGCAGCACGGCGGCCAAGTGCCTGGAGGACCTCGGCTGGTTCGTGGTCGACAACCTGCCGCCCGCGCTGATCCCCACCATGGTGGAGCTCGGCGCCCGCTCGCAGGGCAACGTCGCCCGCATCGCGGTCGTCGTCGACGTGCGCGGCCGGCGCTTCTTCGACAACCTCCGCGAGTCCCTCGCCGAGCTGGAGTCGAAGAACGTCACGCGGCGGATCGTCTTCCTGGAGTCCTCGGACGAGGCCCTGGTCCGCCGCTTCGAGTCGGTCCGCCGCCCGCACCCGCTCCAGGGCGACGGCCGCATCGTCGACGGCATCGCGGCCGAGCGCGACCTCCTGCGCGAGCTGCGCGGCGACGCCGACCTGGTCATCGACACCTCCAGCCTGAACGTGCACGAGTTGCGCGCCAAGATGGACGCCTCGTTCGCGGGCGAGGAGGAGCCCGAGCTGCGGGCCACCGTCATGTCCTTCGGCTTCAAGTACGGCCTGCCGGTCGACGCCGACCTCGTCGTGGACATGCGCTTCCTGCCCAACCCGCACTGGGTCCCCGAACTGCGCCAGTACACCGGCCAGAACGAGGAGGTCGCCGCGTACGTCTTCAACCAGCCCGGCGCCAAGGAGTTCCTCGACCGGTACGCGGAACTGCTCCAGCTCATCGCCGCGGGCTACCGCCGCGAGGGCAAGCGGTACGTGACGATCGCGGTCGGCTGCACGGGCGGCAAGCACCGCTCCGTCGCCATGTCCGAGAAGCTCGCGGCGCGCCTGGCGTCCGAGGGCGTGGAGACCGTGCTCGTCCACCGGGACATGGGGCGCGAGTGAAGCCGACCCGCCGGACCGTCCGCCTGAGCCGACTGGGCCGCAAGCGGGGCACCCAGCCGAAGGTGGTCGCGCTCGGCGGGGGCATGGGCCTGTCCGCCTCGCTCGCCGCGCTGCGCCGCATCATCGGAGCCGGAGACCTCACCGCCGTCGTCACGGTCGCCGACGACGGCGGCTCCAGTGGCCGGCTCCGCGACGAGCTGGGCGTGCTGCCGCCCGGCGACCTGCGCAAGGCCCTGGCCGCGCTCTGCGGCGACGACGACTGGGGCCAGACCTGGTCCCGCGTCATCCAGCACCGCTTCCAGTCCAAGGGCGACCTGCACGAGCACGCGGTGGGCAATCTGCTGATCGTCGCCCTGTGGGAGCAGCTCGGCGACCACGTGCAGGCCCTGGACCTGGTCGGCCGCCTCCTCGGCGCGCAGGGCCGCGTCCTGCCGATGTCGGCCGTCCCGCTGGAGCTCCAGGCTCTGGTCAAGGGCCACGACCCGGACCGCCCGGACGACGTGGACACGGTGCGGGGGCAGGCCACGGTCGCGCTCACGCCCGGCGAGGTCCAGTCCGTGCACGTCGTCCCGCACGACCCGCCGGCCGTCCCCGAGGCGGTCGCCGCCGTCCTCGACGCGGACTGGGTGGTGCTCGGCCCCGGCTCCTGGTTCTCCTCGGTGATCCCGCACCTCCTGGTGCCGGAACTGCTCGACGCGCTGACCGGGACGAAGGCCCGGAAGGTCCTCTCGCTCAACCTCGCTCCGCAACCGGGAGAAACCGATGGGTTCTCTCCGCAGCGTCATTTGGAGGTTTTGGCCCGACACGCCCCTAAACTCGCCCTGGACGTGGTGCTGGCCGACGAGGCCGCCGTGCCCGACCGTGAGTCACTCACCGATGCCGCCAAGCGGCTCGGCGCCACGGTCGAGCTGGCGCCGGTGGCCCGGCCCGACGGAACTCCGAGGCACGATGCGGAGCTCCTGGCAGCCGCGTACGACCGTATTTTTCGGATGCATGGAAGGATCGGCCCATGGCGATGACGGCAGCGGTGAAGGACGAGATCTCCCGGCTCCCCGTCACCCGGACCTGCTGCAGAAAAGCAGAGGTATCGGCGATCCTGCGGTTCGCGGGCGGCCTTCACCTGGTGAGCGGCCGCATCGTGATCGAGGCGGAGCTGGACACCGCGATGGCCGCCCGGCGGCTCAAGCGGGACATCCTGGAGATCTTCGGGCACAGCTCGGAGCTGATCGTGATGGCCCCCGGCGGCCTGCGGCGCGGCTCGCGTTACGTCGTACGGGTGGTCGCGGGCGGCGATCAGCTGGCCCGTCAGACGGGCCTCGTGGACGGCCGCGGCCGTCCCATCAGGGGTCTGCCGCCGCAGGTGGTCTCGGGGGCCACCTGCGACGCCGAGGCGGCGTGGCGCGGAGCTTTCCTCGCGCACGGCTCGCTCACCGAGCCCGGCCGCTCCTCCTCCCTGGAGGTGACCTGCCCGGGCCCGGAGGCCGCGCTCGCGCTGGTCGGCGCCGCACGCCGGCTGCAGATCGCGAGCAAGGCCCGTGAGGTGCGGGGCGTGGACCGCGTGGTCGTACGCGACGGTGACGCGATCGGCGCGCTGCTCACCCGCCTCGGGGCGCACGAGTCGGTCCTGGCCTGGGAGGAGCGGCGGATGCGGCGCGAGGTGCGCGCCACCGCCAACCGCCTGGCCAACTTCGACGACGCGAACCTGCGCCGCTCTGCGCGCGCGGCCGTCGCCGCCGGCGCCCGGGTGCAGCGCGCCCTGGAGATCCTCGCCGACGAGGTCCCTGAGCACCTCGCGGCCGCCGGACGGCTGCGCATGGAGCACAAGCAGGCGTCCCTGGAGGAGCTGGGCGCGCTCGCCGACCCGCCGCTGACGAAGGACGCCGTCGCGGGCCGCATCCGGCGGCTGCTCGCCATGGCCGACAAGCGGGCCCAGGACCTGGGCATCCCGGGCACGGAGTCCAACCTCACGGAGGAGATCGCGGACAACATGCTCGCGGAGGAGAACATGGCGGTCTGACGCCCGTCCCGCACGTCTCCTGCCGTACGTCTCCTGCCGTACGCCTCCTGTCGCACGTCTCCTGAGCCGCCGCCGCCCCACCGGGCGCCGGCGGCTTCGGCATGCCCGTCCCGCACGTCTTCACCCAGCGTATTGACATGATCATGCACTGTCACGAGCCTGGCATCCGGCACATCTGTGCCGGACAACCGCAAGGGGGGCTCATGAGACGAAGAGCGAGCGCGAGATCGGTTCTCGCAGTGAGCGCACTGCTCATCGGCGGACTTGTCACCGCCCCGCACGCCCAGGCCGACGGGCCCGCGAATGCCCCGGCCGCCGACGACCCGGCGGCCGTCAACGTCTACCAGGCCGAGGTCACCAAGAAGCAGATCCCGATCCTCGTCGAGGCCGGGCAGGACGCCCACGAACTCGCCGGGCAGATATCCGGGAACGGCGCCGGCCGTGTCGAGCTGTATCTGACCGAGGGCCAGGCCGAGGCCGTAGAGCGCAAGGGCATCGAGCTCAGCGAGCACAAGGTGTCCAAGGCGGCGCAGAAGCGGATCGAGGCCGCGGGGGACGGCGTCTACCGGCCGTACAGCGGAAAGGGCGGCCTCCAGGAGGAGATCGTCAGGACCGGGCAGGCGAACCCCGGCATCACCAAGGTCGTCTCCATCGGCAAGACCCTCCAGGGCAAGGACATCCTCGCCCTGAAGATCTCCAAGAACGCCAAGAAGGCGAAGGACGGCTCCAAGCCGTCGACGCTCTACATGTCCAACCAGCACGCGCGCGAGTGGATCACCCCCGAGATGACCCGCCGCCTCATGCACCACTACTTGGACAACTACGGCAAGGACAAGCGCATCACCAAGCTCGTGAACTCCACCGAGCTGTGGTTCGTGCTCTCCGCCAACCCCGACGGCTACGACTACACACACGCCGCCGACGGCAACCGCCAGTGGCGCAAGAACCTGCGCGACATCGACGGCGACGGGAAGACCGCGCCGGGCGACGGCGTCGACCTCAACCGCAACTTCGCCTACAAGTGGGGTTACGACAACGAGGGCTCGTCCCCGGAGCCGTCCTCCGAGACCTACCGCGGTACGGGCCCGATGTCCGAGCCCGAGACCAAGGCACTCGACCGCTTCCAGAAGCGCATCGGCTTCACGTACGGCATCAACTACCACTCCGCGGCCGAACTGCTCCTCTACGGAGTGGGCTGGCAGGTCGCCACGCCGACCCCGGACGACGTGCTCTACCGGGCGCTGAACGGCACCCCGGAGAAGCCCGCCGTCCCCGGCTACCACCCGCAGGTCTCCTCCGAGCTCTACACCACCAACGGCGAGGCCGACGGGCACGCGGGCAACATCAACGGCATCTCGATGTTCACCCCGGAGATGTCCACCTGCCAGACCGCGTCGAACGTGGACCCCGATGACGCGTGGAAGCCCCAGGACTGCGCCTCCATCTTCACCTTCCCGGACGACGAGAAGCTGATCCAGCAGGAGTTCGCCAAGAACGTCCCCTTCGCGCTCGCCGTCGCCGAGACCGCACTCCACCCCGACCAGCCGGTGTCCGTCAGCGGCATCGAGGCCCCGGACTTCACCCCTGACTCCTTCACCACCTCCTACGCCCGCGGAGGCGACCAGGAGGTCGCCGTCACCGCCCGCAAGTCGGTGCGCGACAAGGAGCTCAAGTACCGCGTCAACGGCGGCCGCACGCACGACGAGAGCCTCGAGGCATGGAAGGGCGGCGAGACCTACGGCGGCGAGGACAACCTCCACTTCGACGAGTACCGCGCACAGATCGAGGACGCGCGCGCGGGCGACAAGGTCGAGGTGTGGTTCACCGGACGCACGAAGAAGGGCCGCACCCAGAGCGAGCACTTCACCTACACCGTCGCCGAACGCCCCAAGGCGAACACGCTCGTCGTCGCCGAGGAGGGCGCGACGGCCACCCAGACACAGAAGTACGTGGACGCCATCAAGGCCAACGGCCGTAACGCCGCCGTCTGGGACGTCGCGAAGCAGGGCGCCCCGCACGCCCTCGGCGTCCTGTCCCACTTCTCAGCCGTCGTCCACTACACCGGTGACCCCGTCCCCGGCGCACCCACCCAACTCGCCCTGCGCGAGTACCTCAACGAGGGCGGCAAGCTCATCGAGTCCGGCGAGCGCACCGGCGGCAACGTCGACCTCGGCGAGGCCCTCACCGACGACTTCGCGCAGTACTACCTCGGCGCGTACGAACGTCTCTCCGCACCCGGCGCCACCGCCTTCAAGGGCAGCGGAGCCCTCGACGGCGTGAGCACCCCGCTCGCCGCCGCCGACGCCAACCCGCTCGACAAGGCAGGACGCTTCACCGTCACCTCCGACAGCCTGCCGCCCAAGGAGTTCCCGCAGTTCAAGAGCGCGGCCGCGGGCTCCTACCCCGGCCTCACCAACCCGTACGCGCCCTTCGAGGGCCAGGGCATGGCCTCGGCCACCCACGCCGACCAGGACTGGAAGCGGCTCACCCGCACCATCGACCTGACCGGCGTCTCGGCCGCCGACGCGCCGGAGCTGCGGTTCGCGCTCAACTGGAACCTGGAGCCCGGCTACGACCACGGGCTGCTCGAAGCGCACACCGCGGGCGCCGACGACTGGACCACGCTGCCCGACAAGAACGGCAACTCGTCCGCCACCGTCCCCGCCGAGTGCGCGGCCGGGTTCTTCGTCAACAGCCACCCGTTCCTGCGCCACTACCTGACGGTGGGCGCGGACACCTGCACCGCCTCCGGCACCAGCGGCTCATGGAACAGCTTCACCGGTTCCTCCGGCGGCTGGAAGCCGGTCGCCTTCGACCTGAGCGCCTACGCGGGCAAGAAGGTAGAGGTGTCGCTCAGCTCCGTCACCGACCCCTCCAGCGGCGGCCGCGGCCTCTTCGCGGACAACGCTCAACTGGTCGTCGGCGGCACCGCCACTCAGACCGAGGGCTTCGAGTCCTCGCTCGGCTCCTGGACCGCCGCGCCGGCCCCGGCCGGAAGCCCCAATATCACAGGCGACTGGGCGCGGAGCGGCGAGCTCTACCGCTCCTTCGCGGCGGTCACAGCGCGTGACAGCGTGCTCCTCGGCTTCGGGTTCGAGCATGTGCCCGGAAAGGCCGGGAGGGCCGCTCTTATGGGCGCCTCCCTGGCACATCTGCGCAGCTGACAGTGCGTAATCGGGACCAAGGTCCCGGTGGCCCGTACCCCTACTCCGGGGTACGGGCCTTTGTGCCGCTTACGGCCCCTCTCGATGTCACCTCAGAGGCTTCAGAGAGGTAGGGTCGGAGGCGGTCGGGGACATCCCATACAACTCGCCGGCGTCTAAAACCGGCGTACCAACGAGGAGATCGGTTTCGTGACGATCCGCGTAGGCATCAACGGCTTTGGCCGCATCGGTCGCAACTACTTCCGCGCGCTGCTGGAGCAGGGTGCGGACATCGAGATCGTGGCTGTCAACGACCTGGGTGACACCGCGACCACCGCACACCTTCTGAAGTACGACACCATCCTGGGCCGCCTCAAGGCCGAGGTGTCGCACACCGAGGACACCATCACGGTCGACGGCCGCACCATCAAGGTGCTGTCCGAGCGCAACCCCGCCGACATTCCGTGGGGTCAGCTGGGCGTCGACATCGTGATCGAGTCGACCGGCATCTTCACCAAGAAGGCCGACGCCGAGAAGCACATCGCCGGTGGCGCGAAGAAGGTCCTCATCTCGGCTCCGGCCAAGGACGAGGACATCACCATCGTGATGGGCGTCAACCAGGACAAGTACGACGCGGCCAACCACCACGTCATCTCCAACGCCTCCTGCACCACCAACTGCGTGGCGCCGATGGCCAAGGTTCTCGACGAGAACTTCGGCATCGTCAAGGGCCTGATGACGACGGTCCACGCGTACACGAACGACCAGCGCATCCTGGACTTCCCGCACTCGGACCTGCGCCGCGCCCGCGCCGCCGCCGAGAACATCATCCCGACCACGACGGGCGCCGCCAAGGCCACCGCCCTGGTCCTGCCGCAGCTCAAGGGCAAGCTCGACGGCATCGCGATGCGCGTCCCGGTCCCGACCGGTTCGGCCACCGACCTGGTCGTCGAGGTCTCCCGCGAGGTCACCAAGGACGAGGTCAACGCCGCGTTCAAGAAGGCCGCCGACGACGGCGACCTGAAGGGCTACCTCTTCTACACCGAGGACCCGATCGTGTCGTCCGACATCGTCAGCGACCCGGCCTCCTGCACCTTCGACTCGTCCATGACGATGGTCCAGGACGGCAAGTCGGTGAAGATCCTCGGCTGGTACGACAACGAGTGGGGTTACTCCAACCGTCTCGTCGACCTCACGGTCTTCGTCGGCGGTCAGCTCTGATCACCAGAGCAGGCACCTCGATGTGAGCACAGGGTTCGTCCCGCGCGATGATGCGCCGGACGGGCCCTGTTGCACGTCAGCGTCAGCCCTCCCAAGGAGTCCAGTAGTGAAGACGATCGACGAACTTCTCGCCGAAGGGGTCGAAGGCAAGCGGGTCTTCGTCCGCGCCGACCTCAATGTGCCGCTCGCCGACGGCACCATCACCGACGACGGCCGCATCCGCGCCGTCCTGCCGACGGTCAAGGCCCTCGCCGACGCGGGCGCCAAGGTCGTCGTGGCCTCGCACCTGGGTCGCCCCAAGGGTGCCCCGGACCCGGCCTTCTCGCTGCTGCCGGCCGCCGAGCGGCTCGGTGAACTCCTGGGCGGGTCCGTCGCGTTCGCGCAGGACACCGTCGGCCCGGCCGCGCACGACGCGGTGGACGGCCTCCAGCCGGGCCAGGTCGCCGTCATCGAGAACCTCCGCTTCAACGCGGGCGAGACCAGCAAGGACGACGCCGAGCGCGGGCAGTTCGCCGACCAGCTCGCCGCTCTCGCGGACGTCTACGTGGGCGACGGCTTCGGCGCCGTGCACCGCAAGCACGCCTCGGTCTTCGACCTGCCGGCCCGCCTGCCGCACTACGCCGGCTACCTCATCGCCGCCGAGGTCGGCGTCCTGAAGAAGCTCACCGACGACGTCAAGCGGCCCTACGCCGTGGTCCTCGGCGGCGCCAAGGTCTCCGACAAGCTCGGCGTGATCGACCACCTCCTGGAGAAGGCCGACCGCATCCTCATCGGCGGCGGCATGGCCTACACCTTCCTCAAGGCGCAGGGCCACGAGGTCGGCATCTCCCTCCTCCAGGAGGACCAGATCCCCGAGGTCAAGAAGTACATGGAGCGCGCCGAGGCCAAGGGCGTCGAGTTCGTCCTCCCCGTCGACGTGTTGGTCTCGCCGGAGTTCCCGGACCTGAAGACCAAGGCACCGGCCAACCCCACGACGGTCGCCGCGGACGCCATCCCGGCCGACCAGGAGGGTCTCGACATCGGCCCCGAGACCCGTAAGCTCTACGCCTCGAAGCTCTCCGACGCGGCCACCGTCTTCTGGAACGGCCCGATGGGCGTCTTCGAGCACCCCGACTACGCCGAGGGCACCAAGGCGGTCGCCCAGGCGCTCCTCGACTCCCCGGCCTTCACGGTCGTCGGCGGTGGCGACAGCGCCGCCGCCGTGCGGACGCTGGGCTTCGACGAGAACGCATTCGGCCACATTTCCACCGGTGGCGGCGCCTCCCTCGAATACCTCGAGGGCAAGACGCTCCCCGGCCTCGCGGCACTGGAGAACTGACACCTGATGACAACGCGCACCCCGCTGATGGCGGGCAACTGGAAGATGAACCTCAACCACCTCGAGGCCATCGCCCACGTCCAGAAGCTCGCCTTCGCCCTGGCGGACAAGGACTACGAGGCCTGCGAGGTCGCCGTCCTGCCCCCCTTCACCGACCTGCGGTCCGTGCAGACCCTCGTCGACGGCGACAAGCTCAAGATCAAGTACGGCGCCCAGGACATCTCGGCGCAGGACTCCGGTGCCTACACCGGCGAGATCTCGGGCCCGATGCTGGCCAAGCTGAAGTGCACCTACGTCGCCGTGGGCCACTCCGAGCGCCGCCAGTACCACAACGAGACCGACCAGATCTGCAACGCCAAGGTGAAGGCCGCGTACAAGCACGGCCTGACCCCGATCCTCTGCGTCGGCGAGGGCCTGGACATCCGCAAGGCCGGCCAGCAGGTCCAGTACACGCTGAACCAGCTCGACGGCGGCCTGAAGGACGTCCCGGCCGAGCAGGCCGAGTCCATCGTGATCGCCTACGAGCCGGTCTGGGCGATCGGCACCGGCGAGGTCGCGACCCCCGAGGACGCGCAGGAGGTCTGCGGCGCGATCCGCCGCCGCCTCGCCGAGCTGTACTCGCAGGAGCTCGCCGACAAGGTCCGCATCCAGTACGGCGGCTCCGTCAAGGCGAAGAACGTCGCCGACATCATGGCGCAGCCCGACGTGGACGGCGCCCTGGTGGGCGGCGCCGCGCTGGACTCCGACGAGTTCGTCAAGATCGTTCGCTTCGGCGACCAGTGAGTATGCGCTAGCGGCGTTACGTCGTACCCTGACGGGGGCCGAAGCCTGCCTTCGGCCCCCGTCGTCGTTTCAGATCCGAGGAAGTTGGTCCAGCCGTGGTTATGGGGTTCTCGATCGCCCTGATCGTCTTCAGCCTGCTGATGATGCTGCTGGTGCTGATGCACAAGGGCAAGGGCGGCGGTCTCTCCGACATGTTCGGTGGCGGCATGCAGTCGTCCGTCGGCGGCTCCTCCGTCGCGGAGCGCAACCTCGACCGCATCACGGTCGTGGTCGGTCTGCTCTGGTTCGCCTGCATTGTCGCGCTCGGCCTGCTGATGAAGGCGAACAACTAGCGCCGCCCGCTGCTCGCTTGTCCGGTGCAGGCCCGCGTGCGCGGCTTATCATGGGGCTTGCGTCCGGGGGAGGGGTGTAACTCCCGACACTGGACGCGCGTTGGGCCTTACGTAAACTGAGGCGCCCGCAGCAGCACCATCACGCAGGGAGTTACGACCGTGGCAAGTGGCAACGCGATCCGAGGAAGTCGGGTCGGGGCGGGGCCGATGGGCGAGGCCGAGCGCGGTGAGTCCGCGCCGCGAGCGCGCATCTCCTTCTGGTGCTCCAACGGGCACGAGACTCAGCCCAGCTTCGCCAGCGACGCGCAGATCCCCGACACGTGGGACTGTCCCCGCTGCGGCTTCCCAGCAGGTCAGGACCGGGACAACCCGCCGGACCCGCCGCGCACCGAGCCGTACAAGACGCACCTGGCGTACGTGCGGGAGCGGCGCAGCGACGCGGACGGCGAGGCGATCCTCGCGGAGGCGCTCGCCAAACTGCGGGGCGAGATCTAGTACTTGAGAACCGGCCGGACACCGAAAGGTGCCCGGCCGGTTTCTTTCTCCCGGCACGTGTGCGGACAGACAGTTTCGGACATCTCATCCCGCTCTCTGATCGATTAGGTTGGAAGGTGCAGCGGGGCAATGGACGTACGTGCGTACGAGAGAAGGCTGAAGTCCGAGATGAACGCAGAAAGCCGCGCCAGGCTCGATCAGACTCCCGAGTGGACGGCGCTCGCCAAGCACCGTGAGCGGCTGGGGGAGGTGCAGCTGCGAGAGCTGTTCGCCGCGGACCCGGCGCGCGGCACGGCGTACACCCTCCAGGTCGGCGACCTGCACATCGACTATTCCAAGCACCTCGTCACCGCCGAGACGCTGACGCTGCTGCGCGAGCTCGCCGCCGCGACCGACGTCTTCGGCCTGCGGGACGCCATGTTCCGCGGCGAGAAGATCAACACCACCGAGGACCGCGCGGTCCTCCACACCGCGCTGCGCGCGCCGCGGGACGCCGTCATCGAGGTCGACGGCGAGAACGTCGTGCCCGCCGTGCACGCCGTCCTCGACAAGATGAGCGCCTTCTCCCAGAAGGTCCGCTCCGGCGAGTGGACCGGGCACACCGGCAAGCCCATCAAGAACGTCGTCAACATCGGCATCGGCGGCTCCGACCTCGGCCCCGCGATGGCGTACGAGGCGCTGCGCTCCTTCACCGACCGCGGCCTCACGGTCCGCTTCGTGTCGAACGTGGACGGCGCGGACCTGCACGAGGCCGTGCGGGACCTGGACGCGGCGGAGACGCTGTTCGTCATCGCCTCGAAGACGTTCACCACCATCGAGACGATCACGAACGCCACGTCCGCGCGCGACTGGCTGCTGACCGAGCTGAAGGCCGGCCAGGACGCCGTCGCCAAGCACTTCGTGGCCCTGTCGACGAACGCCGAGAAGGTGTCGGAGTTCGGCATCGACACGGCCAACATGTTCGAGTTCTGGGACTGGGTCGGCGGCCGCTACTCGTACGACTCCGCGATCGGTCTCTCTCTGATGATCGCCATCGGGCCCGACCGCTTCCGCGAGATGCTCGACGGCTTCCACCTCGTCGACGAGCACTTCCGCACCGCGCCCGCCGAGTCCAACGTGCCGCTGCTGATGGGCCTGTTGGGCATCTGGTACGGCAACTTCCACGACGCCCAGTCGCACGCGGTCCTGCCGTACTCGCACTACCTCTCCAAGTTCACCGCGTACCTCCAGCAGCTGGACATGGAGTCCAATGGAAAGTACGTCGACCGGGACGGCAAGGAAGTCAACTGGCAGACGGGCCCGGTCGTCTGGGGCACGCCCGGCACCAACGGCCAGCACGCCTACTATCAACTGATCCACCAGGGCACGAAGTTGATCCCGGCGGACTTCATCGGCTTCGCCGAGCCGGTCGCCGACCTGCTCCCCGGCCTGGTCGGCCAGCACGACCTGCTGATGGCCAACTTCTTCGCGCAGACCCAGGCGTTGGCCTTCGGCAAGACGCCCGACGAGGTCCGTGCCGAGGGCGTCGCGGAGGAGCTCGTCCCGCACAAGACGTTCAAGGGCAACCACCCGACGACGACGATCCTCGCCAAGGAGCTGACGCCCTCGGTCCTCGGCCAGCTCATCGCGCTCTACGAACACAAGGTGTTCGTACAGGGCGCCGTGTGGAACATCGACTCCTTCGACCAGTGGGGCGTCGAGCTCGGCAAGGTCCTCGCCAAGCGCGTCGAGCCGGCGCTGACCGAGGGCGCCGAGGTGCCGGACCTGGACGGGTCGACGACCGCGCTGGTCGCCAAGTACCGGGATCTGCGCGGCCGTTGATGGCGCGTCGGAGTTAATCGGATGCGGGTGCCCCGACCGGCGGGTGACACTGCTTCGGCTCTGTCACCCGCCGGGAGGGAACCCCGTCATGGACCAGCTGCTCGCCGCGCTCGCCGACCCCGAGAGACTCAGGCTGTACGCGCGCATCGTCCTCGACGACCTGCCGCCGCGCGAGGCCGACTCCGCCGTCGCGCGCAGGCACCTGGGACGCCTCCTCGCCGCGGGACTCGTGGAGCGGCGGCCCGACGGGTCGCTGCGGGCCGACCCGGCCGTCTTCCGGCGCTCGCCCCTCCCCGGGGACACACACCCCGGCGTGCCCCGCCGCCTCACCGGCTTCTTCGCGCACGGCCGCCTCACGGCCATTCCCGTACGCCCGGTCGTACGCCACGAACTCCTCGTCCACCTCACGGACACGCTCTTCGACACCGGCCGCGTCTACAGCGAACGTGAGATCAACGACGCGTTCCGCACCGTCCACCACGACACCGCGGCGCTGCGGAGGTACTGCGTCACCGACGGCCTCCTCGTCCGTGAGCAGGACGGCAGCAGCTACCGCCGCGTCCTCGCAGACGCCTGAGGGCCCCGCACCGGCTGGTGCGGGGCCCTCATACACGTACGACGGGAAGCGGCTACGCCACCGCAGGCGGATACAGCTCCGGAGGGAGCTGGGAGGCCGCCGCGGCGTCCATCAGCCACAGCGTGCGCGAGCGGCCGTAGGCACCCGCCGCCGGGGCCTGCACCTCGCCGGCGCCGGACAGGGCGATCGCCGCGGCGTTCGCCTTGTCCTCGCCCGCCGCGAGGAGCCACACCTCGCGGGCCGCCCGGATCGCCGGGAGCGTGAGCGAGATACGGGTCGGCGGGGGCTTCGGCGCGCCGTGCACACCGACCACCGAGCGCTCCGTCTCACGCACCGCGGGCAGCTCAGGGAAGAGCGACGCGACATGCGTGTCCGGGCCGACGCCGAGCATCAGTACGTCGAAGGTCGGCACCGGGCCGTGGTCCTCCGGGCCCGCGGCGGCGGCGAGTTCGGCGGCGTAGACCTCCGCCGCCGCGTCCACCTCGTACGGACCGTCCGACGCGGGCATCGGATGCACCCGGGCCGGGTTGAGCGGCACCGAGTCGAGCAGCGCCTCCTTGGCCTGGGTGTAGTTGCGCTCCGGGTCGCCGTCCGGCAGGAAGCGCTCGTCGCCCCACCACAGGTCGAGGCGCGACCAGTCGATGGCGTCCTTCGCCGGGGACGAACCCAGCGCGGCCAGCAGGCCGTTGCCGTTGCGGCCGCCGGTGAGGACCACCGACGCGTGGCCGCGGGCGGCCTGCGCGTCGACGACCTTCGTGATGAGGCGGGCCGCCGCGGCCTGCGCCATCAGCTCCTTGTCGCGGTGGACGACGAGCTGCGGGGCCGCGCTCACTTCGCGGCCGCCTTCTTCGCCGCGGCCTTCTTCGCCGGAGCCTTCTTCGGCTCGGGAGCCGCCACGGAGTCACCGGAACCCCGGGGAGCCTCATCGGCCGTCTCGGTCACCCGCTCGGTGGGCGTCTGCGCCAGCCGGTCCACGCCGTACTTGAGCGCGGACGCGTAGGTGTCGTCCGGGTCGAGGCGCCGCAGCTCCTCCGCGATCAGCTCCGCCGTCTCGCGGCGCTTGAGCGCCACGGCCCGGTTGGGCTGGCCCTCGATGTGGAGCGTCGCGAGCGAGCCGTCGGCCCGGTCGAGCACGATGGGACCGCAGTCGGTCTCCATGCGCACACCGGTCAGGCCGGGGCCGGGCGACAGCGCCCGCTTCACCGGGACGTCGAGCCGGTCCGCGAGCCACATGGCGAGCAGCTCGACGCTCGGGTTGAACTCCTCGCCGTCCACCTGCACCGACTGCACCTTGCAGGCGATCTGGTCCAGGGCCGCGGCGAGCATGGAGCGCCACGGGGTGATGCGGGTCCAGGCCAGGTCGGTGCTGCCGGGGTGGTAGGACTCGGCGCGGGCGGTCAGCTCCTGGATCGGATCCTCAGCCGTGTACGAGTCCGTGACGCGGCGCTGCGCCAGGGCGCCTAGCGGGTCGTTGGCCGCGTCGCTCGGGGCGTTCACCGGCCACCAGACGACCACGGGGGCGTCGGGGAGCAGCAGCGGCAGCACGACCGACTGGGCGTGGTCGATGACCTCGCCGTACAGCCGCAGGACCACCGTCTCGCCGGTGCCCGCCTCCACGCCGACCCGTACCTCGGCGTCGAGGCGCGAGGTGGTGCGGTCACGGGGCGAGCGGGCGGCCCGCTTGATGACCACGAGGGTGCGCGAGGGGTGCTCGCGGGACGCGTCGTTGGCGGCCCTCAGGGAGTCGTAGGCGTTCTCCTCGTCGGTGACGATGACGAGGGTCAGGACCATGCCGACGGCCGGGGTGCCGATCGCGCGGCGGCCCTGCACCAGCGCCTTGTTGATCTTGCTGGACGTGGTGTCCGTTAGGTCGATCTTCATGGCCGACGCCAGCTCCGTCCGTCTCGTGCGAGCATTTCGTCCGCCTCGGTCGGGCCCCAGGTGCCGGCCGGGTACTGCGCGGGCTTGCCGTGCTTGTCCCAGTACTCCTCGATCGGGTCGAGGATGTTCCAGGAGAGCTCGACCTCCTCCGTGCGGGGGAAGAGGTTGGCGTCGCCGAGCAGGACGTCCAGGATCAGACGCTCGTACGCCTCCGGGCTGGACTCGGTGAAGGACTCGCCGTACGCGAAGTCCATCGAGACGTCCCGGATCTCCATGGAGGTGCCGGGCACCTTGGAGCCGAACCGGACCGTGATGCCCTCGTCGGGCTGGACGCGGATGACGATCGCGTTCTGCCCGAGCTCCTCGGTGGCGGTGTGGTCGAAGGGGGAGTGGGGCGCGCGCTGGAAGACGACCGCGATCTCCGTGACGCGGCGGCCCAGGCGCTTGCCGGTGCGCAGGTAGAAGGGCACGCCCGCCCAGCGGCGGTTGTCCACCTCCAGCTTGATCGCGGCGTAGGTGTCGGTCTTCGACTTGGCGTCGATGCCGTCTTCCTGGAGGTAGCCGACGGCCTTCTCGCCGCCCTGCCAGCCCGCGGCGTACTGGCCGCGGACCGTGTTCCTGCCGAGGTCCTTCGGGAGCCGGACGGCGCCGAGGACCTTCGCCTTCTCGGCGACCAGCGCGTCCGCCTCGAAGGAGGCGGGCTCCTCCATCGCGGTCAGCGCCATCAGCTGGAGCAGGTGGTTCTGGATGACGTCGCGGGCGGCGCCGATGCCGTCGTAGTAGCCGGCGCGGCCGCCGATGCCGATGTCCTCGGCCATCGTGATCTGGACGTGGTCGACGTACGACCGGTTCCAGATCGGCTCGAACATCTGGTTGGCGAAGCGGAGCGCCAGGATGTTCTGGACGGTCTCCTTGCCGAGGTAGTGGTCGATCCGGAACACCTGGTCCGGGTCGAACACCTCGTGCACGATCGCGTTCAGCTCCTGCGCCGACGCCAGGTCGTGTCCGAACGGCTTCTCGATGACCGCACGGCGCCAGCAGCCCTCCGGGGCGTCCGCGAGCTCGTGCTTCTTCAGCTGCTGGACGACCTGCGGGAAGAACTTCGGGGGCACGGAGAGGTAGAAGGCGAAGTTGCCGCCCGTCCCCTGCGCCTTGTCGAGCTCCTGGATGGTGGCCTTGAGCTGCTCGAAGGCGTCGTCGTCGTCGAAGTTGCCCTGGACGAAGCGCATGCCCTGGATGAGCTGCTGCCAGACCTCCTCGCGGAACGGCGTGCGGGAGTGCTCCTTGACCGCGTCGTGGACGACCTGGGCGAAGTCCTCGTCCTCCCAGTCGCGGCGGGCGAAACCAATCAGGGAAAAGCCCGGCGGCAACAGGCCTCGGTTGGCGAGGTCGTAGACAGCAGGCATCAGCTTTTTACGGGACAAATCGCCCGTGACGCCAAAGATGACCAGGCCCGACGGCCCCGCGATACGCGGGAGCCGTCGGTCTGCGGCGTCACGCAGCGGATTGCTGCTTGACAAAGTGGGTCAGCCCTTCGCGGGAGCGAGGCGCTTGAGCTCGGCCTCAGTCGACTTGAGCAGGTCGGTCCAGGACGCCTCGAACTTCTCGACGCCCTCTTCCTCGAGCAGCTGCACGACCTCGTCGTACGAGATGCCGAGCTTCTCCACGGCGGCGATCTCGGCGCGCGCCTGGTCGTAGGTGCCCGCGATGGTGTTGCCGGTGATCTTCCCGTGGTCGCCGGTGGCTTCCAGGGTCGCCTCGGGCATCGTGTTCACCGTGTTGGGCGCGACGAGCTCGTCGACGTACAGGGTGTCCTTGTACGCGGGGTCCTTGACGCCGGTCGAGGCCCACAGCGGACGCTGCTTGTTGGCCTGCGCCTTGTCGAGCGCGGCCCAGCGGTCCGAGGAGAAGACCTCCTCGTACGCCTCGTAGGCGAGGCGGGCGTTGGCGAGCGCGGCCTTGCCCTTGAGGGACTTGGCCTCGTCCGTGCCGATGCCGTCCAGGCGCTTGTCGATCTCGGTGTCCACGCGGGACACGAAGAAGGACGCCACCGAGTGGATCTTGGAGAGGTCCAGGCCGCGCTCCTTGGCCTTCTCCAGGCCGGCGAGGTAGGCGTCCATGACCATGCGGTAGCGCTCCAGCGAGAAGATCAGCGTGACGTTGACGCTGATGCCGAGGCCGATGACCTCGGTGATCGCCGGGATGCCCGCCTCGGTGGCCGGGATCTTGATGAGCGCGTTCGGCCGGTCCACCAGCCACGCGAGCTGCTTGGCCTCGGCCGTCGTGGCCTTGGTGTTGTGCGCCAGGCGCGGGTCGACCTCGATGGACACGCGGCCGTCCTGGCCGCCCGTCGCGTCGAAGACCGGTCGCAGGATGTCGGCGGCGTCACGGACGTCCGCCGTCGTGATCATCCGGATGGCTTCCTCGACGGTGACCTCGCGAGCGGCGAGGTCCGAGAGCTGCTGGTCGTAACCGTCGCCCTGCGAGATGGCCTTCTGGAAGATCGAGGGGTTGGTGGTGACGCCCACGACGTGCTGCTGGTCGATCAGTTCGGCGAGGTTGCCGGACGTGATCCGCTTGCGCGACAGGTCGTCCAGCCAGATCGCGACGCCTTCTTCTGAAAGGCGCTTGAGTGCGTCTGTCATGGAATTACATCTCCTACTTGGTCGTATATGGGCGTCAGCGCTGAGCGGCTGCGATCGATTCCCGGGCCGCCTCGGCCACCGCGTCGGCGGTGAAACCGAACTCGCGGAACAGCACCTTGGCGTCCGCGGAAGCACCGAAGTGCTCCAGCGAGACGATGCGGCCCGCGTCGCCCACGAAGCGGTGCCAGGTCAGGCCGATGCCCGCCTCGACCGCCACGCGCGCCTTCACCGAGGGCGGCAGCACCGAGTCCCGGTACCCCTGGTCCTGCTCCTCGAACCACTCGACCGACGGCATCGAGACGACGCGCGTCGGAACACCGGCGGCCTGGAGCTGCTCGCGCGCCTCGACGGCGAGCTGGACCTCGGAGCCGGTGCCGATGAGGATGACCTCCGGCGCTGTGCTCTTCCCGTTGGGCCCTTCGGCCTCGAACAGGACGTAGCCACCCTTGGCGGCGTCCTCGTTGCGCTCGTACGTCGGCACGCCCTGACGGGTCAGCGCGAGGCCGTGCGGGGCACCCTTGCCGAACTCCTTGGTGTAGCGCTTGAGGATCTCGCGCCACGCGATGGCGGTCTCGTTCGCGTCGGCCGGGCGCACGACGTTCAGGCCCGGGATGGCGCGCAGCGAGGCCAGGTGCTCGACCGGCTGGTGGGTCGGGCCGTCCTCGCCGAGGCCGATGGAGTCGTGCGTCCACACGTACGTCACCGGCAGGTGCATCAGCGCGGACAGGCGCACGGCGTTGCGCATGTAGTCGGAGAACACCAGGAAGGTGCCGCCGTAGATGCGGGTGTTGCCGTGCAGCGCGATGCCGTTCATCTCCGCGGCCATGGAGTGCTCGCGGATGCCGTAGTGGATCGTGCGGCCGTACGGGTCGGCGCCGGGCAGCGGGTTGCCCGTGGGCAGGAACGACGACGTCTTGTCGATCGTCGTGTTGTTCGAGCCCGCGAGGTCGGCGGAGCCGCCCCACAGCTCGGGGATCACCGCGCCGAGCGCCTGGAGGATCTTGCCGGACGCGGCGCGCGTGGCGACCGCCTTGCCGGTCTCGAACTCCGGGAGCTTCTCCTCCCAGGCCTCGGGCAGCTCGCCCTTGGCGACGCGGTCGAACTCGGCGGCGCGCTCGGAGTTGGCGGAACGCCACTCGGCGAAGCCCTTCTCCCACTGCTTCTTCGCCTCGGCGCCGCGGTCCAGGGCCTTGCGGGTGTGCGCGAGAACCTCGTCGGAGACCTCGAAGGTCTTCTCGGGGTCGAAGTCCAGGACGCGCTTGGTGGCGGCCACTTCCTCGTCGCCCAGCGCCGAGCCGTGCGCGGCCTCGGTGTTCTGCGCGTTCGGGGCGGGCCAGGCGATGATCGAGCGCATCGCGATGAAGGAGGGGCGCTCGGTCTCGGCCTTGGCGGCCTGGATCGCGGCGTAGAGGGCGGCCGGGTCGAGGTCGCCGTTCTCCTTGGGCGCCACACGCTGGACGTGCCAGCCGTACGCCTCGTACCGCTTGAGGGTGTCCTCGGAGACCGCGGTCTCGGTGTCGCCCTCGATCGAGATGTGGTTGTCGTCCCACAGCAGGACCAGGTTGCCGAGCTTCTGGTGCCCGGCCAGCGACGAGGCCTCTCCGGAGATGCCCTCCTGGAGGCAGCCGTCACCGGCGATGGCGTAGATGAAGTGGTCGAACGGGGACGAGCCGTCGGCCGCCTCCGGGTCGAACAGACCGCGCTCGTAGCGGGCGGCCATCGCCATGCCCACGGCGTTGGCGACGCCCTGGCCCAGCGGGCCCGTGGTCGTCTCCACGCCGACCGTGTGGCCGTACTCCGGGTGGCCCGGGGTCTTCGAGCCCCAGGTGCGGAAGGCCTTCAGGTCGTCCAGCTCCAGGCCGTAGCCGGCCAGGTAGAGCTGGATGTAGAGGGTCAGGGACGAGTGGCCCGCAGAGAGGACGAACCGGTCGCGGCCGGTCCAGTCCGCGTCCGCCGGATCGTGGCGCATCACCTTCTGGAAGAGGGTGTACGCGGCGGGCGCGAGGCTCATGGCCGTACCGGGATGGCCGTTGCCGACCTTCTGTACGGAATCCATGGCCAGGACGCGGGCGGTGTCAACGGCCCGCTGGTCCAGTTCGGTCCACTCGAGGTCTGTGGTGGTCGGCTTGGTGCTCACCCTGAGTCAGGGCTCCTCTCCACATGTCGAATGCCGGCGGTAGATCCCACCGGCCGATGTCGAGCCTACCGCTGCTAGAACGCTCATTTTTTCGAGTCATTCCAGACTGCCGTGACATGCGCGGATCCGCCTCTCGAAAGGAAAGCGGAGGTATTAGGCAAGTGAATATGGGCTCGCTCATATGTCCGCTCAAAAGGCCACCGGTATCGCCCATTTGTCCGCTCAATGAACGCCCCGTTCCGCTCATGTGACGACCCCGGTCGCCGCGGACGCCGTTCGGCCGCCCGGCCAACACGACCCGACCCCCGCGAAGGGCGAGGTATGGGCAACGTCTACAGTGGCGTGGTACGCGCGGGCCTTTACCGGATCTTCATGTCTGAAGGTGCTGGTCGGCCCGCTGGGATGTCTCTGTCAGGGGTGTGCGTGACGGCCGTTGAATCCCGTCCAGCGGGGGTTTCCGGGACGGACCTTAGCCCGAGCCATCGGCCGTTCGGGGCTCGTGTCAAGGCGTTCGTGGCGCTGACCAAGCCGCGGATCATCGAGCTGCTGCTCATCACCACCGTTCCGGTGATGTTCCTCGCCGAACAAGGAGTGCCCGACCTCTGGCTGGTCTTCGTGACCTGCCTGGGCGGCTATCTCTCCGCGGGGGGTGCCAACGCGCTCAACATGTACATCGACCGCGACATCGACGCCCTCATGGACCGCACGTCGCAGCGGCCGCTGGTGACCGGCATGGTCAGCCCGCGCGAGTGCCTCGTCTTCGGCATCACCCTCGCGATCGTCTCGACCCTGCTGTTCGGCTTCGCCGTCAACTGGCTCTCGGCGTGGCTCTCGCTCGGTGCACTGCTCTTCTACGTGGTCGTCTACACGATGATCCTGAAGCGCCGCACCTCGCAGAACATCGTCTGGGGCGGCATCGCGGGCTGCCTGCCGGTGCTCATCGGCTGGTCCTCGGTCACCAACTCCATGTCGTGGGCGCCGGTCGTCCTCTTCCTCGTCATGTTCTTCTGGACGCCGCCGCACTACTGGCCGCTCTCCATGAAGGTCAAGGAGGACTACGCCCGCGTCGGCGTGCCGATGCTGCCGGTCATCGCCTCCAACAAGGTGGTCGCCCGCCAGATCGTCCTCTACAGCTGGGTCATGGTCGCCGTCTCGCTGCTGCTGCAGCCGCTCGGCTACACCGGCTGGTTCTACACCGCGGTCGCGCTGGTCACCGGCGGCTTCTGGCTGTGGGAGGCGCACGGGCTGCAGAGCCGCGCCAAGGCCGAGGTCACGGGCGGCAAGCTCAAGGAGATGCGGCTCTTCCACTGGTCCATCACGTACGTCTCGCTGCTCTTCGTCGCGGTGGCGGTGGACCCCTTCCTCCGCTAGGGCCTGGGTCGCGCGTGGCCCACGCCACGCCGGCCGCCCGTCGCCAGACGATCTACTCGTCGGTAGCATCCTGCCCATGGCAGACACGCAGCAGGCGGACGACAGTAAGCAGGCGGCCAAGGACGAGCGCCGGGCGGCCAAGCTCGCCAAGGAGATCGGGGCCTTCGCGCAGGCGCACGGCGGCGCCGAGGGGCAGGTCGCGTACATCGGCCACGAGGGCACCCGGATCGTCCTCGTCGGCGGGGACGGCGGCTGGGGCGACCTGGTGGCGCCCACCTACGCCGTCGCGCAGAGCGCCGTCGAGAAGGCCGGCATCACCGTCCACGAGGACTTCGCCGGGGAGTTCGCGGCGAAGGTGAAGACCGGCCCCTACGAATGGACCCGTATGGCGGGCATTCAGCTCGGCGGCCCGAAGAACGACTGAGGCCGGGACCGGCCGAAAGCAACACCTGACACCCGGTGCACCCGTTAGGACCGTAGGAGCACGGTCCACCCTCGGGAGCCCGGATGATCGAAACGCCGTCCCTGGTGGACCAGTACTGCCATGGCGTCCTCCGTACGGAGCTGGGCCTCGGCACCTTCGAGGCCCACCTCGGCCGGGGCGAGGGCCCACCCGCCCCCGGCACCACCTTCTTCGACACCCAGACAGGCTTCGCGGTGCGCCGCTGGTGCCCGCCCCTGCTCGGCCTGGAGCCGCACTGCCCGCCGGCCCGCTATCTCGCCCGCCGCCGCGAACTGGGCGTCCTGGAATCGGGCCGCCGCCTGCTCCGGGGCAGCGGCATCACCACGTACCTGGTCGACACGGGCCTGCCGGGGGACCTGACGGGCCCCGGCGAGATGGCCTCCACGGGCGACGCCCAGGCCCGCGAGATCGTCCGCCTGGAATTACTCGCCGAGCAGGTCGCGGACACCTCCGGCACCGCCGACTCGTTTCTCGCCAACCTCGCCGAGTCCGTGCACGCCGCCGCCGTGGGAGCCGTCGCCTTCACCTCCGTCGCGGGCGCACGGCACCCGCTCGCCCTCGCCGCCGAACCGCCGGGCCCCGGCGAGGTGCGGGGCGCGGTGGAGCGCTGGCTGGCGGGGCGGCAGGTGGGCGGGGAGCTCGCGGACCCGGTGCTGCTGCGGCATCTGCTGTGGATCGCCGTGGCCTCGGGCCGGCCGCTGCAGCTGCACGCGGGCGCCGGGGACCCGCAGACACACTTCGGGGACTTCGCGCGCGCCACGGCGGGCCTCGGCACCGATCTGATGCTGCTGCACGGCTATCCGTACCATCGCAGCGCCGCGCACCTCGCGGCCGTCTTCCCGCACGTGTACGCCGACCTCGGCCCCGCGCTCGTACGCACCGGGGCCCGCGCGGCGGCCGTGCTCGCCGAGATCCTCGAACTCGCGCCCTTCGGAAAGCTGCTGTTCTCCAGCGGCGCCCACGGCCTGCCCGAACTGCACGTCGTCGGGGCACACCTGTTCAGGGAGGCCCTCGGGCGGGTGCTCGGCACCTGGGTCGCGGAAGGCGCCTGGTCGCTCACCGACGCGCAGCGCGTCGCCGGGCTGATCGCCGCGGGCAACGCCCGGCGGGTGTACGGACTCTCAGACGGCCGAGAGACGTGAGTCGTCCGCCTGGGCGGGCACCTCGGCCGTCGTGACCGGCCGCTCCCGCAGCGAGAGCAGCACCCGCATCACGAAGATCAGCACCAGGCACGAGCCGAACATGTGCAGCCCGACCAGGATCTCCGGCAGGTCCGTGACGTACTGGACGTAACCGATCGCGCCCTGCGCGAGGAGGATCAGGAACAGCTCGCGGACGCGGGCCAGCGGGCCCGGCGGCGCATCCACCGCCTTGAGGACGAACCACAGGGCGAACGTCAGCGTCACCACGATCCAGGCGAGGACCGCGTGCAGCTTGCTGACGTCCTCCCAGTCGAAGCCCATCCTCGGGACGTCGCTGGAGTCACCGGCGTGCGGCCCGGAGCCCGTCACGATCGTGCCCATGGCGATCAGCACCACGGAGGCCGCGACCAGGCACCACACGAGCTGCACCACGGCTTTGCCGACCAGCGGACGCGGCTCGGCGTCGCCCTCGCGGGTCCGCTGCCACATCGTGACGGCGACCGCGATCAGGGCGGAGGAGAGCAGGAAGTGCGCCGCGACCGTCCACGGGTTGAGCCCGACGAGTACCACGATGCCGCCGAGCACCGCGTTGCCCATGACCAGCCAGAACTGCGCCCAGCCGAGCAGGGTGAGGCTGCGCCGCATCGGCTTCTGCGAGCGGGCCGTGATGATCGCCCAGCCGACCACCGCGCACAGCACGTACGTCAGCATGCGGTTGCCGAACTCGATGACGCCGTGGAAGCCCATCTCGCTCGTCGCGGTCAGGGACTCCTCCGTGCACTTGGGCCAGGTCGGGCATCCGAGGCCCGAACCGGTCAGCCGGACGGCGCCGCCGGTCACCACGATGACCACCGTCATGACGAGGGAGATCATGGCCGCCTGCTGGACGGTCCGGCGGGAGGGGGTCCAGCGCTCGGCGATGAAGGCGAGCGGGTTCCGCACGGCTTGAGCGATGTCGGCTCGGGTCACGTTTGGCACGCGCACCATCGTAGGGGGCCGCTTGTGCACGCCTTCACGAGGGGGACGTTATGCGCCGCTTCCCGGACACGGCCCAGGAGGGCGCTACTCCCAGCGGAAGAACTTCGCCGCCGCGCCGAGCCCGAGGACCGCCCACACCGCGAGAATCCCGAGGTTCTGCCACGGCATGCCGGCGCCGTGCTGGAGGACGTCGCGAAGACCGTCCGAGAGGGCGGAGATGGGAAGCCAATCGAGCACGGTCCTGACCGCGTCCGGGAACTTGTCGAGCGGGACGATCACGCCGCCGCCCATGAGGAGGAGCAGGAAGACGAGGTTCGCGGCCGCGAGGGTCGCCTCGGCCTTGAGGGTTCCCGCCATCAGCAGCCCGAGACCGGAGAAGGCGGCCGTGCCGAGCACCAGGAGGAGCAGGACGGCGAGCGGGTTGCCGTGCGGGGACCAGCCGAGCGCGAACGCGATGACCGTGAGAAGCACGATCTGCAGGACCTCGGTGACCAGGACCGAGAGGGTCTTCGCCGCCATCAGGCCCCAGCGGGGGAGCGGCGAGGCGCCGAGGCGCTTGAGCACGCCGTACCGGCGCTCGAAACCCGTCGCGATGGCCTGCCCCGTGAAGGCCGTCGACATCACGGCGAGCGCGAGGATGCCGGGTGCGAGGAAGTCGACGGCCTCGCCCTCTCCGGTGTCGACGATGTCGACGGCGGAGAACAGGACGAGCAGCAGGGTCGGGATGACGACCGTGAGGAGCAGCTGCTCGCCGTTGCGCAGCAGCATCTTCGTCTCCAGGGCCGCCTGCGCCGCGATCATGCGGGAGAGCGGGGCGGCGCCCGGCTTCGGCGTGTACGTTCCGGCGGCGCTCATCCGCGCAGCTCCTTACCGGTCAGTTCCAGGAAGACGTCTTCGAGGGTGTGGCGTTCGACCGAGATCCTGTCCGGCATGACTCCGTGCTGGGCGCACCAGGAGGTGACGGTGGCGAGCAGCTGGGGGTCGACCGTGCCGCTGACGCGGTAGGAGCCCGGGGTCAGTTCGGCCGCCGCGGAGTCCGGTGGGAGCGCCTTCAGCAGCGAGGCGACGTCGAGGCCGGGGCGGCCGGTGAAGCGCAGGGTGTTCTCGGCGCCGCCGCGGCACAGCTCGTCGGGGGTGCCCTGGGCGATGACCTTGCCCGCGTCGACGATCGCGACGTCGTCGGAGAGCTCCTCCGCCTCGTCCATGTGGTGCGTGGTGAGGATGACGGAGACGCCGTCGCGACGCAGGTCGCGGACGAGCTCCCAGGTCGCCCGGCGCGCCTGCGGGTCCAGGCCGGCGGTCGGCTCGTCGAGGAAGACGAGCTCGGGCCTGCCGACCACGGCCATGGCGAGCGCGAGGCGCTGCTGCTGGCCGCCGGAGAGCCGCCGATAGGTGGTGCGGCCGCAGCTGCCGAGGCCGAGGCGTTCCATGAGGGAGTCCACGTCCAGCGGGTGCGCGTGCAGCCGGGCCACGTGGCGCAGCATCTCGTCGGCGCGGGCGCCGGAGTAGACACCGCCGGACTGGAGCATCACGCCTATGCGGGGCCGCAGCGCGTCGGCCTGGCGGGCCGGGTCGAGGCCGAGTACACGGACGGAGCCGGAGTCCGGCTTCCGGTAGCCCTCGCAGGTCTCGATCGTGGTGGTCTTGCCCGCGCCGTTGGGGCCGAGGACGGCGGTGATGCCCGCCCCGGCCGTCAGGTCGAGACCGTCGACCGCGGTCTTGTTTCCGTACCGCTTGACCAGACTCTCGATCTGGAGGACGGGCTCGTTTCGCATGGTGAGCCAGTCTAGGGACGGAGTGGAGGGGCCGGGTGGGCGGGGCGCGGTCGGCCGGGGTGCCAGTGATCGTTTCCGCAGGTCAGCTTAGGTATGCCTAAGTGATGTAGCGCACCGCGCGGTGATCGGGGCGCGGGTTGTCAGGGTCTGAGGAATTACGCAACAATGGCGTTGTGAAAAACGTCGGCGAGGCTCCGCAGGAGGAACTCGCGACCGGTGAGCGGTCCACCCGCAACCGGGTCGCGCGGTCCATCCTGGATCACGGCCCGTCCACCGTCACCGATCTCGCGAAGCGGCTCGGCCTCACCCAGGCGGCCGTCCGCAGGCACCTCGACACGCTCGCCCACGAGAACGTCGTCGAACCCCGCGAACAGCGGGTGTACGGCGCACGGACCCGGGGCAGGCCCGCCAAGGTGTTCGCCCTGACCGACTGCGGGCGCGACGCCTTCGACCAGTCGTACGACAAGCTGGCCGCGGACGCGCTCCGGTGGATCACCGAGCACCACGGCGAAGGGGCGGTCGTCGAGTTCGCCAGGGCGCGGATCGCCGCCCAGGCCGAGACGTACAAGAAGGCGATGGACGCGGCGCCGCCCGAACAGCGCACCGAGGCTCTTGCGAAGGCATTGACCGCCGACGGGTACGCTGCTACGGCGCGCAGCGCACCGGTCGGCGAGCAGCTCTGCCAGCACCACTGCCCGGTCGCCCACGTCGCCGAACAGTATCCGCAGCTGTGCGAGGCGGAGACGGAAATCTTCTCCACGCTGCTCGGCACACACGTGCAGCGCCTCGCCACCATCGCCCACGGAGACGGCGTCTGCACGACGTTCATCCCGCGCAGCGGCGGCAGCACTCCCCACACAGCACAGACCACCAATTCAGCATCAGCAAGCACGGCCGGGAGGAACCCCGCATGACGCTCCCCACGGAGACTGCTCACCCCGAGCTCGAGGGTCTGGGCACTTACGAATACGGCTGGGCCGACTCCGACGTCGCCGGTGCCTCTGCCAAGCGCGGCATCAACGAGGACGTCGTCCGCGACATCTCCGCGAAGAAGAGCGAGCCGGAGTGGATGACCAAGCTCCGCCTCAAGGGCCTGCGCCTCTTCGACAAGAAGCCCATGCCGAGCTGGGGCTCGGACCTCTCCGGCATCGACTTCGACAACATCAAGTACTTCGTGCGCTCCACGGAGAAGCAGGCGGAGTCCTGGGAGGACCTGCCCGAGGACATCAAGAACACGTACGACAAGCTCGGCATCCCCGAGGCGGAGAAGCAGCGCCTCGTCTCCGGTGTCGCGGCCCAGTACGAGTCCGAGGTCGTCTACCACCAGATCCGTGAGGACCTGGAAGAGCAGGGCGTCATCTTCCTGGACACCGACACGGCACTGAAGGAGCACCCGGAGCTCTTCAAGGAGTACTTCGGGACCGTCATCCCCGTCGGTGACAACAAGTTCGCGTCGCTGAACACCGCTGTGTGGTCCGGTGGCTCGTTCATCTACGTCCCCAAGGGCGTGCACGTCGACATCCCGCTCCAGGCCTACTTCCGCATCAACACGGAGAACATGGGCCAGTTCGAGCGGACCCTGATCATCGTGGACGAGGACGCCTACGTTCACTACGTCGAGGGCTGCACCGCGCCGATCTACAAGTCGGACTCGCTGCACTCCGCCGTCGTCGAGATCATCGTCAAGAAGGGCGGCCGCTGCCGCTACACGACGATCCAGAACTGGTCGAACAACGTCTACAACCTGGTCACCAAGCGCGCCGTGGCGTACGAGGGCGCGACCATGGAGTGGATCGACGGCAACATCGGCTCCAAGGTGACGATGAAGTACCCCGCCGTCTACCTCATGGGCGAGCACGCCAAGGGCGAGACGCTGTCCATCGCCTTCGCGGGCGAGGGCCAGCACCAGGACGCCGGCTCCAAGATGGTCCACATGGCGCCGAACACGTCCTCGAACATCGTCTCCAAGTCGGTGGCGCGCGGCGGCGGTCGTACGTCGTACCGCGGCCTCGTCGAGATCGGTGAGGGCGCCGCAGGCTCGAAGTCGAACGTGCTGTGCGACGCGCTGCTCGTCGACACGATCTCCCGCTCGGACACCTACCCCTACGTCGACGTCCGCGAGGACGACGTGTCGATGGGTCACGAGGCGACGGTCTCCAAGGTCTCCGACGACCAGCTCTTCTACCTGATGAGCCGCGGCATGACGGAGTTCGAGGCCATGGCGATGATCGTGCGCGGCTTCGTCGAGCCGATCGCCAAGGAGCTGCCCATGGAGTACGCCCTGGAGCTGAACCGGCTGATCGAGCTGCAGATGGAGGGTTCGGTCGGCTAAGACCGGACACCGTCCCGCAGCGAGCAGATTTCTTACGCAGAGAGAGAGCACGACGACAGCCATGGCTGAGGCTCAGAACTCCCCCAAGTCCTCGACTTCGCTCGGGCAGGGGGGACCCCCACCGCTGGGGTCGACGACCGCCGGATCGATCGCGGTGGCCGCCGAGTCCACCGTCGCCACCCGTATGAGCGCGCCCCCGTCCTTCGACGTGGCGGACTTCCCGGTCCCCCACGGCCGCGAGGAGGAGTGGCGGTTCACCCCGCTGGATCGCCTGCGTGGTCTGCACGACGGCACGGCGGTGGCGGACGGCGTCATCCGCGTCGAGGTGAGCGCCCCCGAGGGCGTCACCCAGGAGACCGTCGGCCGGGACGACGCGCGCGTCGGCAAGGCGGGCAAGCCCGTCGACCGCATCGCCGCGCAGGCCTACTCCTCCTTCGAGAAGGCCTCGGTCGTCTCCGTACCCAAGGAGACGGTCCTCGCCGAGCCGATCCGCATCACGGTGCACGGCCAGGGCGGCACCGCCTTCGCCCACCAGGTGATCGAGCTGGGCGCGTTCGCCGAGGCCCTGGTCGTCATCGACCACACCGGTGACGCCGTGCTCGCCGCCAACGTCGACTTCCTCGTCGGCGACGGCGCCAAGCTCACCGTCGTCTCCGTCCAGGACTGGGACGACAAGGCGGTGCACGTCGCCCAGCACAACGCGCTGATCGGCCGCGACGCCTCCTTCAAGTCCGTCGTCGTCACCTTCGGCGGCGACCTGGTCCGCCTGCACCCCCGCGTCACCTACGCGGGCCCCGGCGGCGAGGCCGAGCTCTTCGGCCTGTACGTCACGGACGCGGGCCAGCACCAGGAGCACCGCCTCCTGGTCGACCACAACACCCCGCACTGCAAGTCGAACGTCGTCTACAAGGGCGCGCTCCAGGGCGACGACGCGCACGCCGTGTGGATCGGTGACGTCCTCATCGAGGCCGCCGCCGAGGGCACCGACACGTACGAGATGAACCGCAACCTGGTGCTGACCGACGGCGCCCGGGTCGACTCGGTGCCGAACCTCGAGATCGAGACCGGCGAGATCGTCGGCGCGGGCCACGCCTCGGCGACCGGCCGCTTCGACGACGAGCAGCTCTTCTACCTCCAGTCGCGCGGCATCTCCGAGGAGGACGCGCGCCGCCTGGTCGTCCGCGGCTTCTTCGCCGAGCTGGTCCAGCAGATCGGCCTGCCCGACGTCGAGGAGCGCCTCATCGCCAAGATCGAAGAGGAGCTGGAGGCGACGGTCGCATGACCATCGACGGCACCCGATTCGTTCGGGCCTGCGGACTGGGCGAGCTGGAGGAGGACACCCCGAAGCGGGTGGAACTCGACGGCACGCCGGTCTCGGTCGTCCACACCGAGGGCGAGGTGTTCGCGATCCACGACATCTGCTCGCACGCGAACGTCTCCCTCTCCGAGGGCGAGGTGGAGGACTGCCAGATCGAGTGCTGGCTGCACGGCTCCAGCTTCGACCTCCGCACCGGCAAGCCGTCCGGCCTTCCCGCGACGCGCCCCGTCCCCGTATACCCCGTAAAGATCGAAGGGGGCGATGTGCTCGTTGACGTACACGCCTCCCTTTCCCAGGAGTCCTGAGGCAACCCATGGCAACGCTTGAAATCAAGGACCTGCACGTCACCGTCGAGGCCGACAACTCCACCAAGGAGATCCTCAAGGGCGTCGACCTGACCGTTAAGCAGGGCGAGACCCACGCCATCATGGGCCCGAACGGCTCCGGCAAGTCGACGCTCGCCTACTCGGTCGCGGGTCACCCCAAGTACACGATCACCCAGGGCAGCGTGACCCTCGACGGCGAGGACGTCCTCGAGATGTCCGTCGACGAGCGCGCCCGCGCCGGCATGTTCCTCGCCATGCAGTACCCGGTCGAGGTCCCCGGCGTCTCGGTCTCCAACTTCCTGCGCACGTCGGCGACGGCGATCCGCGGCGAGGCCCCCAAGCTGCGCACCTGGGTGAAGGAGGTCAAGTCCGCGATGGAGCAGCTCCAGATGGACCCGGCCTTCGCCGAGCGCAACGTGAACGAGGGCTTCTCCGGCGGTGAGAAGAAGCGCCACGAGATCCTCCAGATGGAGCTCCTCAAGCCGAAGATCGCGATCCTCGACGAGACGGACTCCGGCCTGGACGTCGACGCCCTGCGCCAGGTCTCGGACGGCGTCAACCGCGTCCGCGAGACCGGTGAGGTCGGCACCCTGCTGATCACGCACTACACGCGCATCCTGCGCTACATCAAGCCCGACTTCGTGCACGTCTTCGCGAACGGCCGCATCGCCGAGTCCGGTGGCGCCGAGCTCGCCGACAAGCTGGAGGCCGAGGGCTACGAGGCATACACGAAGGGTGGCGCATCCGCGTGACAGTGGCCCACCAGGGGCTTTCCGGCCTCCTCGACACCGAGGCGATCCGCAAGGACTTCCCGATCCTGGATCGCACGATCCACGACGGCAAGAAGCTCGTGTACCTGGACAACGCGGCGACCTCGCAGACGCCGCGCCAGGTGCTCGACGTGCTCAACGAGTACTACGAGCAGCACAACGCCAACGTCCACCGCGGCGTGCACGTCCTCGCCGAGGAGGCCACGGCGCTCTACGAGGGCGCCCGTGACAAGGTCGCGGAGTTCATCAACGCGCCGAGCCGCGACGAGGTGATCTTCACCAAGAACGCGTCGGAGTCGCTGAACCTCGTGGCCAACATGCTGGGCTGGGCCGACGAGCCCTACCGCGTGGACCACGAGACCGAGATCGTCATCACGGAGATGGAGCACCACTCCAACATCGTGCCGTGGCAGCTGCTCTCGCAGCGCACCGGCGCGAAGCTGAAGTGGTTCGGCCTCACGGACGACGGCCGGCTCGACCTCTCCAACATCGAAGAGGTCATCACCGAGAAGACGAAGATCGTCTCCTTCGTGCTCGTCTCCAACATCCTGGGCACGCACAACCCGGTCGAGGCCATCGTGCGCCGCGCCCAGGAGGTCGGCGCGCTCGTCCTGATCGACGCCTCGCAGGCCGCCCCGCACATGCCGCTGGACGTGCAGGCGCTGCAGGCCGACTTCGTGGCCTTCACCGGCCACAAGATGCTGGCCACGACGGGCATCGGCGTCCTGTGGGGACGGCAGGAGCTCCTCGAGGACCTGCCGCCGTTCCTGGGCGGCGGCGAGATGATCGAGACGGTGTCGATGCACGCGTCGACGTACGCTCCCGCGCCGCACAAGTTCGAGGCGGGCACCCCGCCGGTCTCCCAGGCCGTGGGCCTGGGCGCGGCCGTGGATTACCTCTCGGCCATCGGCATGGACAAGATCGCCGCGCATGAGCAGGCGATCACCGAGTACGCGGTCAAGCGTCTGCTGGAAGTCCCGGACCTGCGCATCATCGGTCCGGCGACGGCCGAGGAGCGCGGCGCCGCGATCTCCTTCACGCTCGGCGACATCCACCCGCACGACGTGGGCCAGGTCCTCGACGAGCAGGGCATCGCGGTCCGTGTGGGTCACCACTGCGCACGTCCCGTCTGCCTCCGGTACGGAATTCCTGCGACCACGCGAGCGTCGTTCTATCTGTACTCCACGCCCGGCGAGATCGACGCCCTCGTCGACGGCCTGGAGCACGTACGGAACTTCTTCGGCTGAGGGGCTGACCGGGAACGTGAAGCTGGATTCGATGTACCAGGAAGTCATCCTGGACCACTACAAGCACCCGCACGGGCGTGGTCTGCGCGATGGCGACGCCGAGGTGCACCACGTCAACCCGACGTGCGGCGACGAGATCACGCTGCGCGTCAAGTACGACGGGTCGACGATCGCCGACGTGTCGTACGAGGGCCAGGGCTGCTCCATCAGCCAGGCCAGCGCGTCCGTCCTGAACGACCTGCTGGTGGGCAAGGAGCTCGCCGAGGCGCAGAAGATCCAGGAAGTCTTCCTGGAGCTGATGCAGTCCAAGGGCAAGCTGGAGCCCGACGACGCCATGGAGGAGGTCCTGGAGGACGCGGTCGCGTTCGCCGGGGTCTCCAAGTACCCCGCCCGCGTCAAGTGTGCTCTGCTGAGCTGGATGGCGTGGAAGGACGCGACGGCCCAGGCGCTGGGCGAGACCGACGGCGCCGCTGCCGAGAGGAAGACCGCATGAGCGAGAACGAGACCCTGACCACGAAGCCCGCTTCCGAGGAAGAGGTCCGCGAGGCGCTGTACGACGTCGTCGACCCCGAGCTGGGCATCGACGTCGTCAACCTCGGACTGATCTACGGCGTGCACATCGACGACGCGAACATCGCGACGATCGACATGACGCTGACCTCGGCGGCCTGCCCGCTGACGGACGTCATCGAGGACCAGGCGAAGTCCGCTACCGAGGGCATCGTCAACGAGCTCCGGATCAACTGGGTCTGGATGCCGCCGTGGGGCCCCGACAAGATCACGGACGACGGCCGCGAGCAGCTGCGCGCGCTCGGGTTCAACGTCTGAGCGGACCCCGCCGCCGAGCGGGAGCGAAGCGCCGCGCGAAGCCCCCGGAGAGTTCCTCTCCGGGGGCTTCGTCGTTTTAGGTACGCCCGTACACAGTGATATGTACACTCGTACGCATGGGATACGGACTGCTGGCCGCGGCCATCGCGGCGGAGGTGGCCGGGACGACGGCCATGAAGTACAGCGAGGGCTTCAGCAGGCTGGTGCCCTCACTGATCACGATCGCGGGTTATCTGCTCGCCTTCACTCTGCTCGCGCAGACCCTCAAGACCCTCTCCGTGGGCACCGCCTATGCGATCTGGGCGGGCATCGGCACCGCCGCCGTCGCCGCGATCGGCATGATCTTCATGGGGGAGTCAGCCAACATGGTCAAGATCGCGGGCATCGGCCTCGTGATCGCGGGCGTCGTCGTGCTCAACCTGGGAGGGGCCCACTGATGGTCCGCCGGTACGACCCGGACCGCCGCCAGCGCATCATCGACGCGGCGATCCGCGTGGTGGGGGAGAAGGGGATCGGCGGGCTCAGCCACCGCACCGTCGCCGCCGCGGCCGATGTCCCGCTCGGCTCCACGACGTACCACTTCAAGACGCTCGACGAGCTCCTGGTCGCCGCGCTGCGGCAGAGCAACGAGGGCTTCGCGAAGGTGATGGCCGCAGGGCGGGCCTTCAACGACCCCGACGCGGACCTCGCGGCGGAGCTCGCGCGGCTCCTCGGCGAGTGGTTCGCGGGGGAGCGCTACGGCGTCGAGCTGGAGTACGAGCTCTATCTCGCCGCCCTGCGCAGGCCCGCGCTGCGTCCGGTGGCCGCCGAGTGGTGCGCGGGCCTCGCCGAGGCGATCGAGCGGTGCACCGACCCGGTTACCGCGCGCGCCCTCGTCGCCCTGATGGACGGGATCTCGCTGCAGGTGCTGCTCACGGGCGGCGAGTACGACGAGGCGTACGCCCGGGAGGTGTTCAACCGCCTGATCCGGTCAGCGACCTGACCGTGGCGAGGGCCGCCGCGACGCTCGCCTCCACGTCCTTGACCGGGTACTGCACGTCCCGCACCACCCGGACGGCGTCCACCACCAGCGTCAGCCGCTTCAGCCGGCTCAGGCCCGCCGCACGGAACGTCGGCAGGCGCAGCGCCGCCGTGAGGCCCAGGCCCTCGTCCGAGAGGAGCGGGAAGCGCAGGCCCTCCTTCTCGGCGAACGCCCGCTGCTCGTCGGGGCGCTGGGCCGAGACGCCGTGCACGGTCGCGCCCGCCGCCGTGAACTCCGCGAGCTGGTCCCGGTAGGTGCAGGACTCCAGCGTGCAGCCGCGCGCGCCGGGAATCCCGGCCCAGCCGGGCGGATAGGCGTCCTGGCGGGCGTACGCGCCGGGGAAGCAGTACAGGACCGTGTACGGGGTGTCCCCGGCCACCGGATCGCGCGGCTCCCCGTCGTGGCCCACGAGCCGGAGCTCCGGCACCCGCGTGCCGAGCAGCTCGTGGACCCGCCGCGCCTCCAGGGACGTCTCCGTCGCGGTCGCCATCGTCTCTCCCTCTCCCGTCACCCAGGTGTCGCCCCAGTCCTGGAGGGCGACCAGGACGGGCAGCAGCGCGCGGCCGCGCGGCGTCAGCCGGTACTCGTGGCGCACCGGGCGGTCCTGGTAGGGGACGCGCGTGAGCACGTCGGCCGCCACCAGGAGCCGCAGCCGCTCGGTCAGCACCTTGCGGGACAGACCCAGTTCGCGCTGCAGCTCCTCGAAGCGGTGCACGCCCCGCGCCGCGTCGCGCACGATCAGCAGGGTCCACCAGTCGCCGACGACGTCCAGGGCCTGCGCGATGGCGCAGTGGTCGTCGTCGAGCCGGGTTCGTTGCGCCATGCCGCCCATGCTGACATAGTCCGTTCCCAAAAGGAACGTACTCGGGGAGGCGTGGTGCGGGACAAGCGCGGCGAACGGCGGGACCGGCAACCGGGACAGCGGCTGCGTGACGTACCGAGAACCGTGTGGCTGCTCGCCGCGGGCCAGTTCTTCAACATGGTCGTCACCTTCACCTTCGTCTACTTCTTCGTCTATCTGACGGACGAGCGGGACCTGTCCGTCGCCCGCGCCGGACTCATCAGCGGCATCGGCGGCATCGGCATGGTCGCGGGCAACTTCACCGGCGGCTGGTTCGGCGACCGGTACGGCCACCGCCGGGTGCTCCTCGTCGGGTCCCTCGCCGCCGGCGCAGGCGTGCTCGCGCTGCCCGTTCTGCCGGTCGCGCTGCTGTACGTCGTGCCGGCCCTCAGCCAGTACGCGGGAGGATGCGCGCGCGCCGCCAACAGCGCCCTTGTCGCCGTCGCCGTCCCCACGGGCGGGCGCCGCCATGCCTTCGCCGTGACCCGGTTCGCGGCCAACGCGGGATTCACCGTCGGGCCCCCGCTGGGCGCGCTGCTGATCGCCCACGTCTCGTACGACTGGCTCTTCGTCGTCGACGGGCTCGGCACGCTCGTCTTCGCCGCGTACGCCCGGCAGATCCTGCCCGCCCACGGCGCGGCACGCGCCAAGCAGGCCGAGCCGGGACCGGGCGTCCTCGCCGCCCTGCGACAGCGCCCCACCGTGCTCGTCCTCCTCGGCGCCATCCTCGTCACCGACCTCGTCTACCGCCAGCAGTACTCGACGCTTCCCGTCGACCTCGCCCGGCACGGCCTGGACACCGGCGTCTACGGCTGGCTCCTCGCCATCAACGGCGGCGTCATCCTGCTCCTCGAACTCCCCGCCACCCTCGCCCTGCGCGGCCGCGCGCCGCTGCGCATCATCGGGGCCGGGCTGCTGCTCGTCGGCGCGGGCTACGCCGTGCTCGCCCTCGGCGTCGGCGTCGCCACCGCCGTCGCCATGATGCTGCTGCTCACCGCGGGCGAGATCCTCTACAAGACACCGGCCACGGCGTACGTCGCCGACCACGCGCCCGCCCACGTGCAGGGCCGCTTCCAGAGCCTGTACTCCGGCGTCTCGGTCAGCGGCGTCGTGCTGTCGGCGCCGCTCGGCGGGGCGCTGTACACCGTGGCGCCGGGGCTGCTGTGGCCGCTCTGCGCGGTGCTCGCGGGGGTGGCGGGGTGCGTCGTCCTCGCGGCGGGGCGGGGGCGGACCCGCCCGGCGTCCGTGCCCGTCCCCGTCCCCGTCGCCGTCGGCGGCACCACCGCCGGCCCGGACCCTGAGACCGGTTCGCCCGCGCGCGGCACCTCCGGTTAGGTTTCACCCATGACCGACACGAACGCATCTCGCACCACCGGCGCCGTCGCCGCAGGCCTCGCCACCGTCACCACCGACGGCACCGTTCTCGACACCTGGTTCCCCGCCCCCGAGCTCACCGCCGCGTCCGCCGAGGACCTCGGCCCCGCAGGCAGCGAGCGGCTGACCGCCGAGCGCGCCGTGGAACTGCTCGGTGAGGGCGCCGCGAAGGCCATCGGCCCGGACGCCCGCCGTGGCGTGGAGATCATCGCCGTACGTACGGTCATCACGTCCCTCGACGACAAGCCGCTGGACGCCCACGACGTCTACCTGCGCCTGCACCTGCTCTCGCACCGCCTGGTCAAGCCGCACGGCGTGAACCTCGACGGCCAGTTCGCCTTCCTCGCCAACGTCGCCTGGACCTCGCTCGGCCCCGTCGCCGTCGACGACGTCGAGAAGGTGCGCCTCAACGCCCGCGCCGAGGGCCTGCACCTCGCCGTGACGTCCGTCGACAAGTTCCCGCGCATGACGGACTACGTGACGCCGAAGGGCGTCCGCATCGCCGACGCCGACCGGGTCCGGCTCGGCGCGCACCTCGCCGAGGGCACCACCGTGATGCACGAGGGCTTCGTGAACTTCAACGCGGGCACGCTCGGCACCTCCATGGTCGAGGGCCGCATCTCCGCGGGCGTCGTCGTCGGCGACGGCTCGGACATCGGCGGCGGCGCCTCCACGATGGGCACGCTGTCCGGCGGCGGCAACGTCCGCATCGTCATCGGCGAGCGCTGCCTGGTCGGCGCCGAGGCGGGCGTCGGCATCGCGCTGGGCGACGAGTGCGTCGTCGAGGCCGGCCTCTACGTCACCGCGGGCACCCGCGTCACCATGCCCGACGGACAGATCGTCAAGGCCCGCGAGCTCTCCGGCGCCTCGAACATCCTCTTCCGCCGCAACTCGGTCACCGGCACCGTCGAGGCCCGCCCGAACAACGCGGTGTGGGGCGGCCTGAACGACGTCCTGCACAGCCACAACTGACCGGACACCGCCGCTCGACAGGGGGAACGACATGAACAGAACGGGTGCACGGGCGCTGGCCCTCGGCGCCGCCGCGGTGCTCGGCCTGGTGGCCGGGTGCGGACAGAGCGTGGGGCAGCCCCGCGACGACGTCCGCGGCGGCGCGCACGAGGTGAGCCGGGCGGCGACCGGTGATCACAGCCATCCGCTGCGCAAGAGCGACATCCCCTGGAGCGGCAGCCCGAGCCCGTTCAACGCGCAGACCAAGCTCGCCGACGGGCGGCGCGTGGCCATGCACTACATGAAGGGCAAGGGGCTGTTCGTGCAGGACTACAGCCCCCGCGCCAAGGGCTGGTCCAAGCCCGCCGTCGTGTACAGGACCAAGACCGACGCCTGCCAGGGCATCACCCTCAAGGCCAAGGACGGCACCGTCGCGGCCTTCGGCGACTTCGGCATGTACTGCGCGGACGGCGAACCGCCGACCGAGTCGGTCGCCGCGGTGGCCGTGGGCCCGCTGACGAAGTGGGACAAGCACCTCACGACGGACTTCGACGGCTGGGAGAAGATCGCCGTCGCCCCCGGAGGCAAGAAGGTCACGTTCAGCCGGGGCGGCGACACGCTGCGCTGGACCAAGGCCGGAGGATTCCCGGCCGCGCGCTGAGCGAGCCGCAGAGTCGCGGAGCCGCACCGGAGCGGTCGCCCCTTTTGGGGCGGCCGCTTCTTTTCGTGCGGCTTCTTTTCGTGCGGCTTCTTTTCGTGGGGCTCCTGCTTCGTGCGGATCTTTTTCTTGCGGGTTTTTTCTTCGGGAGGCATAGCGGGGGGCTCCCGGACCCGTCCTCAACCATGCGGGAGGGCAACAGGCCCACCAGGGAGCGAAGGTGACGATGGATGCCCAGGAGCAGGACCGTTTCCGCGAGTTCGTGGAGACCAGATCGCCGGCGCTGCTGAAGACCGCCGTACTGCTCAGCGGAGGCGACCGGCACGCGGGGGAGGACCTGCTGCAGAACGCGCTCGTCAAGGCGGCGGGGCGCTGGCAGCGGATCGACGAGCCGGAGGCGTACGTCCGGCGCATCCTGTACCGGCAGCAGGTCAGCCGGTGGCGGCTGAAGTGGCCCCGGCGCGAACTGGCCGTCGCGCAGCCGCCGGAGCGCGCCACGTCCGCGGACGGCACATCTGCCGCGGAACTGCGGATCGTGATGCGCGGAGCGCTGGCCAAGCTGACCGCTCGCCAGCGGACCGTACTCGTACTGCGCTACTTCGAGGACCTGCCCGAGGCGGAGGTGGCGGCCGTCCTCGGCTGCTCCGTCGGCACCGTGCGCAGCACGACGCACCGCTCCCTCGCCCGGCTGCGGGGCCTCGCGCCCGAACTGGCGCACCTCGACCGGCACGACACCGCGGAGCGGCCCGTCTCCCCCGACTTCTCGCCCATGGAGGTATGACCGTGAACATGGCAGATGTGGTGCGCGATTCGCTGCGGGAGCAGGCGGACCAAGGAGCGCCCGTGCCGGGCGACTTCGCCGACCGCGTGCTGGCCGTGCGGCGGCGGCGCAGGACCCGGGCGATCGTGGGCACCTCGCTCGCCGTGGCGACGGCCGCCCTCGTGGCGGTGGCGGTACCGGCGATCGACTCGGACTCCGGGGAGGAGGGCCCGCGGCCGGCCAGCGAGCTGCAGAGCGGCGACGTCCTCGCGCACCCCGGCCAGACACCCCCGCGGGAGCTGATCGCCGCGGGCCGGACGGCGCTCGCCGCGTACAGCACGAGCAAGCGCGTCATGCAGCCCGACGGCGACGCCGTCTTCACCCGTACCTACCGGCTCCTCGACCAGAAGACCGGCACCTACCGCGAGGCGCCCCGCTGGTCCTGGCTCGACGTCGCGCCCGGCATGCGGACCGCCGCCGTCCTGGAGCGTGGCCTGCCCACGAAGCGGATCGGCCTGCTGAACCTGATCACGGGCAAGGTCGAGCGCTGGATCCCGGTGAAGCACGGGGTCGGAGGCGTCGAGTTCTCGCCCGACGGCAGGAAGCTCGTCGCGACGACGTACGCGGACGACCCGGACCGGCTCGACAAGGACCGGCCGATGAGCGACGGCAAGCACGAGGAACCGGGCCCCGCCGACCCGAGCAGGACCGGCTTCTACGTCCTTGACGTGGCTTCGGGGAACGGGAGTTGGAGCGAGGTGAAGACGAAGACCGGCGAGTTCGGCATCGCGGACATCAACACCCGCCAGGACTTCACCTTCAGCCATGACGGCTCCCTGGTCTACACGGGCCTCACCTCCGCGCCGCACCAGCAGTACTACGACTTCGAGGGCCGCAAGCGGAGCACCCCCGCGAAGGAGAAGCATCTGCGCTGGTTCGTCGACGGCGGGCTCTCCCCGAACGGAAAGCTCGCCGCCGGTGACTTCGCGGGCGGCGCCAAGACCACCGCCACCGAGGTCCTCGACCCCCTCACCGGCAAGCGCGTCGCCAAGATCCCCGGCCAGCAGCTCCTCGCCTGGGCCGACGACAAGCGGCTCATCGCCTGGGACATCGCGCCCGGCACGAGCGAATACCGCAACCGTCTCGTCCTCGTCACCATCGGGAGCAAGAAGACCGTCCCGCTCAGCGGCTACCGCTCGTCGAAGGCCGACGCCGGCTCACGCTGGACGCCCCTCTTCGCCGAACGCTGATCACCCCGCTGTGTGGGTAGCGTCGCCCGGTCCGGGTACTCGGCCCTCCCAGCCAGAAGGGAGGCGGACCCCGTGACCGGGACCATGGGCGAGCAGCCGACGCGCGATCACGCGCAGCACTCGGTGGGAGAGCTCGTCGAACGGGCCAGCGCACAGCTTTCGGAACTCGTACGTCAGGAGATGCGGCTCGCCGGCCAGGAGATGGCCGAGAAGGGCAAGCGCGCGGGCCGCGGCGGAGGCCTCCTCGGGGCAGCCGGCGCGGTCTCGTACGTCGGTCTCATGGCGCTCGCGGCCACAGCGGCCGCGGCACTCTCACTGACCATGCCCGTGTGGGCCGCCGCCCTCATCGTCACCGGCGTGCTGTTCGCCGTGGCCGGGGTGCTCGCAGCGCTGGGGCGCAAGCAACTGGCCCGCGCGGTGCCCCCCGTGCCGCAGGAGGCGATGGACAGCGTCAGGGCGGATGTCGACGAGATCAAGGAAAGGGCCCACCGATGACGGACACCCCGAAGGACTCCACCAGCACGGGTGCGAAGGGGCCGGACGAACTGCGCCGGCAGATCGACGAGACCCGCAGCAACCTGGGCGAGACCGTCGAGGAACTCGCGGCGAAGGCGGACGTGAAGACCCGCGCCCTGGAACGGGCCGCGGTGGTCAAGGGACAGGTACAAGGAACGGCGGCACAGGTGAAGGACAAGGTGACGGAACAGGCGGCACGCGCCAAGGGCAAGGCGGCCGACGAGGCGGGCCACGCGAGGACCGTGACGGCCGAGGGCGCGGCACGTGCCAAGGAGAGGGCGGCCGAGGGCGCGGCCCGCGCCAAGGACGCCGTGCTCGACGGCAAGGCGCGCGCGGAACAGCACGCCGCCGTGGTCCAGGCAGAGGCGAAGGTGGCCGAGGCCGCGCGCCGGGTGCAGGAGGGCACGCCCGAGCCGGTACGGGCCGTCGCGAACGGCCTCGTGAGCAGCGGGCGCCGCCGCCCGGGGGCGTTCGCCGCGGCGGGCGCGGGCCTCCTGCTCGCCTTCGTGGTGCTGCGCCGCCGTAAGGGGGCGGGCCGGTCATGAGCGGGGTCCAGGTCCTCTACAAGCCGCTCGGCCTGGCCTTCGGCATGGCGGGCGGCGCGCTCGCGAGCGCGCTGTTCAATCGCACGTGGAAGGCGGTCGCGGGTGAGGACGACGCGCCGGACGCGCACGACGAGGAGCGTGCCTGGGGCGAGATCCTCGCCGCGGCCGCGCTTCAGGGAGCGATCTTCGCCGTGGTCAGGGCCGCGGTGGACCGCGGCGGCGCGATCGGCGTGCGGCGGATGACGGGCCGCTGGCCGGGCTGACGCCGACGGCCGTCTGGCATGATCGGCGCGGGCGCCGACAGGCCGGACGACACAGAGGCTTGAGGCACGATGAACGACAGCACCACCAGCACCACCACCACCAGCACCACCAACAACACGGCCGCCGGTGGCGGCGCGGGGCAGGGCGAGCGGCGCGTGGCCCTGGTGACGGGCTCCTCGTCCGGCATCGGCGCCGCCATCGCCCGCCGCCTCGCCGCCGCCGGCGTCCGCGTGGTCGTCAACTCCGCCCGCTCGGTGGAGGCGGGCGAGAAGCTCGCGGCCGAACTCCCGGACGCCGTCTACGTACGGGCGAGCGTCGCCGACGAGGCCGACGCCGCGCGGCTCGTCCAGGCGGCCGTCGACACGTACGGCCGCCTGGACATCCTGGTCAACTGCGCGGGCGCCACCCGGTTCATCGACCACGACGACCTCGCGGCCGCGAGCCCCGACGTGTGGCGGGAGCTGTACGACGTCAACGTCATCGGCGTGTGGCAGACCATCACCGCTGCCGTCCCGCACCTGCGGGCGAGCGGCGCGGGCAGCATCGTCAACATCTCCTCGCAGGCGGGCGTGCGCCCGAACGGCAGCTCGATCCCGTACGCGGTCAGCAAGGCCGCCGTGAACCACATGACCAAGCTGCTCGCCAAGACGCTCGGCCCGGCCGTACGGGTCAACGCGGTGGCACCCGGCATGATCGACACGCCGTGGTTCGACGGGGTGGAGGGCATCGAGGCATCGATGGAGGCGGTGGCGGAACGGCTGCCGCTGGGCCGCGTCGGCCGCCCCGAGGACATCGCCGAGGCGGTGGCCGACCTGACCAACTCCTCGTACATCACCGGCGAGGTGCTCCTCGTCGACGGTGGCGGCCACCTCCTGTAGCCGCCACCGGGGCGCCGCGGGGGCCGCGTTGACGGAGCCGGGCGCCCGGAGGAAGCTCTGCGCATGGCCACGACGCAGCATCACCGGTACGCGCGTTACGTCGCGATCGGCGACAGCCAGACGGAGGGACTCGGGGACGGCGACGAGGAGCACGGCTACCGGGGCTGGGCCGACCGGCTCGCCGAGATCCTCGCCGCCGGGAACCCCGGCCTCACGTACGCCAACCTCGCCGTGCGTGGCCGGCGGACGGCGCGGATCAAGGCGGAGCAGCTGGCCCCGGCCCTCGCGCTGAAGCCGGACCTCGTGACCGTCATGGCGGGCATGAACGATCTGGTGCGGCCGGGCTTCGATGCCGCGCTCGTCGCCGCCGACGTCGAGGAGATGTTCACCGAACTGACCGCCGCGGGCGCGCGCGTGGCCACCGTGACCTTCCCGGACATCGGGCGCGTCTCACCGCTCGCACGGCGCGCGCTGCCCCGCGTCCTGGAGCTGAACGCCCGCATCCGCGCGGCCGCCGACCGCCACGGCGTCGTCGTGTTCGACACGTTCCCGTACCGCATCACCACCGATCCGCGGCTGTGGAGCGGGGACCGCATGCACGCGAGCCCGCTCGGGCACGCCAGGATCGCCGCGGGCATGGCGGACGCGCTCGGTCTTGCCGGGCACGAGAACTGGCTGCGCCCGCTGCCCCCGCCGGCCCCGGTCTCCGTGTTCGGGGCGGTGACGGCGGAGGCGCGCTGGTTCGCCGGGTTCCTGGGTCCGTGGCTGTGGCGGCGGGTGCGGGGGCGTTCGTCGGGCGACGGGCGGGAGGCGAAGCGCCCCGTGCTCGCGGAGGTGGCGGCGAACGGTCACCGAGGGGCTTGACTTGAACCTTGGTTGAGGTTGGAGCGTTGTCCTCGTCCACGCCGGACCCCCTCCGGCACCCGACAGCGACCGAGACGGACGGCCCGCCATGCCCACGACCTCCACCCTCAGCACCGGAACCCTCCCCGACCCCGCCCGCCGCGACGGGGGCCTCACCTTCATCAGCACGTGGAGCACCGGCTCGCCCGAGCGGCAGCGGGCCACGCTGGACGCCATCGCGAAGGCCTGGGAGACCCGCCCCTGGCCGCACGAGGGCCTCCTCTCGTACACGGTGTACGCGGGCGCCGACGGCTCGACCGTCCTGCACCACTCGCAGTGGCGCGACGAGGACGCCTACCAGGACTTCTTCGCGAGCTCCGGCAACGGCAGGGACGCGAGGAACGCCGACATCGACGCGGCCGTCCCCGGCATCGACCGGCTCGGCCTGAACAAGACGCGGCTGTACCGCAGTTGGACCGGCGGGCGCGGGCGTGCGGGGCGCGAGCCCGGCGCGATCGTGATCGTGCAGGTCGACTTCGAGGGCCCCGACCCGGAGCGGCAGCGCGCCTGGGCGGACACGGTGATCGAGGCCCTGGACAGCGGCCCCGCCGACGGCAGCGGGCTCTACGCGGCGCACTTCCACGCCAGTACGGACGGCAGGCGCGTCGTCAACTACGCGGAGTGGGAGAGCGAGCAGGCCCACATCGACGCGCTCGCCTCGGCGGGCGACGGCATCGGCTCGCCCACGCCCCAGTGGCGGCGGGTGCGGGAGTTCCCCGGTGTGCTGGACGATGGAGCGGTGGCCCGGTACCGCTTCGCGTACAACTTCGTACCGAGCAAGGCGTAGTTTCCCGGCGCCGCCCCGCCGACGGCTCCCGCCCGCCTGGACAGCGCCGGTTCCCGGCGGGACGGTGGAGCCATGCTGGACGCACTCAGGGGGCCGTCATGAGCGGCGACGGCGGGCCGGGCCGGGGCAGGCCGGGCAGGCGCCGCAGGCCCGGCAGGGCGAGGGCGGACAGCGGCAGGCCCCCGGAGACCGCAGGGTCCCCCGCCACCGGCACGGCGTTCGAGATCGTCCGGGAGCTGGAGATCGAGGGCTCCCCGGCCCAGCTCTGGTCCGCCCTCACCACCGGCACCGGCGGCTGGCTGTGGCCCATGGAGTACGAGCCGCGCGAGGGCGGCGCCGCCCCCTCCGGCGGCACCGTCACCCGCTGGGACCCGCCCCGCCGCCTCACCGCCCGCGTCGAGGACCCGGACGGCGTGCCGGGCCAGACCCTCAACCAGCTCGACCACCTCATCGAGCCGCGCGACGGCGGCCGCCGCTCCTGGCTGCGCCACGTCCACAGCGGCATCTTCACCGACGACGGGGACATCCGGTACGAGGCGACCGTGAAGCACATCGACTTCCATCTGCACACCCTGGGCCAGTACATGGCGTACTTCGAGGGCCGCCCCGTCGCCTTCTCCGCCGTCAGCGGCCCGCCCGCCGCAGGCGCCCCGGACGCCTTCGTCCGGCTCGCCCGCGCCCTCGGCCTGCCCGACGACGCCACGGACGGCGCCCGCGTCCGCGTCCAGGCCCCCGGCGGGGAACTGGACGCGGTGATCGACTTCCGCAGCCCGTACTTCATCGGGCTGCGCGCGGACGAGACGCTGCACCGCTTCTTCGGCCGCAACCACTTCGGCGCCCGGGTCGGCGTCTGCGTCCACGACTTCGGCGCGCACGCCGACGCCAAGGGCACCGAACTGGCCTGGCAGGACTGGCTGGACCACCTCTACGGCTGATCACAGGCCCAGCCGTCGGTCAGGGACGGAAGCGCAGCACCTGCGGGTCGTGGTCGCTGTTCTGCTGCGCGAACTCCGCATTGATGTGCACGCTGTCGTAGCTGAAGTCGTCCGCGTCGCCCACCCCCGGGCTGGTCAGGATCTGGTCGAGGACCTGCGAGTTGCCCTGGTAGACGTACGAGTAGCGTTCGCTCCTCGGCAGCGACTTCACGGCCGCACGCAGCGCCCCGCCGTCCGTCAGCGCCTTGGTGGTCGCGGAGAACTCGAAGTCGTTGATGTCACCGAGCACGACCACGTCGGCGTTCCGCTGGACCTTGCGGATGTCCTTCACGAAGCCGTTCACGGCCTGCGCCTGCCGCAGCCGCTTGGCCTCGGAGGAGCGCACCGGCGGCTGGTGGTGCGAGGTCAGCCCCTCGTCGCCGCCCTTCGACCCGAAGTGGTTGGCGACCACGAAGACCGTGCGGCCGCGGAAGACGAACTCACCGGCCAGCGGCTTGCGGCTGTCCGCCCACGCGTCGTTCAGCGGGTCGACTCGGCCGGGGGAGTGGCTGAGCGCGGCCCGGCCCTTCTTCCGCACGACCTGGGTGGGCGTCGTCGCGTCGCCGGGCGCGCGCTCGGTGAAGGAGACCCGCTCGGGGTTGTGGAGGAAGACCTGACGTATGTTGCCGCCGGGCTCGCCGCCGTCCTTGTTGTTGTGCGGGTCGACGGAGTGCCACGCGTAGCGCGGCCCGCCCGCGGCGACGATCGCGTCGGTGAACTTCTTCAGGGTGGCGTCCGCGGAGACCGTCCCGTCGTTCTTCGCGCCGTTGTCGTCCTGGATCTCCTCCAGGGCGAGGATGTCGGGCGAGGCGAGGTTCGAGACGACGGCCGCGGCCAGCGCGTCGAACTTCTCCTGCGGGTCCCCCGGGTCGAGGTTCTCGACGTTGTACGTGGCGACGGCGAGCTCGCCCTTGGCCTGCCGCCGCGTCTTCTCGCGCTCGAGGCCCTTGTCGGCGATGCCGCCGAGCTCGCGGGCCACGAGGGTGTAGCCGCCGAACTGGTTGAAGTCCAGGGGCCCTTCGGCGCCGCCGCGCAGCACGTCACCGACGTCCGCCTTGGGGAAGGGCTGCTCGGAGACGGGCGCCAGCTGCTGGATCTGCAGCCGCCCGCCGTTCTGCGCGTCGTACGAGCCGTAGACGGTGCCGCCGCGCCTGTTGTCGTTCTCGTGCTTCTTCACCGTCACCCACAGCTCGTTGTACGCGTCGGTCGCGCCGACCACGCGTGAGCTGCCGACCCGCACGTTCATCCCCTCCAGGGACTCGTACAGGTCCAGGGCGTACGAACGGGGCCTCAGCGGCAGCGCGTTGATGCTGCCGCCCTGCGCGGGGTCACCGGCCGGCGCGTACGCGGCGGGGACGGACTTCGCGCCGATGGTGACGGGCGCGGGCAGCGGGTTGCCGGACGACTCCACGGTCACCGTCGGCTTGGTGATCTGCGTGAGGGACTGGTTGCCGGATCCGGCGCCCCCGGGAACGTACTCCGAGACCGTGCCGGAGACCCGGACCGCGTCGCCCGTCTGCACGGTGAGGGCCGCCGAGCCGGTGAAGACGAAGACGGCCTCGCTCGTGGCGGGGTCGGCGTCGGCCGCACCGTCGGCGGACTGGATCCAGAAGCCCTTGGAGCCGTATCCGCGGACGCCCGTCACGATGCCCGCGACGTCCGTGACCTGCTGTCCCGCCAGGGGAGAGAGGCGGGTGGTGCCCTGGATGTCGTGGACGCGGATCTCGTCGGCGGAGGCGGCGGAGGACGACACCACGAGCAGGCCCGCGGCGAGGGCGAGGGCGCTGACAGTGCTGACAGTGCTGACGGCGGCGGGTCTCGGTATGTGGGGCATCAGGGAACTCCGGATGAGGGAAGGATGAGGGAAGACGGAGAGGACAGCAGGCACCCGGACAGGCGCTCTACGCGCGTCAATCTCTTGCCTGACCAGGGGAGTTGTCAAGGTTGTGCGGGTGCCCGTTCCCTGTACGTCTTCTGACAGGGACATGAACCGGGCGGCATGCGGCCAAATCCGTCTAGGCTTGCGCCGTGCCGACCCGTACGTTCGGCGCCCCGCACCCTCGGAGGAGAACCAGCCGATGTCCGTAAGCCCCGCCACCCTGCCGCCGGTGCTGCTGCACTCCGAAGCGGAACTCGCGCGGGCCGCGCTCGCCACGCCGCTGCTGTCCCGCGCCGTCCGGCTCGCCCGCTGGGCGGGACCCGGGACCCGGGTCGGCGCGGGCGGCGAGCTCGTCGACGCACAGCTCCCGGCTGCCGCGGCCGAGCTGGACCTCGCGGCGCAGGGCATCGACGAGGAGGACGCTGCCGCCTACGCGAGCGAGGCCTGGCGGGTCGCCGTGGACACCGGCCTCGTCGAGGTCACGGACGCCGAGGAGGAGGGCGCGGAAGGCACCGTCACCCAGGGCGAGGACCTCGCGCTGCTCTCCGCCGGCAGCCCGCAGGACGTCCTCGGCGTCTGGCTCGGCGCCCTCGACACCGTGTACGCGGACGCCACCGTGCCCGACATGGAGAACCTCCTCGACGTCCTGGAGGAGAACGGCGAGGTCGACTTCGACGAGCTCGGCTGGGACCCGCAGGCCGAGGCCGACTTCCTGGACGGCGTCCTCGGCAACCTCTACCTGCTGACGGTCGGCGACGCCGCGGCCGGCGAGGACCCGGTGCCGCTGCCCGCGCTCGCCGCCTCGATGATCGTCCCCGACGACATGGGCGAGCCCACGGACGACGTCCTGGAGCGGGTCTCGGACGCGATGATGAAGCTCGACGACCAGTTCCGCCTCTTCGAGCCGCTCGGCCTCGTCGAGTACCAGCCGGTCGACGAGGCCCTCATGGCCGACATCGACGACGAGAGCGCCGAGCAGCCCCCGCAGGTCGACGACGAGGACGTCAGCCGCTACGGCATGGTCCGGCTCACCCCGCTCGGCCTGTACGGCGTCCGCGCCCGCATGCTGGAGGCCGGAGTCGACGCGCCCGCCGTCGGCGACCTCGCGGACAAGGGCGCCGACGCGCTGCTCGACGGCACCTCCGGCTTCCCGCAGCACGCCGCGCAGGCGGAGATCGAGCAGTGGCTCGCCCGGCACGCACCGCTGGACGCCGCACGCGAGCTGCTCGCCGCCGCGCGCGGCGGCGACGAGGGCGCGCCGCTGCGCAGGCTCCGCTGCCAGCAGGCGCTCTCCCTGGTCGGCGGCGAGGCGGAGCCCGCGCTGCGCGACGTGCTCGACGACCCGGAGCTCGGGGGTCTCGCCCGGGTGTGGCTCGCCGAGCAGGGCGCCGCGGACGTGCCCGCGCCGTCGGAGGCGCTCATCTTCTGGCTGACCATCGACACGCTCGCCGCGCAGCTCGCCGCCGAGGGCAACTCGGACGAGCTGCAGGGCCTGGTCGAGGGCCTCGCGGAGCAGCACAGCGGCTTCTTCGCCACGGCGTGGCGGGTCGAGCACCCCGCCACGGCCGACGTCCTGGAGGCGATGGGCCGCCTGCACCCCGACAAGAAGGTGGCGAAGGAGGCCCGCAAGGCGGCGTTCAAGGCGAGGTCGCAGCAGGGGGTTTGAGCCCGTCCGGCGGGTGAGGACGAGCCCGGAGGGCGATCGACAGCACCCCGGGTGGGCCCAGCCAGCAGGCCCACCCGGGTTCCGCTCACCCCGCCGGAGGCGTCAGCACTCGTACCGCGTCGTGTGCTTGAACGACGACGTCGCCCCGTCGAACCCGTACGTCCCCCGGTACGCCGGAGGGTTCTGGTACTCGCCGACGATCGTGATCGTGTTCGCGCACGAGCCCTGCCCGGCGCGCTTCGCGTCGAGCCGCATCGTCTCGCCGATCGTGCCGCCCGTGATGTCCCACGGCGCGCCGCAGATGCCGGACGTGATCCGGCCGCCCGTCACCACGTGCGGATAGGTGTTGGGGTTGTACTTCACCTCGATGGCGAACGTGACGGCGCCACTGTGCAGCGTCAGCCTGCAGTCCGTCGACAGGGCCTCGGCCGACACCTCGGCCATCGGCGCGGAGAACGCCTCGTCACGCGTCTTGACCTCGGCGCCCTGCGGATTGTGGAAGCGATGCTCCGACGTCCGCGACCGGCCGCCCTTCTGCTTACGTGCCTGAGTGGTCATGGGAAACCCTCCTTCCGTCCTGACCGTCAGGCCAGCAGCTCGGCGATCTCCACGCGCAGCAGCGCGCGGACGTTCTCGATGTGGTTGACGATGGTCGCGACCGACGAACCGGCGAAGAGCAGACCCACCGCGACGTCGTCCTGCGAGGTGACCAGCGAACCGGAGTCGCCGCCCGCCGAGATGTTCGTCGTGACGATCTGGTCCTTGAACCGGGCCGTGCCCGCCGTGCCGTAGTTCACGTCGACCGTCGCGTCGACCGCGATGATCCGGCCGAAGCTGATGTTCGTCGTCCTGCCGGACTTCTTCACCAGGTCGCCGACGGCCACGTTGGCCTTGCGCCGCCAGGCGCGCGGGGCGCCGCTGAAGTACTGCTCGCGCGTCGCGTCCTGGAAGTCGACCGAGCCGAGCGCCGCGTCCACCACGTTGTTGTGCCGCTCCAGCGGGATCTGCGGGGCGAACTGGATCGTGACGAAGCGCTCCAGGGTCGCGATGCGGTCCGCCGGGTCCTGCCCGCCGTCGAAGACGCCCGGCTGCACGATGGCGCTGCCCAGCTGCGCCCGGTTGGAGTCGGCGAGCACGTGGTTGTTGGAGAGGATGTAGAACTTCGCCGGCACACCGAGGCCGGAGCCCGGCGGGTCGACGGAGGCGCCGGGCAGGAAGTCGTAGACCACGCTGCCGAGCGTGCCCGCGGTCACCCGGACGTTGCCGACCGAGAAACCCGAGGGGCACGGGCGCATCCGGCGCTTGAGCAGCTGCGGCTCGAACGCGCCGCGCCCGGCGAGATCTTCGAGCTGTGGCTGCGCGAGGCCCGCGAGCTGCTCGCTGATGCTGCCGTCCGGGCCGTACGCCGACGCGCGGTCCTCGGCCCGCCGGCCGCCGGGCCTGCTCTGCTGGCGCTGCGCCGCGATGTGGCCCACCGCGACGACGTCGGTCGGGGTGCCGTCGTCCATCTGGCGCGGGACGACGTCCCGCTCCGGGAGCATGGACTCCGGGACCTTCTGGGTGACGAACACGATGACGGCGGGCTCGCCGGTGGGTTCCCCGCCGCTCCACTTCACGCCGTGGCCGAAGCCGACGACGTTGGACAGCGGCTGTTGCGGCCGCAGGAAGTCGGACATCGCCTGCTGGCGGGAGCTGTCGCTCAGCTGACCGCCGGTGGGTCCTCGCATCAGTTCGGGCTGGCTCACCACGCCAGACCACCTCTTCCCCTTTGAAGGGTGGGGGTTCCGGGCCGCGCCGGGGCGCCGCTGCCGCTACGTCCCGCCGTTCTGCGCGTCGATCTCGCCGATGGCGAGTACGCGTACGGGGACGCCGTCGAGCATGTCCGGAACCACGTCTTCGTCACGGAGACGGTCGCGGGGCACTCGGTGGGTGACAAAGACGACGATCACGTCCTGACCCGAGTGGTCGTCCCTTCCGATGCCGACTCCGGTGACATTGGCCAGCCTCATCAGCCGGCCCTCATGGAGGCTGCGTGCCTGATGTGCGTCCACTCGGCTCGCCTCCCCTTGCGGGTGGTGCGGCACTGCCACGTAGGTGATGTCTATTGCGGTGTGCATCGCGGGTCAAGGTGTTCTGCGGTGATTCTTCGCATTGCGGGTGAACCTGCCCGTCGGCCGGTCCCGGCGGGCAGGTTCACGGAAGGAGGCCCCTCGGCGTCGGACGGCGTTCAACCGCCGTTCGCGCGCGGGCGGGACGGTGACGCCGACAGCAGCCCGGTCGTACGTACCGCCTTCGCGTCCTCAGGAGAAACGATGCCGCTCACCCGCAGGGATTTCGCCAGACGCTCCGCGCTCTCCGGTGCGGGGGTCGCCCTGGCCGGCAGCGTCGGCGCGCTCGCCACCGCGCCCGGCGCCCTCGCCGCGACGGAGGTCGAGGAGGCGGCACACGCCCCGGGCCACGGCCACGGAGGCCACCTCGGCCCCGGCTACGGCCCCCTCGTGCCCGACCCCGACGGCCTCCTCGCGCTGCCCGCCGGATTCTCGTACCGCGTCCTCACACACAGCGGGAAGACCAAGCTGGAGAGCGGCGAGTTCACACCCTCCAACCACGACGGCACCGCCACCTTCCGCGGCCCGCGCGGCACGACGCTCCTCGTCAACAACCACGAGCTGGGCGGCCCCCGCAGCAAGTGGAAGCACCCCGTACCGCTCACCGAGGGCCTCGTCTACGACCCCGCGGCCGCGGGCGGCTGCACCGTCGTCGAGGTCCGCCCCGACGGCCGCGTCGCCGAATGGGTCGGCATCGCGGGCACCGCGACCAACTGCGCGGGCGGCAGCACCCCTTGGGGCACCTGGCTCACCTGCGAGGAGACCGAGGACCGGGCCGGCAGGAACGGCATGACCAAGGACCACGGCTACGTCTTCGAGGTCGACCCCGCCGACCGGCGCGCCAACCGCGCCCCCAAGCCCATCAAGGCGCTCGGCCGCTACGCCCACGAGGCCGTCGTCGTCGACCCCAAGCGCGGCCACCTCTACCTCACCGAGGACGCCTCAGGGCCGAACGGCCTCCTCTACCGCTGGACCCCGCCCCGGGGCTTCGCGCACGGCCGGGGCAAGCTGCGCACCCTCGCCGACGACGCGGGCGTCCTGAAGGCCCCCAAGTGCTACGACTCCGGCGGCCGCTTCGTCGACGACCTGTCCCGCGCCACGAAGATCGGCACGGTCTACGGCGTCGACTGGGTCGAGGTCCCCGACCGCGACGCGCGGACCGTGCCCGTGCGCCAGCAGTTCGACGACGGCGACATCACGCGCGCCCGCAAGCTCGAAGGCATGTGGTGGGGCGACGGCGGCGTCTACATCGTCGCCTCCTTCGCCCGCGACGAGAGCCCCGTCCAGCACGACGGCCAGGTGTGGTTCTACCACCCGGGCCGCCGCACCCTGACCCTCAAGGTGCTGCTCGGCGTCAACCCGGACCCCGGCAAGGACGGCGCCTTCGACGGCCCCGACAACATCACCGTCTCGCCCTACGGCGGCCTCGTCATCGCGGAGGACGGCGACGGCGTACAGCACCTCTTCGGCGCGACCGAGAGCGGCCGCACGTACCCGATCGCACGCAACGAGCTGAACAACGGCACCGAGGACGACCCGGAGTACAGCGAGTTCACCGGCGTCACGTTCTCACCCGACGGCAGGACGCTGTACGCCAGCATCCAGACCCCCGGCATCCTGCTCGCGATCACCGGGCCCTGGAAGCGGCAGCGGCGCTGACCGGCGTCACGCGCTCCCCGGCGCGTTGACCGCCCGCAGGGACGAGGTGCCGACCCTGGCGTACCAGCCGTCGGCGTCGGCGGCGAGCCAGGTGACCGCCTCGTCCACCGGCCACTCCCGCAGCGTCTTGCCCGTACGCAGACTCAGCGCCCGGCACACCTGCCCCGCGGTGACGTAGACCGTGCCGCCGCCGATGGCGGGCGGACAGCGCGCGACGGCGTCGAACGACGTCCGCCACAGCTGCCGCCCGCCACCGTTCTTGGTGCCGGTGAGGTCGATGGCCTGCAAGGTCCTGGCGTCCAGCCAGTTCAGCAGGGTGCCGTCCCGGGCGACCGGGCCGCGCCTGCCGCCGCCGGACAGGGGCGGCCAGCCGGTGTCGAGCCCGGCCGTCGGGTGGTTCCACAGCCGCTTGCCGCTCTCCGGGCCGAAGCCGATCAGATCCTCCCCTGCGGCGAGCACCAGGCCCGTGCCCGAGGCGTGCCCGAGAGCCGTGGCGCCGCTCCCCGACGTCAGCCCGAGCCGCTCCTCCCGCAGCCGGCCCCCGGTGCGCACGTCGATGAGGTGCAGGTCGCCGGCGTCGGTCAGGAGGGCGAATCGGTCGCCGCCGCCGCGGCCGCCCGGCGCGGGCAGCGTGACCGGCGCGGTCTGCACCGGCTCGTCCCTGCCGAGCGCGGTGTAGGTCCACGGTTCGCGGCCCGTGACCGCGTCGAGGCAGAACACACGGGGGTCCAGCGCGTCGGTGTCCGGCACGAGGAGCAGCCTGTCGCCCGAGACCGCGGGCGCCCGCCAGTCACGGGTGTCCTCCTTGCGGCGCGTGCGGGGCGAGCCGCCCGAGGGCAGCGCGCGCGTGTGCAGCACCCGGTCGTCGGACGATCCGCCGCCGTCGTCCAGCGTGACGAGCCGCCCGCCCGCGACGGCGAACCACTTCACGGCGCCGCGCCACGGCCGCTCCGGACGCCACACCTCGCCGCTCTCCAACTCATAGCCCCTGTCCATGAGTTCAGGGGCGATCAGCAGACCGCTCGCGACGCCCCAGAGCGGTTCACGGACGGCCTCGGCGGGAGCCTTCTCGTACTGCCAGCGGGTGGTCCCGTCCACGGCGTCGACGGCACGCACCAGACCCTGGGTGGTGAATCCGCTCCTCGGCCCGTGCACCAGCACGGTGTCCCCGACGAGCAGCGCGGACCCGACGCCGCCCGTGCCGTCCTCCTCGCCGGTCAGCGCCCAGCGCTCGCGGCCGGGCCGCTTCGACCCCTCGCGCAGCAGCGGCCCTTCCCGGTCCGTGCCCGCGCCCGGCGCCTTCGGGGCCCGCGCGACGGCCCAGCCGGCGAGCCCCGCGAGACCGGCGCCGCCGGTGGCGAGGAAGGTACGGCGGGCGAGGGCGCGGCGGCGTTCGGCACGGGGGTTCCCGGCAGGGGGGATTTCGGTACGGGGGTTCTCCGTACGGGGGTTCCCGGTACGGGGGTTCCCGGTACGGAGGGTGGTGGCGGGCCGCGGCCCGGGTTCCCGGCGGGGCTGCGGGAGGGTGGGCGCGGGGGAGGGGCGGCCGTCGGTGTCGTCCGTCCCGCCCGCGATCAGCGACCGCAGCGGTTCCTCCCGCCACCACAGGGGCGCGTCCGGCGCGGAGGCGAGCGCCAGTACCCGCGCCACGGACGGGCGCCGGCGCGGATCCTTGTGCAGGCAGTCGGCGACGAGCGCGCGCAGGCCCGAGCTCTCCGGAACCCCGACGAGGTGCGGCTCCTCGTGCGTGGCGCGGTAGAGCAGCACGGCGACGGGGCCCGAGCCGAAGGGCTGCTCACCCGTCGCCGCGAAGGCGAGGACCGCGCCCAGCGCGAACACGTCGGCGGCGGGCCCCACGTCACCGGCGGCGACCTGCTCCGGCGCCATGAACCCGGGCGTGCCGATCATCGACCCGGCCTGGGTGAGGCCGAGGTCCCCGGCGGCACGGGCGATGCCGAAGTCGATGACGCGCGGACCGTCGGCGGTCACCAGCACATTGGACGGCTTGAGGTCCCGGTGCACGATGTCCGCCGCGTGGATGCTCGCCAGGGCCTCGGCGAGACACGCCCCGAGCGACCGCACGGCCGCGGCGCCCAACGGCCCGCCCACGGCGACCGCGCGGCGCAGGGTGACCCCCGGCAGGAACGCCGTGGCGAGCCAGGGCACGGGGGAGTCGGGGTCGGCGTCGAGCACGGCGGCGGTGTGCGCGCCCGTGACGGCGCGCGCCGCGGTCGCCTCCCGCCGGAACCGCTCCCGGTAGTGCGGATCGGCGGCGAGGTGCTCGTGCACGGTCTTGACGGCGACGAGCCGCCCGCCGGGGCTGCGTCCCAGATAGACCTGTCCCATGCCCCCGGACCCGAGGCGTCGCACGATGCGGTGCCCACCGAGCCGACGGGGGTCACCGGGAAGCAGCGGGGTGCCCGGCACGAGCGGAGTCCCGGTCATGTCAGGTCCGGGTGCCGCGCGGGCCGCGGAGCGTGTGCAGGGTGCGGCCGGCGCAGACGTGGAACAGGCCGTCGCGCGCGGCCGCCAGCTTCATGTCGGACGCGGGGTCGACCCGTGCCGCCCACGCGGCGTCACCCGTCCGTACGTCCAGCGCGTACACCCCCCACGTCCCCTCGCCCGAACCATCCGAACCGCCTGAACCGCCCGAACCGCCCGGCTCCGGCCCCGAGACCAGGACGAGCCCGTCCGAGACCAGCGGCACCCCGTCCTCGATCTCCCGGAACCCGGGCCGCGACCACCGCCTCCTGCCCGTACGGGCGTCGAGAGCCTCGACCCCGTCCGACGACGAGGCGAGCACCAGGCCGCCCGTGGCGCGCGGCGCGACGGCCGTGACCGCGTCCGCGGGCCGGTCCCACACGGTGCGGCGGGTCGCCAGGTCGACCGCCTCGATCCGCTCATCCGACGCGAAGTAGCCGACGCCCTCGGCCCCGGGGTGCGCCTCGGGGCGCCGGGCGCCGTCCGCGACCTCCCGCTCGACCGTGCCGTCCGACGCCTTGAGGACGACCAGCGGATCGTGTCGCGCGTGCCGGTCCGTGCCGGGGGGCCCTGAGCTCCGGGACGCGGTGGCCACCGCTATGCGGCCGCCCGCGTCGTCCACGCCGATCACCCCCGCCGCGCGCCCTTCGTGGAACCAGAGCTCGTTCCCCGTACGCGCGTCGAAGCCGTAGGCGCGCCAGGGCCGGTCCAGGGTGCCGCGCCGCTCCTGCAAGGTGTCGTACGAGGCATAGGTGAACAGGCAGGCGACGTCTCCCGCCAGGGTGAACAGACCGTTGCCGCCCTCCAGTTCGCTCGGAGGGGCGTCGAGAGGGCGGGGCGGCCGGTGCGGGTTGCGCATCAGGACGCCCGAGGTCCACGCCTCCCGGCCGCCGGCCACGCGCAGCGCGATCAACTCGGGTTCGAAGAGGCTGTCGCGAAGGACGTAGACCAGGTCGCCGCGGGTGTCGACGCTCCGCAGGTTCTCCTCCGGGTAGCTCCAGCGGACTGTGTTGGTCTCCGCGTCCAGGCGGACGAGCCCCTTGTCGTCGAGCACGTAGAGGTCCTTGCCGCTGCGCAACAGGGCTCCGCCGTACTCGACTTCGCCGATGTCGCGGCTCCAGATCACCTCACCGGCGGGCGGCCGGGGCTCGTCGCGCCGCTCGGTGCCGCCACCGCCACCGCCACCGCTGTCGCTGTCGCCCTCGCCCTCGCCGTCGAGGAGGACGGCCGCCGTCGTGGTGCCCACGGCCGCGAGGGCCGCGCCGCCGCCCCAGGTCAACAACCGGCGCCGGGAGGTGCGGGGTGGCGGGGGCGGCGGGGTACCGGGGCGGGCGTCGGTGGGAGTGGCGGGAGCTTCGCGGCGGGCGGTCGGCGGTGGCGCGTCGGTGGGGTCGGGGGGTGATGGCGGTGGCTCGCCGGTGGGGTCGGGGGGCGGTGGCTCGTCGGCGGGACCGGTGGGCGGTGGCCCGTCGGCGGGGCCGGGCGAGGGAGGACCCTCCCCGCCCTCCTGGCCCTCCCCACCCTCTTCGCCCGCCCGCCCCACCAGCTCCGCGACCTTGTCCTCCTGGCGGCGGATCAGCCCAGCGACCGGCTCCTGTTCCCACCACGGCTCGGGCAACGCCCGCTCGGCGCACCAGGCGAGCACCCCCGCGACCGAGGGCCGGTCCGCCGGGTCCCGGGCCAGACAGCGGCCCAGGAAGTCCGCCCAGGCGGGGCCCGGCACGCCGAGCAGGTCGGGCTCGTCGTGCAGCGTGCGGTAGAGGACTTCGGGGGCGCCGCCCGAACCGAAGGGGCCGCGCCCCGTCGCCGCCACCGAGAGGACCGCGCCGAGCGCGAACACGTCGGCGGCGGGCCCCGGCGGCCGGGCGTCCCGCGCCAGCTGCTCGGGGGCGATGAAGCCGGGCGAGCCGATGGCCTCGCCGTCGGCCGTGAGGCTCTCGTCGGCCGCGCTCTTGGCGATGCCGAAGTCGATGATCTTGGGGCCGTCGCGGGTGACGACGACGTTGGACGGCTTCACGTCGCGGTGCACGAGCCCCGCCGCGTGCACCGCCGCCAGGGCCTCGGCGAGCGCGGCGCCCAGCGCGGCGAGCTCGGCGGAACCGAGCGGGCCGTGCGCGGCCACCGCCTTCGGCAGCCCGGGCCCCGCGCAGAACTCGATGGCCAGCCACGGCTGTTCGGCGTCCGGCCCCGCGTCGAGCACGGCGGCGGTGTACGGGCCCGTGACGGCCCGCACGGCGGCCGCCTCACGGCGGAAGCGCTCGCGGAACTCCGGGTCGGCGGCGAGGTGCGCGTGGACCGTCTTGACGGCGACAGGGCGACCCGACGCGGACCGCGCGAGGTGGACGCGGCCCATGCCGCCCTCGCCGAGCAGCGCGACGATCCGGTACCCGCCGACCTCCACGGACGCTCCTTCCGGTGGCCCGCGAGGGCCCTTGGGACGACAGGACGAGCTGACGGACTGTGCGACGCCTGTGGGGCATCGTACGGTTGCGGCCGCCGGGAGATCAGTGGGCGTGAATAACCTTTGGCGCCCCGCCGGTTCACTCTCCTAAAGTAATGCCCAGTGGCAGAGCACCACCTTCGGTTCCGCCGAAATGGGCTCCGGCCACCACAATTTCATGTTTTTTCCAGCACCTCCCGGTGCGCGGGCAGCGGCTCCTTCCTTTCAAGAAATCGCGCCGCCGCCACCTTGATCTCGGGAGGCAGCAGCTGGTGTGTGCCCGGTGCGCAGACAACGGTTACTTCATGGATCAGACGGTTGCGGGTTCGAATCCCGTCATCGACTTCGGGTCGGTGTAGCTCAATTGGGCAGAGCATCCGACACAAGTCCGTCGTCGCTTATGAACTCGGGCACACTCCTGCCGCCTGTCTCCCCGCCACCTGTACGCACGACGAATTCGGGGGGATTCTCATGGCGCGTTTCAACACCAAGTCCATCAAGGCACTCGTCACTTCTCCGGTGAAGTCGACCGGCCGCACCACCCGCACGTACGAGGGCGGTCCCGGGCATCTCCGCGACCCTCGCTCCGAACTTTTCCTGCTCGCCGTCTCGAACTTCGTCTCCCAGCGGACGTTCTACGAGAGCGGCGACCGTCGCGACGACCGCTTCGCCGGCCTCGTGCGCCGCCTCGCCGTCGAGGACCCGCGGTGGACCGCGGGCCTGCTCGGCTGGCTGCGCGGCGACGGCAACATGCGTACGGCCTCGATCGTCGGCGCCGCCGAGTACGTCAAGGCACGCCTCGACGCGCACGCCACCGAAGGACCCACCGGCCGCCAGGTCGTCGCGTCCGTGCTGCGCCGGCCCGACGAGCCCGGCGAACTCCTCGGCTACTGGACGTCGATGTACGGCCGGGCGGTACCCAAGCCCGTCAAGCGCGGCATCGCCGACGCCGTGCGCCGCCTCTACAACGAGAAGTCCCTGCTGAAGTACGACACGGCCACCAAGGGCTACCGCTTCGGCGACATCCTCAACCTCGTGCACGCGGCGCCCGACCCGGCCAAGCCCTGGCAGGGCCCCCTGTTCCGGTACGCGCTCGACCGCCGCCACCACCCGGAGACCGCGGTGCCGCCCGAGGGCGCGCGCGTCCTCGCCGCGCACCGCGAGCTGATGGCGCTGCCCGTCGCCGAGCGGCGCGCGGTGGTCACCGGCGAGGGCGGTGCCGAGCGGCTCGCCGCCGCGGGCATCACCTGGGAGGCGCTCGCGGGATGGCTGCAGGGCCCCATGGACAAGGCGGCCTGGGAGGCCGTCATCCCGTCGATGGGCGTCATGGCGCTGGTCCGCAACCTGCGGAACTTCGACGAGGCGGGCGTATCGGACGAGGTCGCGGCGACCGTCGCGGCCAGGCTCGCCGACCCCGAAGCCGTCGCGAAGTCGCGGCAGTTCCCCTTTCGCTACCTCGCGGCGTACCAGCACGCACCGTCGCTGCGCTGGGCGTACCCGCTGGAGCAGGCCCTCGGCCACTCCCTCGGGAACGTGCCGTCGCTGCCGGGCCGGACGCTGATCCTGGTCGACCGGTCCGGTTCGATGTGGGCGCGTCTTTCGGACCGCTCGGAGCTCAACCGCGCCGACGCCGCCGCCGTCTTCGGCACGGCGCTCGCGCTGCGGGCCGCCGACGCGGACCTGGTGCAGTTCGGCACCACCAGCGCGGAGGTGAAGTACCGCGCGGGCGAGTCCGTCCTGAAGATCCTCGGCCGCTTCGGCGATCTCGGCGGCACGGACACCACCAAGGCGGTACGCCGCTTCTACAAGAAGCACGACCGGGTACTGATCGTCACCGACGAGCAGGCGGCGTACGACCGCCGCGGCGGTCCGACCGAGCAGGTCCCGGCCGACGTTCCCGTCTACACCTGGAACCTCGCGGGCCACCGTCCGGGCCACGGCCCCTCCGGCCAGGGCAACCGCCACGTCTTCGGCGGCCTCTCGGACGCGGCGTTCCGCATGGTGCGGCTGATCGAGGCGGGGCGGGACGCCGACTGGCCGTGGGACGCCACGTCGGACGCCGCCTGAGCGGGTCGAGTCCCCCGTTCCTCCTCCGCCACAGCGCGTGGCCGAGGGGGAGCGGTCCGTCACCCGTGTCCCCCGTTCGGGTCGCATCCGCGACACCGTACGGGGGCGACACACCGTGGCTTGTGTGTCTGTTCCATACCGATGTGAGCGCAGTGTCAGTACGGAGCATGGTGCCCACGCCTCCCGGGGCCTCATACTTCAAGTATGACGAGGCCCCCCGGCTCGCGCCGACACCTGCCGAACAGTCCCTTCAACGTGCCCGCCCCGCCCGCGCCACCCGTGGAGCACTTCGAGGTGGGTGACCGGGTTTCCCACGACCAGTACGGCCTGGGGAGGATCGTCGGCGTCGAAGGTGAAGACGCGGTGGTCATCGACTTCGCCGGTCGCCAGGGACGTTTCCTGAGCCCCTACCCGAAGCTGGCCAAGCTCTGATTCCGGACTCCATGACGTTTCCGGACCCCGTGACCTGATACGCGTGAGGGGCGGCGGACCGCATCCGCGGACCGCCGCCCCTCACGCATGCCCGGAGCCCGGAGCCCGGAGCCCGGGGCGCAGAGCCCTACAGGGCCTGCGCCGCGGGCTTCACCATGCCGCGGACCGTGCGGGACTTGACGAACTGCCCCATTCCGGTCATTTCCCACTCGCCGGTGAACTGCTTGATCAGCTTGGCCATCATGACGCCGGTCTGCGCCTCGGCGTTGGTCAGGTCGAAGCGGACCAGTTCCTCGCCCGAGGCCGCGTCGATCAGGCGGCAGTACGCCTTCGCGACCTCCGTGAACTTCTGGCCGGAGAACGAGTTCACCGTGAAGACCAGGCCCGTGACGTCCTGCGGGAGACGGCCGAGGTCCACGACGATCACCTCGTCGTCACCGCCGCCCTCGCCCGTGAGGTTGTCGCCGGAGTGCTTGATCGCGCCGTTCACGATCGAGAGCTTCCCGAAGTAGCAACTGTCGACGTGGTTGCGCTGCGGGCCGTACGCGATGACGGAGGCGTCCAGGTCGATGTCCTTGCCGCGGAACGCCGGCTCCCAGCCGAGGCCCATCTTGACCTGGGAGAGCAGCGGCTTGCCGCCCTTGACCAGGGACACCGTCTGGTTCTTCTGGAGGCTGACGCGGCCCTTGTCCAGGTTGATCTTCCCGGCGCCGGGCGCGGGCGCGGCGGGCGCCGCCGGGACGGCGGCCGGCGGGGGCGGGCCCTGCACCGGCTGCCCCACCGGGGGTGCCATCGGGGCGGGCGGAGCCGCGGGGGCGGCGGCGGGCGCGGCCGGGGCCGGGGCGGGCTCCTCCACCGAGACGCCGAAGTCCGTCGCGATGCCCGCGAGGCCGTTGGAGTACCCCTGACCGACCGCGCGGGCCTTCCAGGCGCCGTTGCGCAGGTAGATCTCGACGATCACCAGGGCCGTCTCGGAGCCGAGCTGCGGCGGCGTGAAGGTCGCGAGGACCGAGCCGTCGTCGGCGTTACGGATCGTGGCGGTGGGCTCGACGCCCTGGAAGGTCTGGCCCGCCGCGTCCGGGCTGGCGGTCACGACGATCTTCTCGATGCCGGACGGCACGGCGGAGGTGTCGACGGTGACCTTGTCGGGGGTCGTACCCCCACCCGACTGATAGGTCACGCCGGGCCCGGAGGGCTGGTTGAAGAAGATGAAGTCGTCGTCGGAGCGCACCTTGCCGTCGGCGGTGAGCAGCAGGCCCGATACGTCGAGCCGCACCGGAGCGGCGACGTCCACCGCCACACGGGCGGCGGTCAGCGGGATGTTCGAGCCGGGGGTCATAGCTGTCATGCCAGGGGTAACGAACGATCCCGCTTTGCCGTTCCCTTACCCGGGCAGGGATTTTCCCTGTCCGAGGTCCCGGCATGACCGGAGCGTACGTCCGGCCATGCCGCGCCGGTACCGAATCACGGCACCGCCGTCACGGCATCCCCCTCACGGCACCACCACGATCTTGCGGCCCACCCCGGCGGCGAACCGGTCGAGTGCCTGCGGGTACTCCGCCAGCGGCAGCCGGTCGCTGATGAACACGTCCGGGTCGAGCACGCCGCCCGCGAACAGTTCGGCCGCCCGCTCGTAGCTGTGCAGGACCGCCATCGAACCGGTGATGGTGATCTCCTGGTTGTAGATGCGGTACGGGTCGATCTTCACGCGTGTGGCGTAGTCGGCGACACCGAACTGAAGGAACGTGCCCGCCTTGGCGACCCGTTCGAGCCCGTCCTGGATCGCGGCCGCGTTGCCGGTCGCGTCGATGACCACGTCCCAGCCCCGCGGACGCTCCAGTTCGTCCGCGTTCGCCGCCGAGCCCGAGACGCCGAGACGCTGTGCCGTGGCGAGCCGGTCCGCGTTCAGGTCCACGACGTCGACGCTCGCCGCGCCGGTGCGCTTGGCGAGTTCCAGCATCATCAGGCCCATCGTCCCCGAGCCGTAGATCAGCACGTGCGCGCCGAGCCGCGCCCGCAGCACGTCGTAGCCGCGCACGGCGCAGGACAGCGGTTCGATGAGGGCCGCGTCCTGGGTGCGTACGTGGTCGGGGAGGCGTACGCAGTTGGCGGCGGGCGCCACCGCGTACTGGGCGGCGCCGCCGGCGGTGGTCACGCCGATCGCGGCCCACCGCTCGCAGAGGTTGCCCCGGCCGTCGCGGCAGTAGCGGCACTCGTGGCAGTGCAGGGAGGGGTCCACGGCGACCCGGTCGCCGACGGCGAGCGTGCGGACGTCACTGCCGAGCGCGACGACCTCCCCGGCGAACTCGTGGCCCGGCACGACCGGCAGGGTCGGCGCGAACTCGCCCTGGAGGATGTGCAGATCGGTGCCGCACAGGCCGCACGCGGCGACCTCGACGACGACGTCGCGGGGCCCGGGGGAGGGGTCGGGCAGCTCTTTGACGACGGCCTTGCCGACGGACTCGATGATGGCGGCCTTCACTTGGCGGCTCCCTGGTTCATTTGACGGCTCCCAACGACAGGCCCTGGACCAGCTTGTCCTGGGCGGCGAACCCCGCGGCGAGCACCGGCAGGGAGATCACGAGCGACGCGGCGCACACCTTCGCCAGGAACAGGCCCTGGCTGGTGATGAAGCCGGTCAGGAAGACGGGCGCGGTCTGGGCGACGACGCCCGTGAGCACCCGCGCGAAGAGGAGTTCGTTCCAGCTGAAGATGAAGCAGATCAGGGAGGTCGCGGCGATCCCCGGCAGGGCGATGGGCGCCACCACGCGCGTGAGGATCGTCGGCAGCCGTGCCCCGTCGATCTGCGCGGCCTCGATGACGGGCTTCGGCACTTCGGCGAGGAACGACTGCATCATCCACACCGCGATCGGCAGGTTCATCGAGGTGTAGAGGAGGACGAGCAGCCAGATGTTGTCCAGGAGGCCGGTGTTCTTGGCGAAGAGGTAGATCGGGAGCAGGCCCGCCACGACCGGCAGCATCTTCGTGGACAGGAAGAAGAAGAGCACGTCCGTCCACTTCTTCACGGGCCTGATGGACAGGGCGTACGCGGCCGGGAGCGCGAGGACGAGGACGAGCAGGGTCGAGGCGAGTGACGCGACCGTCGAGTTGACGAGGGAGGGCCAGGGGCTCGCTCCGCCGCCCGCCCCGAAGAAGTCCCGGTAGCCGTCGAGGGTGAGGGAGGCGGCGAGCGAGGGCGGGTTGGTCGCGGCGTCCTCCTCCGAGTGGAAGGAGGTCAGCGCCATCCAGGCGATGGGCAGGAAGAACAGGATTCCGGCGAGCCAGGCGGTGAGCCCGAGGCCGATGCCCCTGGTGCGTACGGCGTTCGGTGTGCGGACGGTGCTCATCAGCGGGACGCCTCCTCACGGAACAGGGACGAGACGACCCGCAGGGCGAAGGTCGCGATGATGATCGAGCCGATGACGACGAGCACGCCCGCCGCGGAGGCCAGACCGTTCTCGTGGGCCTGGTAGAAGCTCTGGTAAACGGTGTAGGGCAGGTTCGCCGTGCCGAGGCCGCCCGAGGTGATGGTGAAGACGGCGTCGAAGTTCTGCACGATGTAGATCGAGCCGAGCAGCGCGCCCAGTTCGAGGTAGCGGCGCAGGTGCGGGAGCGTCAGATGGCGGAAGACCTGCCAGCTGCCCGCGCCGTCCATGCGGGCCGCCTCGATCAGTTCGGGGTCGCGGCTCTGCAGCCCCGCGAGCAGGATCAGCATCATGAAGGGCGTCCACTGCCACACCAGGGAAGCCTCGATGGCGAGGAGCGGGGTGTTGGAGATCCAGTCGGGCTGGGTGGCGGAGTCCCCGCCGACCCAGTGCAGCAGGCCGTTGAAGAGTCCGTACTCGGGGTTGTAGAGCACGTGCTTCCACAGGAGCGCGGCGGCCACGGGGACCAGGAGGAACGGGGCGATGAGAAGGGTGCGGACCAGTCCGCGCCCCCGGAAGCGCCGGTTCAGGAGCAGGGCGAGGCCGAGCCCCGCGACCAGGCTCACGAGGACGACGGAGGCCGTCAGGAGGATCGTCGTCAGCACGGACTTGCGCAGGTCGGGGTCGGTGAGGACCTCGCTGTAGTTGGCCAAGCCGGTGAAACTGCGGGCGTCCGGATAGAGGGCGTTCCAGTCGAAGAAGGAGATCACCAGGGTGGCCACGAACGGCAGCTGGGTCACGGCGATCATGAAGATGAGGGCGGGCAGCAGGGGCGCCCTGGTCGCCCAGGCGCGCAGCCGTCCCGGTGTCCCCGGCTTACGGGTGTCGGGCACGCGCGTGTGCCCGACGGCGGTGGTGCTCGCGGTGGCGGTCATCGTCCCTCGTACTCCTCGGAGATCTTCTCGGCGAGGTCCTGTGCGGTGTCCAGGGCCGCGTCGACGGACTGGCGTCCGGCGATGGCCGCGCTGATCTCCTGGGAGACCTTGGTGCCGAGGTCGGTGAACTCGGGGATGCCGACGAACTGGATGCCGGGCGCGGGGCGGGGCTGCACGCCGGGGTCGCGGGGCCGCGCGCCCTCGATGGCGGCGCGGGTGACGTCCTGGAAGGCGGCGGCTTCCTTGCGGTAGGCGGGGTTCGCGTAGGTCGACGCGCGCTTGCCCGCGGGGACGTTCGACCAGCCGATCTTCTCGCCGACCAGTTCCTCGTACTCCTTGCCGGACGCCCAGGAGATGAACTTCCAGGCCCTGTCCGGGTTGTGCGAGGCCTTCTGCATGCCCCAGGCCCACGTGTACAGCCATCCGGAGCTCTCCGTCTTCGCCACCGGAGCGGGTACGTAGCCGATCTTGCCCTTGACCGGTGACTTGGCGGACTCCAGGGAGCCGGCGGCCGCGGTCGCGTCGTACCACATGGCGGTCTTGCCCTGGGTGAGGTTGTTGAGGCACTCGGCATAGCCGGACTGCGCGGCCCCGGACTGTCCGTGCTCGCGAACGAGGTCTACGTAGAAGCGAGTTGCCTTTTCGAACTCGGGGGAGTCCAGGCGGGCCTTCCAGTCCTTGTCGAACCAGGTGCCCCCGAAGGTGTTCACGACGGTCGTCAGCGGCGCCATCACCTCGCCCCAGCCGGGCAGCCCGCGCAGACAGATGCCCTTCATCCCGGGTTCCTCGCCGTCCACGCGGGCGGCGAGATCCGCCACCTGCTGCCAGGTGGGGTGGTCGGGCATGGTCAGTCCGGCCTTCTTGAAGACGTCCTTGCGGTACATCAGGAAGGACGACTCTCCGTAGAAGGGCTGTCCGTAGAGCTTGCCGTCGTCACCGGTGAGCGACTGGCGCATGGGCGGCAGGATGTCCTTCTCGTCGTACGCGGTGTCCTTGCGCGCATACGAACCGACCTCGTGCAGCCAGCCGTTCCTGGCGTAGATGGGTATCTCGTAGTTGCTGAGCGTCGCGACGTCGTACTGGCCCGCCTGGTTGGCGAAGTCCTGGCTGATCTTGTCCCGGACGTCGTTCTCTGGCAGGACGGTGAAGTTCACCTTGATGCCCGTCTCCTTGGTGAAGTGGGCAGCGGTGAGTTTCCGCAACTCCACCATCTGCGGGTTGTTCACCATGAGGACGTTGATGGAGTCGCCGCCTGAACCGGCCCCGCCGGCACCGGCCCAGCAGCCGGCGAGCAGCGGGGCGAGCAGCGCCCCTGCGGCGGCCGCGGCGAGCGCGCGCGGCCTCCGTCGGCTCGGGGTTCGCATGAAAGCTCCTGGACGTACGTAGAGGGTCATATCGGGGAGGTCGGGATGCCTCGGGGCGCACGGAAGCCCGCGCCGACCGCAAAAAGGGGGAGTCGGGACGAGGGCGGGGTCAGGCGCGCAGGACCTGTGGTCCGAGGAGTGAGTAGCGGTGCGCTTCGGAGGCGGGCAGCCGGCTGCTCGTGACGATCGTGTCGAGGTCGCCGATCCCCGCGAACCGGCAGAAGCTCGTCGCCCCGAACTTCGTGTGCACGCCGAGGAACACCGTGCGCCGCGACGCCCTGATGGCCTGCGCCTTCACCTCGCTGACCGCGGGGTCGGGGGTGGTGAGCCCGTGTTCGCGGGAGATGCCGTTGGCGCCGATGTACGCCAGGTCGATGACGAACCCGGCCAGCATGCGGGTCGTCCAGTGGTCGACGGTCGCGAGCGTGCCGGGGCGCACCCGGCCGCCGAGGAGCAGGACGGTGACGTTCTCGGCCTCGGCGAGGACGCCCGCGGTGGCCAGTGAGGCGGTGACGACGGTCAGCGGGCGGCCCGCCGCAACCTTGGGCAGCGCCTCGGCGATCAGCTGCGGGGTGAAGCCCTCGTCGACGAAGACGGTCTCGGCGTCACCGAGCAGTTCGGCGGCGGCGGTCGCGATGCGCCGCTTCTCCGGGACGTGCATGGTCGTGCGGAACGCGAGGGTGGTCTCGAAGCCCGCGCTCTCCACGGGGTAGGCGCCGCCGTGGGTGCGGCGGACCAGGCCGTGGTCCTCCAGGGCCCGCAGATCGCGGCGGACGGTCTCCTTGGCGACGCCGAGCTCGTCGGCGAGCGCCGTCACGTCGACGGAGCCTGCGTGGCGGGCCGCGTTGACGATCCGCCGCTGACGTTCTTCCGCGGTCATCGGCGCCACCTGCTTCCCCTGGGTCTCGCGGTGCCCGTTCGGGCCCTGTGGGGGAAGTTCTACAGCGCGGACCAGGGCGTTACCAGGCTCCGAGCGGGCGCGATGCTGCCCGTATGTGCCCGCTTGGCGGGGCGGCGGCCTGTGCGGCGGGCTCCGGGCGTGCCCGTTTCGGGGGGCGTGGCTGCCCGTTCGGTGCCCGGACGAGTGCGAGCGGGCATCGGGACCGGGCTCCGGCGGGGGAGGGTCAGTAAGGCCACACGGGCGGGTTCGTGCAGAAGTGGCCGCCCAGGTGCGCGTGGTCGGGATTCGCCGGGTCCAGTTCGCCCTGCTCGGCGATCAGCTTCTCCGCGTACCGCTCGGAGTCGTCCCGCGGGTCGTAGCCGAGCGCCCGCGCCGACGAGAGGTCCCACCACAGGCGGGTGTTGGCGGACGAGCCGTAGACCACCGTGTGCCGTACGTCCTCGGCGGTGAGGGCCGCGTGGAAGAGCCGCGCCCCGTCGTCCGGGCTCATCCAGACGGACAGCATCCGCACGCTCGACGGCTCCGGGAAGCACGATCCGATGCGGACCGACACGGTCTCGATGCCGTGCTTGTCCCAGTAGAACTGGGCGAGGTCCTCGCCGAAGGACTTCGACAGGCCGTAGAAGGTGTCGGGGCGGCGCGGGGTGTCGACCGGGATCAGCGGGTCGTCGCCGCGGGGGCGCGGGGTGAAGCCCACCGCGTGGTTGGAGGAGGCGGAGACGATCCGCCGGACGCCCTCCTCGCGGGCCGCCTCGTAGAGGTTGTAGGTGCCTTCGATGTTGGCCTTGAGGATCTTGTCGAAGGTGGACTCCAGGGAGATGCCCGCGAGATGGAGGACCGCGTCGGTCCCGCGCACGGCCTCGCGCAGCGCGTCCTTGTCGGCGAGGTCGGCCGTGACGGCGTCCGGCTCGTCCGCGACCGGCCGCACGTCGAGCAGGCGCAGGTCGTAGCCGTACGCCGGCAGTAGCCCGCGCATCAGGGTGCCGAGGCCGCCTGCGGCGCCGGTGAGCAGGACGGTGCGGGGAGCGGGCATGCGGGGGTCTCCTCGTGCGGGCGTATGTATCCACGTACAGGATTCACATCCGTGGACACGCTAGAGATCCCCGTCGTGCCGCGTCAAGTGTTCCGGGCCGCACTCGGAGGCGGTAAATCCGCTCGTAGGTGGGGAGTTCGCGCGCTTGACCCGGTTCGGGAGGCGCCTTAGCGTGGGTGTGTTCAGAGATATGGACGTGAATCAGAAACATGCACGCCCGACATCCGGAAACACGCACGCCAGACATCCAGAAACACGCACGTCCGACATCAGAAGCACCCACGCCCGACACGTACGCCCCAGGGAGAGCCCGTGACGTCAGCCCCCCTCGCTTCCCGACTCCGCGTCCCCAGCGGGCCGCTGTTCTTCCCGGTCACCGCGTACGGGCCGGACGGCGCTCTCGACACGGACACCTTCCGCACCCATGTGCGCGGCGGCATCGAGGCGGGCGCGGCGGCCGTGTTCGCCTGCTGCGGAACGGGCGAGTTCCACGCCCTGACGCCCGAGGAGTTCCAGGAGTGCGTCGCCGCCGCGGTCGACGAGGCGGCCGGGCGGGTGCCGGTGGTCGCGGGCGCCGGGTACGGCACCGCGCTCGCCGTGCGGTACGCGCGCCTCGCCGAGGAGGCGGGCGCCGACGGGCTGCTCGCCATGCCCCCCTATCTCGTCGTCGCCGCGCAGGAGGGGCTGATCCGGCACTACACCGAACTGGCCGCCGCCACCTCCCTGGACGTGATCGTCTACCAGCGCGACAACGCCGTCCTCACCCCGGAGACGGTCGTCGAACTCGCGCGCACGGACGGCGTCATCGGCTTCAAGGACGGCCTCGGCGACATGGACCTGATGCAGCGCACCGTCAGCGCCGTGCGCGGCGAGGTGCCGGGGGACTTCCTGTACTTCAACGGCCTGCCGACCGCCGAGCTGACCGGCCTCGCCTACCGCGGCATCGGCGTGACCCTCTACTCCTCGGCGGTCTTCTGCTTCGCCCCCGACATCGCGCTCGCCTTCCACCGCGCGTTCAACGCCGGTACGCCGGAGGGGGATGCCACCGTGAACCGCCTCGTCGACGGCTTCTACCGCCCCTTCGTGGAGCTGCGCGCCCTCGGCCGCGGTTATGCCGTCTCCCTCGTCAAGGCGGGCGTGCGGCTCGGCGGCCTCGACGTGGGCCCCGTGCGGCCGCCGCTCCACGAGCCCGCCGACGAGCACGTCAAACGACTGGCCGAACTCATCGAGCGCGGGCGTGAGCTGCTCGGGAGCGCGCACCCGGGAGCGGGCGCGTGAGGGCCGCCGCGTTCCTCTACCCGTGGGACGTCGTCGGCGACCCCGACGCCCCCGCCCGCCTCGCCGCCCTCGGCGTCCGGCAGGTCACCCTGGCCTCCGCCTACCACTCCACCCGCGCGCTGACCCCGCGCCACCCGCGCCACCGCATCGTCACGGCCGCGCACGCCGCCGTCCTCTACCCGCCGGGCGACCACTGGCAGGGCCGGGAGCTGCGCCCGTACGCGGCCGGGGACTGGGCCCCGGGCGATGCCTACGGAGAGGCGGCCCAGGCCCTGCGCGACGCCGGGCTCGATGTACACAGCTGGGTCGTCCTCGCCCACAACTCCCGCATGGGCGACGACCACCCGCAGACCTCCGTCGTCAACGCCTACGGAGACCGCTATCCGTGGGCGCCCTGCATCGCACAGCCCGCCACGCGCGCGTACCTGGCCGACCTCGCAGCGGAGGCCGCCGTACGCCCCGGAACGGACACGCGCGGCACGGAACTGGAGTCCTGCGGCTGGTACGGGCTCGCGCACCTGCACGCCCACGACAAGACCGCGGGCACCGCACTCGGCGAGGCCGGGCAGTACCTGATGTCGCTCTGCTTCTGCGCCTCCTGCCGGGAGGGGTACGAGGGGGAAGGCCTCGACCCGGACGGGCTTGCGGCCGCCGTCCGCCACGCCCTGGAACCCGTGTGGCGCGGTGGCGACGAGGGCGAGGGCCGGCAGGCGGTCGAGAAGCTCATCGGGGCGGGCCGGGCGGCGGCCACGCGCGCGTGGCGCGAGAGAACCGCCCGCACGCTCCAGGAGACCGTCGTCGGCGCTGTCCGCGCGGCGGCACCCACCGGATTCCAGGTGCTGCTCCACGCCGACCCGGTGACGTACCACTGCGGAGCGAACGCGGGCGTCGACCCGGCGCACATCCTCTCCGTGGCCGACGGCGTGGTCGTGCCCTGCACGGGAGGCCCGCGCCTGCTGGAGCCGTTCGCCGCGCACGGCGCGGGCCGGCCGGTCCTTGCCGCCAACCTCACCGTGGTGAGCGGCATGGGCGGCAGCCCCGCCACCCTCGCCGCCGACGCGGCCCGCGCGGCCGACCTGGGCGCCACCGAACTGCGGCTCTACCACGCGGGCTTGGCATCGGACGCCGACCTCGCGCACGTCGCCGGGGCCCTGTCGCACGCGGAGTGATCACCGATACGATCCGCGCACCACAACCGTCGCTCCCGTACCAGGGGCAGAACCCCCGTACCCGGGGGCAGAGGGGGACAAGGTGCGCAACAAGGGGATATCCGCGCTGGCCTGCGCAGGACTGATGGCGGGTGCCGCGGTGCTCGGCGGCGTGACACCCGCCGCCGCGCAGGCGGCCGGCGAGAGCGCCTCGGCGACCGACCTCCGTGAACGCCTGGAGCGAATACCGGGCATGACGGTGGTCTCCGTGGCGGACAAGGAGGGTTACCCCCTCTACTCGCTCACGTACAGGCAGCCCGTCGACCACCGCAAGCCCCACGGCGCCGGCTTCACGCAGCGCGCCACGCTCTGGCACAAGGCCACGGACAAGCCGACCGTCCTCTACACCGGCGGCTACACCCTCGCGGGCGGCACCGCCTCCCTCACCAGGCTGATCGACGCCAACCAGGTCAGCGTCGAGCACCGCTACTTCGCCGAGTCACGGCCCAAGGGCGCCGCGGGCGACGACTGGTCCAAGATGACCGTCCAGCAGGAGGCCGCCGACGAGCACCGCCTCACCCGCGCCCTGCGCAGCGTCGAGAAGGGCAAGTGGCTGGGCACCGGCGCCAGCAAGGGCGGCATGACCGCCACGTACCACGAGCGCTTCTACCCCGAGGACCTCGACGCCGTCGTAGCGTTCGTCGCGCCCAACGACGCGAACAACCGCGACGACACCGGCTACGAACGCTTCTTCAAGACGGTGGGCACCAAGGAATGCAGAGACGCCCTGAACGCCGTGCAGCGCGAGATGCTCGTACGTCGCGACACGCTGCTCCCCAAGTTCGAGGCGGACGCGAAGGCCAGCGGCGACACGTTCGAGGAGACCCTCGGCACCACCGACCGGGCCTACGAGTTCGCGGTCCTGGACCAGGTGTGGAACTTCTGGCAGTCCGGCACCGCCGCCGACTGCCCGACCGTGCCCGACGCGAAGAAGGCCACCGACGACGAGCTCTACGACTGGTCGAAGAAGCACGGCTTCAGCGTCTACCAGGACGAGTCCCTCGGCACCAACGGCTCGGGCCCCTACTACCGCCAGGCGGCCACCCAGCTCGGCTGGGCCGACCTCCGGTTCAAGCACCTCAAGGGCGTCCGCAACCACCCCGACATCTACCAGCCCAACTCGGTGCTGCCCGCCGCGATGCGCGGCACCTACAACAACAGCACCATCGCCGACGTCGACCGCTGGGTGAAGAACCGCGGTCAGCGCATGATGTTCGTCTACGGCGAGAACGACCCGTGGAGCGCCGAGAAGTTCACCCCCAGCCGCCACGACTCGTACCGCTACGTGGTGCCCGGCGCCAACCACGGCGCATCGATCGCCAAGCTGCCGGCGGCCGAACAGACACAGGCAGTCAAGACCATCAAGCGCTGGGCGAACGTGAAGTAGCCCGCGCCCGGGGCGCCAGCAGGGGCGCGGCGATCACGAGTCGCGCCCCCGCGAGCACCGGCAGCAGCACGCCGATGTGCACGCTCTCCACGAGGGCCGCGCCCGCCGCGATGCCGATCGCGGTGGGCGCGAACATCAGGGTGTTGGCGGTCGCCGCCACCCGGCCGAGCAGCGCGTCCGGCGTCTCGCGCTGCACCGCCGTCAGGGCCGCGATCAGTACGCACGGCAGGCCGACGCCGTTCGTGAGGCTGCCCGCGAGGACCGCGGCGTCGCTCGGCACCGCGGTCAGCGCCGCCGCGACGGCGGTCAGCGCGATGCCCGCCCCGGCGAACCGCCGCGCCCCGAACCGCCGCATCAGCGCCCCCGACGCCACCCCCACCGCGAGGGAACCGACGCCCTGCGCGACGTACAGCACGCCCGTGTACGAGGGGGAGCGGCCGAGCCCCTCGACGACCGCGTAGACCGTCGCGCCGCTGATGCCCGAGGTCAGCATCGTCAGGCCGCCCGCCGCGACGAGGGGGCGGAGTCGGGCGTGTCCCCACAGGTGTCGCGCCCCCTGAGCCGTCCGTGCCCGCAGGGGCGTGCGGTCGGGCACCGGGGGGTTCTCGTGGACCCGCAGCAGCGCGAACATCCCCGCCGCGAGGACGAACGTCACCGCGTCCAGGAGGGCCACCCGGGCGCCTCCGTACGCGGCGAACAGACCTGCCCCGGCGAGTGGCGCCACCAGTTTCATGCCTTCGTTCGCGGACATCCGCAGGCCGTTGAAGTCGCCGAGGAGATCCTTGCCGACGGCTGTCGCGGCCAGGGCCGCCTCCGCCGCGTCGGTGACGACGCCGCACGCCCCGTACACCACGAGGACCGTGAAGAGGACCCACAGCCGGTCCGCGGCGTCCACCGCGAACAGGGACAGGAGGAGCGCGCCGAGTGCCAGGTTCGCGGCCACGAGGAGCGGTCTGCGGCGGGTGCGGTCGGCGAGCGTGCCGAGCAGCGGGCCGGCCAGGGTGGGCGCCCACAGCGCGAGCTGGCAGAGCGCGGCGAGCCCGTCCGACCCCGTGAGCTCCTTCACCCAGATCCCGGAGGCCAGCCACAGCGCGGAGGTCCCGAAGCCGGAGACCACCACGGCACCCAGATACAGCCCGGCGTTGCGGTCCCGCAGGACGCGCCGGATCGTCGATGTCATGCCTGGTGATGCTGGTGCGTGAGGTCCCCGCGCCGGTATCGGGCCGATGCCCTATGCGCCGCCAGCCAGTTGGGGGACGTGCTTGGTCCACAAGGGGAGACCTGCTGAGACCTAGGGGGAGGTATGGATCAGGTAAAGGGTCGGTCCACGGTCTCCCCAGGGGCGGGTCGATGCGCGTAGACAGTCCTTGACCTGCCCGAACCCTGAGCGGAGACGCAACACATGCGGAAGTCCCTACGCGTGGCCGGCCTGGCCACCGCCTGCACCGTCGCCGGTGCCGCCCTCTACACCGCCGCTGCCGCCGGCGCCGACCAGGCCCCGCCGCGCCCCACCAAGGAGCCCCACAACATCGACCTCCTCGTCGGCGAGATCGACGCCTACTACGGCGCGGCCAAGGGCGCGGACGGCGTGTGGAAGTCCTCGCCCGACAGCCCGTACGCCAAGGACCTGGCCCGCATCCAGGCCAAGGCGAAGAAGGACATACGCAGGGCGGCCCACCACACCCGCCACGGCAAGAAGCCGGCGATCGTCCTCGACGTCGACGACACGGCGCTGCTCAGCTTCGACTACGAGAAGTCGACCAACTACACGTACAACAACGACAGTTGGTACGCCTACGTCAAGGAGGCCAAGCGCCCCGCCGTCTTCGGCATGCCCGAGCTCGTGAAGTACGCCAAGAGCAAGGGCGTCGAGGTCTTCTTCCTCACCGGCCTCGCCGAGCAGCTGCGCGAGGGCGCCGTGACCAACCTCGCCAGGGCGGGATACGACACGAAGCTCGACCGGACGCACGTCTTCACCAAGGACAAGGCGAACCCGCCCGCCTACCTGAAGAACTGCGCGACGCCCGCCGCCTGGAACTGCACCACCGTCCAGTTCAAGGAAGGCACGCGCAAGTACATCGAGTCGACCGGCTACAACATCGTCGGCAGCTTCGGTGACCAGGTGAGCGACCTGGAGGGCGGCTACGCCGACAGGACGTACAAGCTCCCGAACCCGACGTACTACGTGGGCTAGCCGACGCGGTAGGTGAACCGGTCGCGGCGGCGGCCGGGGAGTCGGTACAGCGAGATAGGTTGCAACCCTGACTAGGTCGTCATACGGTCTAGGTAGCTCAGACGCTCAGGGTAGGGGGATCCCCATGACCATCTCGCCGGACTTCTCGGCCGCCTCGACGGCCGTCGCCGCCACGCTCACCGCATACCTGCTCCTCGGCGAGCCGTGGGCAGGCCGCCGGATGTACGGCTCGCTGGCCCGGCGCAGGGACACCGAACCCCGCGCCCTGGTCCGCTACTTCGGCCTCGTCCTCACCCTGTGGTGGGCCTTCGCCGCCCTCGCCCTCGCCGCCCTGCTCCTCTCGCCGGGCACGGCCGCCGCCGACTTCGGCCTCGCGGTGCCCGAGCGGCCCACCTACGTCGTCGCCGGGATCCTCCTCGCCGCCGCGATCGCCGTCTCCTCCGGACGGAACTTCCACGACCTCGCCAAGCGGGGCAGGAACGTGCCGGGGCTCGCCGCCATCGAGGCGATGCTGCCCCGCACCGCCGAGGAGCGCAGGCTCGCCGTCGCCGTCGCCGTGACCGACGGCCTCTGCGCCGAACTCGTGTACCGCGGCCTCCTCATCGCCTTCGGCGTCGGCACGCTCGGCCTCGACCTCTACGCCGCCGCGGCGCTCTCGGTCCTCGTCTACGCGCTCGCCGGTATCTACCAGGGCCGCCAGGGCGTCCTCGTCTTCGCCCTCCTCGGCGCGGTGCTCACCGGCCTCTATCTCGCCACGGGCAGCCTCCTGCTCCCCGTCGCCCTGCACGTCTTCCTCTCCGTACGCGACCTGACGCTGCCCGCACCGGACAAGCTGCGCGCCTCCGCCGCCTGAAAGGAGACCTGAAGTGACCGACCGCCGCGCCAGTTGGTTCAAGGGCGTCCTCGACCTCCTCGTGCTCGCCGCCCTCACCGACGGCGAGAGCTACGGCTACGAGATCGCCAAGCAGCTCGGCGCCGCCGGCTTCGGCCAGATCAAGGGCGGCACGCTCTATCCCGTGCTGAACCGCCTGGAGGAGGCGGACCTGGTCGCCGCGGAGTTCCGCGCCGCCGACAAGGGACCCGGCCGCCGCTACTACCGGCTCACCGACGCCGGACGCGCGACCCTCGCGGAACAGGGCGGGCTGTGGCTCGCCTTCGACGGATCCGTACGAGAAGTCCTGGCGAAGGCGGGAGTGCGAGCACCATGAACACACAGCACGGGCAGGACGCACAGCACGAGCACGAGCACGAGCACGAGCACGAGCACGAGCACGAGCACGAGCACGAGCACGGGCACGGGCATGAGCGGGACGGGCAGCGCGAGTACCTCGCCGCCCTCGCCGAGCGGCTCCGGGCGCAGGGCCTGCCCGCCGACCGCGTCGAGGCGACCGTCGCGGACCTGGCCGCCCACCTGGAGGAGTCCGGTGCCGCGGACGCCGAGGCCGAGTTCGGGCCCGTCGAGGAGTTCGCCGCGCAGCTGGTGCCCACCGCGGGGGAGCGGGCACCGGAGGCGCGGGGCGAGCGGGCGGAGACCTGGCGCTGGACCGCCGACACCTACGTCGACGAGGAGCTCCTGAACCGCTTCGGCGACGAGGGCTGGGAGGTCGACAGGGTCGACGCCCTCGGCCGGTTCGTCAGCCACCGTGACGTGGAGCAGCCGCAGCGCTGGGAGTACCGGCGCGAGCTGGTCACCCGCGGGCGCGACGGGCTGGACGAGCGGCTCGCCCCCGACGGCTGGGAGGCGTGCGGCGAATGGGTCGTCTACGCCTGGTTCAAGCGCCCCAAGGCCGCCAGCATCGGCCCGGCGGCGCGGCTCGCGACCACGCCGCCCGCCCCGGCAGGCACCCGCTTCTTCAGCCGCAGGTTCTACGCACTGCTCGCCGTCCTCGCCGCCGCCGTGGCGGTCGCGGGCTTCGCGGTGGCCTCGGACGAGAACGACGCGGCGTCCGGGGCGGGCTTCGCGGTGGGACTGCTCGCGGGCGCGGCGGTGGTCGTGGCGCTCGCGTGGGGCATGTCGGTGTGGCGGGGGCGCCCGCGGTAGGCGTACCGAGGGCGCCCCGATCCGGGCGGCGGCCCCGCCCGGGTGTCAGGCCGCGAGGGCCGCCGACATCATCGCCTTCGCGATCGGCGCCGCCAGACCGTTGCCGCTGACCTCGTCGCGGGCCGCGCTCGACGACTCGATCATCACCGCGACCGCCACCTTCTTGCCGTCGCCGCCCTTGGCGAACGACGTGAACCAGGCGTACGGCGTCTGGCTGTTGTTCTCGCCGTGCTGCGCCGTGCCCGTCTTGCCGCCGACGGTCGCGCCGCTGATCTTCGCGTTCGAGCCGGTGCCCTTCTCGACGACGGTCTGCATCGCGGACTCCAGGCCCTCGGCGGTGGACTCGTCCATCACGCGCTGGGAGTCGCCGTCCCCGTACTTCTCCAGGGTGTCGCCGCCGGAGTCGCTGATCTCCGAGACCATGTGCGGCGCGGCGAGCACACCGCCGTTGGCGATGGCCGCCGACACCATCGACATCTGCAGCGGGGTCGCCGTCACGTCGAACTGGCCGATGCCGCTGAGCGCCGTCTGCGCCTTGTCCATGCCGGACGGGTAGACACTCTTGGACGCGCGCACCGGCACGTCCAGCTTGTCGGCGTCGAAGCCCATCTTGTCCGCCATCGCCTTGACCTTGTCCTGGCCCAGGTCGACGGCCATCTTCGCGAAGACGTTGTTGCAGGAGTACTGCAACGCGGTGCGGATGTCCGCGTTCTCGCAGGGAGCCGACTGGTTCTCGTTCTTGAGGACCGTCCGCGTGCCGGGCAGCGTGTACGGGTTGGGGCTGCTCGTCCTCTCGTCCACCGAGCCGTAAAGGCCGTCCTCCAGGGCCGCCGCCGCGACGACCAGCTTGAAGGTGGAGCCGGGCGGGAGCGGCTGCCGCATCGCGCGGTTGACCATCGGCTTCTCCTTGTCGGTGGTCAGCTCCTTCCACGCCTCGGAGTCCGTGGAGCCGCTGATCCTCGACGGGTCGTACGACGGGGTCGACACCATGCCGAGAATCCTGCCGGTCTCGGGGTCGATGGCCACCGCCGCGCCCTTGGTGTCGCCCAGCGCCTTGTAGCCGGCCTTCTGCACCGCCGGGTCGATCGTCGTGATGACGTTGCCCGGGTCGGCCCGCTTTTTGGTGAGCGTGTCCAGGGGGTTCTTCAGGCGGTTGTCGGTGCCGTCGAGCAGGTCCTTGTAGATGCCTTCGAGCTGGGTGGCGCCGTAGACCTGGGAGCTGTAGCCCGTGATGGGCGAGTACAGGTCGCCGTCCTTGTAGGTGCGCTTGTACGCGAGGTCTCCGCCCTTCGTCCGCTCGGAGCCGGTGATGGCCTCACCGCCCACGATGATGTCGCCCAGCGGGTTCGCGTACTGCTCTATCGCGTTGCGCCGGTTGTGCTTGTCGTCCGCGAGAGCCTCCGAGTCGTGGAACTGCACCCATGTCGCCCGGACCAGCAGGGCGAGCACGAGCAGCAGTGCGAAGACCGAGGCGTGCCTGATCGTCTTGTTCATCCCGTGGGAAGACGAGCGGAGGGGAGGATTTCGTTCCCTTGTGGTGTGCTTGCGACCGTTTTCTCATCGAGCCTTCATGAAGCCCGCCTCGTAGGCCGCGATCACCGCCTGCGTGCGGTCCCGCGCGCCTGTCTTGGCGAGGACCGACGCCACATGGGTCTTCACCGTCGCCGCGCCGACCCCCATCCGGTCCGCGATCTCCGCGTTGGTCAGGCCCGCCGCCATCAGCCGCAGCACGTCGTTCTCCCGGCCGGTGAGCCGTGCCACCCAGGCGGGCGGCGCGGGCTCGGCGCGCCCGTACTCGGCGGCCAGGGCGCGCACGGCGGCGGGGAAGAGCAGTGATTCGCTGCGCGCGACGAGCCGGACCGCCTGGACGAGCTCGTCGGCGTCCGCCCGCTTGAGGAGGAACCCGGCGGCCCCGGCGCGCAGCGCCTCGTACACGTACGCGTCGTTCTCGAACGTCGTCACGACGACGATGCGCGGCGGCTGTGGCATGGTCCGCAGGATCTGCTCGGTGGCGCGGATGCCGTCCACCTCCGGCATGCGGACGTCCATCAGGACAACGTCGGGCTTCAGTTCCCGTACGACGGAGACCGCCTCGGCGCCCGTCGCCGCCTCGCCCGCCACCTCGATGCCGGGCTCGGCGGAGAGGATCGCGCGCAGGGCGGTGCGCACCATGCGCTCGTCGTCCGCGAGGACGACCCGGATGTCGTTCGCCGTCATTGCTGTCCCTTCAGAGGAAGTCGTACGTCGAGTCGCCACACGCTGTCGGCGGGGCCCGCGCGGGCCGTGCCGCCGAGCAGCCGGGCCCGGTCCGCGATGCCGTGCAGGCCGTGGCCGCCGCCGGGCCGGGACGCGGGGGAGCGGGGCGGCAGCGGGTTCTCGGCCCGCACGGTCAGGTCGGGGCCGTCCAGGGCGACGCGCAGGGTCACGGAGCCGGGATCGCCGCCGTGCCGCAGGGCGTTGCTCAGGGCCTCCTGCACGATGCGGTAGGCCTCGCGGGAGACCAGCGGGGGGAGGGACTCGGGCGCCACGTCGACGGTGGCGGTCACGCGGAGACCGGCCGCTCTGGTGCGGCGCAGCAGGCCGTCCAGGTCGGCGTCGAGGGTGGGCGCGGGGGACGTCGGCCCCGCGCCGTCGGCCTCCCGCAACACGCCGAGCACGGCGTCCAGTTCGCCCACCGTGCGGCGCGTGGTGTCCTCGATGGCGGCCAGCGCCTCGCGCACGAACTCCGGGTCGTGGTCCAGGACCCGGCGGGCCGCGCTCGCCTGGAGCGTGACGGCGCTCAGGGCGTGGCCGACCGAGTCGTGCAGCTCACGCGCGAGACGGTTGCGCACGGCGAGGTCGGCGGCGCGCTGCTCGGCGGCCGCGAGCCGGTCGGCGGGCGTCGGCCCGAGCAGGGCGGGCGCCGAGCGCGCGAGCAGCCCGCCGGCCGTGGCCGCGCACGCCGCGAGTGCCGCGAGCGACGCGAGGCCGATGACCGGCGAGAGCGCCAACAGCCAGGGCTCGCCGAAGACTTGGGGCATTCCGATGCGGCTGTCCCGCAGCACGGAGAAGAAGGGCAGCGCGATCAGGACGCCCGCGAAGGGCGGCAGCGCGAGCGACATGCCGCTGATGACCCCGCCGAGACCGAGGTGCAGCGTGAACCACGCGGCGGTGCGGCCGCGCGCCGCCCGGGAGCGCGCGGGACCCTCGGCGAGGGAGTCGGCAGGTACCCCGCACAGCGCCCGCACGGCGGCCACCGACATCGGCCGCGTCAGCGGGAACAGCGCGGTGACCGCGGCGAGCGGCAGCCCCAGCGCGAACGCGCTGAGCTGCGAGCCCAGCGAGCCGAGGACGGCGCTGTCCTCGAAGAACGGCCCGACGACGACGGAGCCGACGAAGACGTACGGCATGGCGAGGGCGCCGCCGAGGATCAGATGTATCCAGCGGCGGCGCGCCCGGCGCCCGAACAGGAGGGTGGCGAGTGCCTTCACGCAGTGGTTCCCGCCCGCTCTTTGAGGAAGCCCGCCATGAGGACGGCGACGATCGTCCCGATGATCATGTGGACAGCGTAGGTGAGGAGCATCGGCCCGGTGGGCTGCTTCGTGGCGTCACCGAGGGCCGCGAGCGAGCCGAGAAGCAGCCAGGCTCCCCAGCAGCCGACCGCGCCCGAGCCGAGCCAGGCCAGCGTGAGCGGCACCCTCACCGGCAGCGAGGACCGGAAGACGAGGAGCAGGGCGCCCGTGACGGCCGCCACGAGGTAGATCGCGTCCAGGGCTTCCAGAACGTGGAAGTCGGCCGTACGCCTCAGCGCCCGCGCCCCGCCCAGTCCGGCCGTGGAGCCGGTGGCCCACGCCACGTGGAGCGCGACGGGGAGGAGTGCGAGCAGCGCTGCGGCTCCCGCGGCGGTCCGTGCCCCGCGTGCGGCGCGCGGCAGGTCCCGGACCCGCCCCTGCCACAGGTGCCCCCAGCGGTCCCGCGCGTACAGGGCGAAGAGGGAGCCGAGCGTGATGCCCTGGAGGATGAAGCCGGTGTAGACGACGCCGAACACCCAGTCGGCGAGGAACGGTTCGCCCTCGCCGGTGGAGGAGCCCCCGCCGACGCCGCCGCCGAGCGCCTTGACCGCCAGTTGCAGCGGATACCCGGCCATGATCGGTGTCAGGAGGCCGGTGGCGACCCACATCGGCGCCAGGAGCAGCCGGGCAGGCACCCGCAGGCCCCACGGCCGGGTCAGGAGCAGCGCCAGCACGATGACGGACGCGTCCATGAGGACGGTCAGGCCGTTGACGAGGGCCATGAGGACCCGGTGATCGAGCAACGGGCTGCCCTCGGGGATACCGACCCGGCTCCCGGAGATCCAGGCGACCTTGAGGACGAGATATGGAACGCAGGCGATCACGGCGGCGACGCGCAGCGCGAGGCGGAACCGGCCGAGGCCGGGGGAGGCGGCCCGGACCCGCGGGGAGGGGGAGATGGAGGAGGCAGGGGAGTCCGGGGAGGCAGGGGAGGTGAGCGGGACCGGCGGGGCTGGGGGCTCGGAAGAGGCTGGGGTTGTGGAGGAGGCAGAGGGCTCGGAGGAGACAGGGGGCTCGGAGGGGGCGGGGGTGGCCGAGGGGGCGGTGGGCAGGGTAGGCGGCATGATCCCAAGGTGCCGCCAGGCCCGTGCGCGGCGCCTCCTGCGCCGTGACGATCCGCCTCCGCCGCGCGGCGGAGGGTCAGCCCTCGCGCAGGACGAGGACCACCTCGTCGATCTCCGCCCCGCGCGCCGCGGCGTACCCCCGCTCCGTGGCGGAGAGGCGGAACCCGCACTTCTCCAGGACCCGGATCGAGCCCGCGTTGTCCGCCGCCGCGCGGGCGTAGAGCGGCCGGTCCCGCTCCAGGTCGAGGAGGTGGCGCAGCGCCGCGGTGGCCAGACCGCGCCCCCAGTACGCACGGTCGATCCAGTACGTGACCTCCCGCTCGCCGGGCGCCCCGTACACCCCCGCGCTGCCCACCACGTCCCCGTCCGCGAGGACCGTGCGGACGACTACGTCGGCGGAGCCCCGCATCTTCGCCCAGTGCGCCTCGAAGGCGTCCCGGTCGGCCGGGTCCTTCGGCGTGAACGCGGCCATGAGGGCGGCCTCGGGGTCGTTCATCTGCCGGTAGAAGACGGGCAGATCACTGTCGTGGACTTCGCGCAGGTCGACAATCATGGTTCAGAGCCTACGAGTTGCCAGTGTCAGCCGGTCCCGCGCGTCGAAGAGCGCGTCCTTGACCATCTGTTCGTGCGCGGGCGTGAGCCGGGCCACCGGCACCGAGCAGCTGATCGCGTCGCGCGCGGGGGTGCGGTAGGGGATGGCCACGCCGAAGCAGCGCAGGCCAAGCGTGTTCTCCTCGCGGTCCACCGCGAACCCCTGCTCGCGCACCGCGTGCAGCTCCTCGATGAGCTTCTCGCGGTCGGTGATGGTGTGCTCGGTGAGCGCGGGCAGCGTCTCCGGGAGCAGCTTGCGGACCTGGTCGTCGGTGTGGGTGGCGAGCAGCGCCTTGCCGAGCGACGTGGAGTGCGCGGGGAGCCGGCGGCCGACGCGCGTGAAGGGCCGCAGGTAGTGCTGTGACTGGCGGGTGGCGAGGTAGACGACGTTCGTGCCGTCGAGCCGGGCGAGGTGGATGGTCTCCGTGGTGTCGTCGGCGAGCCGGTCCAGGGTCGGGCGGGCGGCGGCCACGACCTCGTCGCCGTCGATGTAGGACGTGCCGACGAGCAGGGCGCGCACCCCGATCCCGTACCGCGTGCCGGTGGCGTCCGTCTCGACCCAGCCGAGCTCGACCAGGGTCCGGAGCAGCATGTACAGACTCGACTTGGGATAGCCGACGGCCTCCTGCACCGCGGCCAGGGAGTGCATTCCGGGGCTGCCCGCGAAGTACTCGAGCAATTCCACCGTCCGCACCGCGGACTTGACCTGCGCACCGCCTCCGGTCTCGCCAGCCGACATCGCCCTTGACCCCTTTGAACGCAGAGAAATAGTCTCAACTCCCCGCCGTTCATCAGCGGAGACGGTGTTCAGCATATCGAACAGCCCTGGTGAGTGGCATACGTCTGGAAAGGGAATCCGCGGTGGCAGCAGCACCAGTCTGGAGTGTCGACCCCCGAACCGGGAAGCAGCGCGAGCAGGTCGCCGTGGAGGCCACGGCCGGGGAGGTCGACCGCGTGGTCCGCGCCGCCCGCGACGCCGCGCCCGCGCTCGCCGACCGCGCGGTCCGCGCCGCCTTCCTGCGCACCGCGGCCGATCTCCTCCAGGAGACGAAGGACCACCTCGTCGAGGCCGCGGACGCGGAGACCGCCCTCGGGCCCGTCCGGCTCACCGGCGAACTCGCCCGCACCTGCTACCAGTTGCGCGCCTTCGCGGACATAGTCGACGAGGGGGCCTTCCTCGGCGTCGTCATCGACCACCCGGACCCCTCGGCGACCCCGCCCATCCCCGACCTGCGCCGTTACAAGATCCCGCTCGGTGTCGTCGCGGTCTACTCCGCGTCCAACTTCCCCTTCGCCTTCTCCGTGCCCGGCGGCGACACCGCCAGCGCGCTCGCCGCGGGCTGCCCCGTGGTGGTCAAGGCCCACCCCGACCACCCGGGCACCTCCGAACTGGTCGCCTCCGTGCTGCGCAGGGCCGCCGTCGCGCACGGCATCCCCGAGGGCGTCCTCGGCCTCCTGCACGGCTTCGAGGCGGGCGTCGAACTGGTCAAGCACCCGCTGGTGTCCGGCGCGGGCTTCACCGGTTCCATCCGCGGCGGCCGTGCCCTCTTCGACGCGGCCGCCGCCCGGCCCGTCCCGATCCCCTTCCACGGCGAGCTCGGCTCCCTCAACCCCGTCGTCGTCACCGAGGCCGCGGCCGCCGAGCGCGGCGAGGAGATCGGCGCGGGACTCGCGGGTTCGATGACGCTCGGCGTCGGCCAGTTCTGCGTCAAGCCCGGCCTGGTCCTCGCCCCCCAGGGGGCGGGCGGCGACCGGCTCCTGAAGTCCCTGACCGAGGCCGTCAGCGACACCGAGGCCGGGGTGCTCCTGGACCACCGGATGCGGGACAACTTCGTCGCCGGGGTGCGCGAGCGCGCCGGACTCCCGGACGTGGAGGCGCCGGTGACCCCCGGCGCGGGCGGCGAGCACACCGTCAGCGCCGGATTCCTGACCGTCCCGGCCGAGCGCCTCGCCGACGAGGGGGCGTACGACCTGCTCCTGGAGGAGTGCTTCGGCCCGGTCACCGTCGTCGCCCGGTACGCCGACGCGGCGGAGATCACCGCCGTCCTCTCCCGCCTGCCCGGCAACCTCACCGCCACCGTGCAGCTCTCCTCGGACGAGGCGGCGGGGGAGAGCGGCCGGGGCGCCGAGCTGCTCGCCGAGCTCACCCCGCTCGCCGGGCGCGTCCTCGTCGACGGCTGGCCCACGGGCGTCGCCGTCGCCCCCGCCCAGCACCACGGCGGCCCCTACCCCGCGACCACGTCGACCTCGACGTCCGTGGGCGGCACGGCCGTCGAACGCTGGCTGCGCCCGGTCGCGTACCAGAACACTCCTGAGGCGCTGCTCCCGCCCGAGCTGCGCGACGACAACCCGCTGGGCCTGCCGCGGCGTTACGACGGGCGCCTGCAACACTGAGGCCATGGACCTCACCCTGCCCGAACTCCCCTTCCCGCTGCGCAGCTACGGCCCCGACGGCCACTGGTCGCACGAGGACGGTGTGCTCACCGGCTGGGCGGGGGCCCGCCAGGACCGCTTCGTGCCCCCGACGGGCGAGGCGCTGGAGCCCGCCTCCGACGCGCCCCGCCTGCTCGGCGCGCCGGAGGGCGACTTCCAGCTGATCGCCCGCGTCACGGTCGGCTTCGCCGCCGCCTTCGACGCGGGCGTGCTCTACCTCCACGTGGGGGAGCGGGAGTGGGCCAAGCTCTGCCTGGAGCGCTCCCCGGACGAGCCCACGATCTGCACGGTCGTCACCCGCGGCCACTCGGACGACGCCAACGCGTTCGTGGTGGACGGCAGCAGCGCCTGGCTGCGCATCAGCCGTACGGGGACGGCGTTCGCCTTCCACGCGTCGACGGACGGCGAGCGGTGGACGTTCGTGCGGATCTTCTCGCTCGGCGACCAGGAGTCGGCCGGTGCCGCGCTCGTCGGCTTCATGGCGCAGTCGCCCGTGGGGGAGGGCTGCGTGGTGACGTACGACCACATCGAGTTCCGCCCGAACTGGCCGAAGGGGCTGCGGGACGGCTCGTAGTCCCTGCTCGGACAGCCCCTGCTCGGACAGTCCCTGCTCGGACAGTCCCTGCTCAGAGCCCGACGCGGGTGCCGGTGACGGCCGCGCGCTCGATGGCGTCGAGCAGGCGCTGGCGCCGGACGGCGTGCGCGAAGTCCGGCGCCGAGGTGCCGCCCCCGGTCAGATCGCCGAGTATCCGCGCGTACTGCGCGCCCACGTTGTACGCGGGAAGCCCACGCACGTCGTCGAGCGCCGGCACGTCGAAGTAGCGGGCGGGTACGGGGAGTTCGGCGGCCGTCGTGTCCGCGCCCCGGGCGCCCCGCACGGTGAGCGCGGCCTGCTGGAGATGCCCGGAGTCCCCGGTGATCACCAGGTCGCCCTCCGTGCCGTTGATCTCCCAGTGGAAGTCAGTGCCCCGGGACAGCCCGGCACGGAAGTGCGCCGAGACGACGGCCCCCTCGCCGAGCCGCCCGCTCACCGCGATCTGGTCGTCGACGGTCATCGCGGCCGGGCGGCCCGTGCCCTCCTCGTGGACCACGGGACGCCGGGTCGCCAGGGTCGCCGAGACCTCGGTGAACTCGCCGAGCACCATGGAGACGGCGTCGATCGTGTGGCCGAAGGGGATGGTCAGCATGGTCGCGCCGTTCCGCTTGTCCAGCAGGTACTCGCCGGACGGCTCGAAGACGGGACCCCAGCGCCGCCCCGACGCGATGACGCTGCTCGACAGGACCTCACCGACGTAGCCGTCGGCGACGAGATCGCGGACGAACCGCACGGCGGGCGCCGAGCGGGCCTGCAGCCCCGTGAACGTCCGCACCCCCGCCCGGCCCGCGGCCGCCGCCAGCTCCTCCGCCTCGGCGAGGCCGTTGCCGAGCGGCCACTCCGAGAGCACCGCCTTGCCCGCGTCGAGCGCGGCCATGATCGCCTCGCGGTGCAGCGGCACCCGCACGCTCACCACGACGAGGTCGACCTCGTCGCTGCGGACGAGCTCCGCGGTCGAGCCGAAGGCCAGCGGCACCCCGTACTTCTCGCCCGCGGCCCGTGCCGATGCGTCGCTCGACGCGGACAGGGCGCGCAGCTCGTACCCGTCGAGGCGGGCCAGCGCGGGGACGTGGGAGTGGGGCGCCCAGCCGCCGCGGGCGGAGAGACCGACGAGACCGACACGGACGGGAGCGGTGAAGGAGTTCATGAGCGGGACGGTAGGAGGCGTCCCCTGATCACCCGCAAGGGCCCTCACTATATTTTGGAAACCATGACTGGTCAGACCCGTGCCGACCGCCACACCCGCCACGACATCTACGGCCTGCTCTGCCCGGGCCGCGCCGTCTTCGAGCTGCTCGCGAACAAGTGGACGGGCCTCGCGATCACCGCCCTGGAGGACGGACCGCGCCGCTTCGGCGAGCTGCGCCGCAAGCTGGAGGGCGTCAGCCCCAAGGTGCTCACCCGGACCCTGCGCCGCCTGGAGGAAAACGGCCTCGTCCGGCGCACGGTCTACGCCGAGGTCCCGCCCCGCGTCGAGTACGAACTGACCGAGCTCGGCCGCGGCGCCCTGGCACCCCTCGCCCACCTGCGCACCTGGATCAGGGCGAACACGGGCAGGTTCGCGGCCGCAGAGTCTCTGACAGGGGAATGAGGCGCTTACCCTTGGCGGCGTTCATATGCATTCGAAAAGGAGTGGAAAATGGCTAGGGCCACTGCGCGGCACATCTTGGTCGCGACCGAGACGGAAGCGCTCCAGCTGAAGGAGCAGATCGAGGGCGGTGCGGACTTCGCCGAGCTGGCCAAGAAGCACTCCTCGTGCCCCTCGTCGAGCGCCGGCGGCGACCTCGGCTCGTTCGGCCCGGGACAGATGGTGCCCGAGTTCGACCAGGTCGTCTTCTCGGCCCCGGTCGGCGAGGTCCAGGGCCCGGTGAAGACCCAGTTCGGGTCGCACCTCGTCGAGGTCACCAGCCGCCAGGACTGACGCGGTGTGCCGGGCCGCGCCGCGTCAGGCGCGGCCCGGTCCCGGCGCCGCGCCGGGCACTTCCCCGCGAGGGGAATGAGACGCTTCGGTCGTACGTTGACGGACTGAGCGGAGGCAGCCTCCGCACCGAACCGCTTCGTACCGTACGACCTGGAAAGAGCCACACATGCGCGTCGAGATCTGGAGCGACATCGCCTGCCCCTGGTGCTACGTGGGCAAGGCCCGCTTCGAGAAGGCTCTCGCCGCCTTCCCGCACCGTGACGGCGTCGAGGTCGTGCACCGCTCCTTCGAGCTGGACCCCACCCGCGCCAAGGGCGACACCGGCCTGGTGCTGCCGATGCTCATGGGGAAGTACGGCATGACCGAGGAGCAGGCCCGCGACGGCGAGCGGCGGCTCGGGGAGAACGCGGCCGCCGAGGGCCTCGACTACCGCACCGAGGGCCGCGACCACGGCAACACCTTCGACATGCACCGCCTCCTGCACTTCGCCAGGGAACAGGGCAGGCAGGACGAGCTGATCGGGCTGCTCTACCGCGCCAACTTCGCCGAGGAGCGGTCCGTCTTCGCGGACGACGAGCGCGTCGTGGAGCTCGCCGTCGAGGCGGGTCTCGACGAGAGCGAGGCGCGGGCCGTCCTCGCCGACCCCGAGCGGTACGCCGAAGACGTCCGCGCCGACGAGCGCGAGGCCGCCGAACTGGGCGCGAACGGCGTGCCGTTCTTCGTCCTCGACCGCAAGTACGGCATCTCCGGCGCCCAGCCCGCCGAGGTCTTCACCCAGGCCCTGGAGCAGGCGTGGGGCGCGCGCTCGCCGCTCACCACCCTCGCGCAGGCCGGCGAGGGCGACGCGTGCGGTCCCGACGGATGCGCGGTTCCGCAGGCCTGAAGCGCCACATAGGTTGATCCCCATGGAGTCCATGGGGATCAACAACGGCACCGAATTCGCTCCCACGTCGACGTATCTGAACACCGCGAGCTGCGGCCTGCTGCCCCGCCGCGCCATCGAGGCGGTGTGCGCGCTCGCCGCCGAGAACGGCGAGGGAAGGCCGGGCGGCGCGGGCGACTTCGAAGTGGTGGACCGGGCCAGGGCCGCCTTCGCCCGGCTCGCCGGGGTCCCGGACGGCCGCGTGGCGACCGGCGGTTCGGTCTCGGTGCACGCCGGGCTGATCGCCGCCTCCCTGCCGCCCGGCGCCGAAGTCCTCACCCCCGAGGGCGAGTTCGCGTCGATCGTGAACCCCTTCGTGCTCCGCGGCGACCTCAAGATGCGGTACGCGCCGCTGGACGAGCTCGCCGCGGCCATCACCCCGACGACCTCGCTCGTCTCCTTCTCCGCCGTCCAGTCGGCCGACGGCCGCACCGCCGACCTGGCGGCGGTCCGCGACGCGGCGGCCGCCCACGGCGCGCGCACCCTCCTCGACACCACGCAGTCGGCCGGCTGGCTGCCGTTCGACGCGGACGCGTACGACTACACCCTGACCGGCGCCTTCAAGTGGCTGCTGTGCCCGCGCGGCGTGTCGTTCCTGACGGTGCGGGAGGAGGCGCAGGAGTCCCTGGTCCCGCTGCACGGCGGCTGGCTCGCGGCGGCGGACACCTGGAACTCCACCTACGGACCGCTCTCCGAACTCGCCCCGGACGCCCGCCGGTTCGACGAACCCGTCGCCTTCCTCGCCTACCACGGGGCCGCCGCAGCGCTCACCCTCGTCGAGGAGACGGGCATCGACGCGATCCACGCCCACGACACCGCCCTCGCCGCCCGCTACCGCGCCGGACTCGCCGAACTGGGCCACACACCGGTGCCCGGCACCACACCCATCGTCTCGGTTCCCGGACTCGCAGAGCGGGCCCCCGAGCTGAGCCGCGCCGGCATCCTCACCTCGGCACGGGCGGGACACCTGAGGGCCGCGTTCCACCTGTACAACACCGAGGCGGATGTGGACCGGATCCTCGACGTGCTGTCCGGCTGAACCCTGGCGCGGCGGGCCGCGGGACGCCAGGCTTGGCAGTACTACGTGGTCGCGCGGCCGCGCGAGGTGGTGGTGCCGGTGGAGCCGTCCTCCGAGAGGCCGGGCACGTCCGACCTGCCCTACGGCCCCGCCCGTCAGCCCGCCGACGCCGACCTGCACCGGCGCCTGGTCTACGGCGACGAGGCGGCCCTCGCCGAGGCCTACGCCGCGTACGGCGTGCTCGTCCACCGCGTCGCCACCCGCGTCACCCGCAACCACACCGCCGCGGAGGACGTCACCCAGGAGGTCTTCGCCCACCTGTGGACCAGGCCCTACGCCTTCGACACCCGCCGCGGCAGCCTGCGCGGCTGGCTCTCGATGCTCGCCCACCGGCGCGCCGTGGACTGGGTGCGCGGCGAGGAGCGGCACCGCAAGGCCGCCCACGCCGACGAGACCGTCCTGCGCACGGCACCGGCACCCGGCCCCACCCCGGACGAGGCGATACTGGAACAGGAACGCTCCCTGCTCCTGCACTCCGCCCTCGCCCGGCTCCCGCTGCCCCAGCAGCAGGTGGTGCACCTCGCCTACTTCGCGGGCCGCACCTACCGGCAGGCCGCCGTCGAGCTCGGCATACCCGAAGGCACCGCGAAGACCCGCCTGCGAACGGCCCTGCGCACCCTGGCCGAGACCCTCGCGGACCCACCCCTGCGAGGTGAACTCCCTTGACCGGCAACCACGAAGCGGTACCGCACGAAGCGGCACCCCACGAAGCGGTACGCGAACTCCTCGGCGCCTGGGCCGTGGACGCCCTCATGCCCGGCGACGAGGCCGACGTCGTGCGGCACCTCGCCGCGTGCGAGCTCTGCGCCGCCGAGGCCGCCCGGCTGCGCGCCACGGTGCGGCACCTGGACGGTCCCGCCCCGCCGGAACCGGCGCCGGACGGCAGAGCCGGACAGCACGGGCTCTCCCTCGCCCTGCGCAGCCGCGCCCCCGCCCTGCGCACCGCCCCGCACGCCGCTCCCTACGCCGCCGCCGTGGCCGGACTCCAGGCGCTCCTGGGCGAACTGGACGAGCGCGGCTGGGGGACCCCTGTCGTACACGACTGGGACGTGCACGACACCGTCGCCCATCTGATCGCCGCCGACGAGCCGCTCGCCCGCCATCTGGGCCTGCCCGCGCGCGTGCCCTGCTCGCCGGCCCCGGGCGGGGCGCCGTGGCGTGCCGTGTGGGAGGCGCGCACCCGCGAGGTGATCCGCCGCGAACGGCCCCGGACGCCCGCGCAGACCGTCTCCACATGGCGGCTCCAGGCCGCCGGGCTGCTCTCCTCCCGGGCCGCCCACGACCCCGAACACGCCGCCCGCGCCACCGTGCTGGCCGGGGTGCGCCTCCCCGTCGCCGACCACTTCCTGACCCGCGCCTTCGAGACCTGGGTGCACGCCGACGACATCGGCGTCGCCCTCGACCGCCCCGTGCCCCCGCCGCCCTCCCCGCACCTGTGGCAGCTCGTGCGGCTCGGCATCCGGCTCCTCGGCCCGGCCCTCGGCCCGCAGGCCCCGGCCGTCGCGCTCACCGTCGCGGGGGACGGCGACGAGAAGGAGTGGGTGCTGGGCAGCTCGGACGACCCGGTGCGGGCCGAACTGGTCCTCGCCCCCGTCGACTTCTGCCTGCTGGTGGGCGGCCGCCGCGCGCCGGACCAGGTGCCGCGCGGGACGGCGGGCGACGAGTCGGCGGTACGCCGGGTCCTGGCCAGAGCAGCCTCACTGGCGTGGCTGTGACTCCGCCCCGTCAGGGGCCGTGGGGGACTGCGAGCTGAGCCCCCACTGGCCCGCGGTTGAGTCTGTGGCGGGTCGTGCCCCGTCAGGGGCGCGGGGAACTGCGCGCCCACGCGCCCAGCCTTCACGGGCCCGCGGCGGCGTCTGCGGCGTCTGCGGCATCTGCGGCGGCAGGCTCCGCGACGTGGCTGCGGCCCGGCGGGGAAGGCCCGCGGCGGGGTCGGCCCGGAGGCGAGTGCGGGGTCCGGGGGTGAGTGCGGGGTCCGGGGGCGCGCGGGGTCCGGGGGCGCGCGGGGCCCAGGGGGGTGCGCGGGGCTAGCCCCGCGTCTTCCGCTCCGGGCAGTCCTCCGTCTCCTTGCAGAGGTTCGTCTCGACCTTTCCGAGCAGCCTGAGGAGATCCGCGCGCTCGGTCTCGTCCAGGCCGGTCAGCGTATGGCCCTCCAGCTCGCCCCACGCGCGCTCCACCTGGGCGAGCAGCCCGCAGCTGGCCGCGCTGGCCTCGACGAGCACGGCCCGCCGGTCGGCAGGGTCGGGACGCCGCCGCACATGTCCGGCCTGCTCCAGGCGCTGCAGCATCTTCGTGACCGTGGAGGGGTCGAGGTCGACCGCCTTGATCAGCTCGGACTGCCGCACCGGGCCCGCTTCCCACAGGTGCATCATCACGAACTCCTGGCCGGGGTAGAGCCCGAGCCCCTTCAGGACCTTGCCCGCCGCGATGCGGTGCAGCCGGGCCACCCGGCTGACGGCGAGACTGACGGGTCCCGCGTCGGCGACACCGGATGCCCCGGGCCTACAGACGGGGTCGGCCGGGGGTGCCTGCACGGTGTCGGCCTTCATACGAGCTCCTGTTCTCGACGTCCTCGAAAACTTTACCTTGGTCGGCCAATGAATGCGCTACAGTGACAACCGGCGCGAATGATTGGCCGACCACATAAACCAGCCCGGGAGTTCTGATGACCACCGCGTTCGACCCGATCGACCTGTCCGGCATCCAGCTCGGCAACCGCATCGCCATGGCCCCCATGACCCGCAGCCGCGCCGGTGAGGGCGGGGTCGCCACCGATCTGACCGTCGAGTACTACGCCCAGCGTGCGTCCGCGGGCCTGATCATCACCGAGGGTATCCAGCCTTCTGTGGTCGGCCAGGGATACCCGGACACTCCGGGGCTGCACACCGCCGAGCAGATCGCCTCCTGGCGCAAGGTGACCGACGCCGTGCACGCTGCGGGCGGCAAGATCTTCGCCCAGCTCATGCACACCGGCCGCATCGGCCACCCCGTGCTGCTGCCGGACGGCCTGACCAACGTCGCCCCGTCGCCCGTCGCCGCCGCGGGGCAGGTCTACACCGCCGAGGGTCCCAAGGACTTCATCACCCCGCGCGAGCTGACCGGCGCCGAGGTCCGCGCCACCATCGACGACTTCGTCACCGCCGCGCGGGGCGCCGTAGACGCGGGCTTCGACGGCGTCGAGCTGCACGGCGCCAACGGCTATCTGATCCACCAGTTCCTCGCGCCCGGCTCCAACCGCCGCACCGACGAGTGGGGCGGCTCCGTCGAGAACCGCATCCGCTTCGCCGTCGAGGTGGCCTCGGCCGTCGCCGCGGAGATCGGCGCCGCCCGCACCGGCTTCCGCGCCTCGCCCGGCAACCCCTTCAACGACATCTCCGAGCCCGACCCGGAGCCGACGTACACCGCGCTGGTGAAGGAGCTGGCCGGTCTCGACCTCGCGTACCTGCACGTCATGGAGGTCGGCGGGATCCGCGAACTGACCGTACGGCTGCGCCAGGAGTTCGGCGGCGCCTTCCTCCTGAACCCCGCGACCGAGGGGCCCACCGGCCACGACGCGCTCGCCCTGATCGAGGACGGCACCGCGGACCTCATCACGTTCGGCGCGCTCTTCCTCGCCAACCCCGACCTGCCGGCCCGGCTGCGGACCGAAGGGCCGTACAACACGCCGGACCCGGCGACCTTCTACGGCGGCACCGCGAAGGGGTACACGGACTACCCGGCGCTGTAACCGGACGCGTACGGCACGCACAGCGAGCCGGCCCGGCACCCACGGGGGGTACCGGGCCGGCTCGCTGTCCGCGCTGGATCACTCCACGCTCACTCCGTGCTCACCGCACCGGGGTGAAGTCCCGCGCCCCGATGTACTCGGGCCGGCGCACCGGCGCCGAGAACGGCTCCACCGCGGTGTTCTCCACGCTGTTGAACACGATGAAGACGTTGCTGCGCGGGTACGGGGTGATGTTGTCCCCCGAACCGTGCATGGCGTTGCAGTCGAACCAGGTTGCCGAGCCGGCCTCACCCGTGAACAGGCGGATGCCGTAGTCCGACGCGAGGTGCGTGAGCGTCTCGTTCGACGGGATGCCCGCGTCCTGCATCTGCAGCGACCGCTTGTAGTTGTCCTCCGGCGTGGCGCCCGCGCAGCCGAGGAACGTCTTGTGCGACCCCGGCATGATCATGAGACCGCCGTTGGTGTCGTGGTTCTTCGTCAGCGCGATCGACACCGAGACGGTCCGCATGTTCGGCAGGCCGTCCTCCGCGTGCCAGGTCTCGAAGTCGGAGTGCCAGTAGAACCCGGAGGCGCCGAAGCCCGGCTTCACGTTGATCCGGGACTGGTGGACGTACACGTCCGAGCCGAGGATCTGCCGGGCCCTGCCGACGACCCGCGGGTCCGCCGCCAGCTTGCCGAAGAGCTCACTGATCTTGTGCACCTCGAAGATCGACCGGATCTCCTGGGAGCGCGGCTCGACGATGGAGCGCTCGTTCGCGCGCATCGCCGGGTCGTTCATGAGCCGCTCCAGCTCGGCGTGGTACATCGCCACTTCGTCCGGGGTGATCAACTGGTCGATCGCCAGGAAACCGTCCCGCTCGAACCCCGCCAGGTCCCCGGGCGTGATCGGCCCTGCCGCACCCGGCTCGGACCACACCACGGGGTCCTTGCGTTCGATGAGCACCTCTTCGGCGCCTCGGGTCGGGTACAGGTCGCTGGTGCGTTCGGGTGCGGTGGTCATGGTGTTGCCTGCCTCTCCTCTCGTACGGCCCTGTTCGGGATGTAGGTCGTGGTCAGACCGCGTCCGGCTCCGTGAGCAGCGGGTACACGCCGTTCTCGTCGTGGTCCTCGCGACCGGTGACGGGCGGGTTGAAGACACACAGGCAGTGGAAGTCTTCCTTGATCCGCATGGTGTGCTTCTCGTGCCCGTCGAGCAGGTACATCGTGCCCGGCGTGATCGTGTACTTCTCGCCGGTCGTGTCGTCGGTCAGCTCCGCCTCCCCCTTGGTGCAGACGACGGCCTCGATGTGGTTCGCGTACCACATCGACGTCTCCGTACCCGCGTACAGGATGGTCTCGTGCAGCGAGAAGCCGACGCGCTCCTTGGCGAGAACGATGCGCTTGCTCTCCCAGGTGCCCGAAGCGGCCTTCACGTGCCGGTCGGTGCCTTCAATGTCCTTGAACGAACGGACGATCACGGTGAGTTGGTTCCTTTTCTCTTACGGTGCCGGGGGCTCGGTAGCGCGCTCGGTCAGGCGGTCTCGCGAACCGCGCGGGCCAGCGTGCGCAGCCCCTCGTCCAGCTCGTCGGGGGTGATCGTCAGCGCCGGAAGGAGCTTGACGACCTCACCCTCGGGGCCGGAGGTCTCGATGAGCAGGCCCAGTTCGAAGGCCCGCTTCGCCACGGCGCTCGCCCGGTCCTTGTCCAGGAACTCGATGCCCCAGACCAGACCGCGGCCGCGGAACTCCTTGATCTCGGCGCGGTTCTCCTCGACGATCGCGGAGAGCACCTGCTCGACCTGCTCGCCGCGGGCGCGGGTCTGCTTCTCCATCGCCGAGCCGTCGGCCCAGTAGGTCTCCAGGGCGGCGGCGGCCGTCACGAACGCCGGGTTGTTGCCGCGGAACGTGCCGTTGTGCTCGCCCGGCTCCCACACGTCGAGCTCCGGCTTGAACATGCACAGCGACATGGGCAGGCCGTAGCCGCTGATGGACTTCGACACCGTCACGATGTCCGGCGTGATGCCCGCCTCCTCGAAGGAGAAGAAGGCACCGGTGCGGCCGCAGCCCATCTGGATGTCGTCGACGATCAGGAGCATGTCCCAGCGCTCGCACACGTCGGCGAGCTTGCGCAGCCACTCGGCGCGGGCGACGTTGATGCCGCCCTCGCCCTGCACCGTCTCGACGATCACGGCGGCGGGCTGGTTGAGGCCGGAGCCCTGGTCCTCCAGAAGCCGCTCGAACCAGATGAAGTCGGGGGTCTGTCCGTCGAGGTAGTTGTCGAACGGCATCGGCGTGCCGTGCACCAGCGGGATGCCGGCGCCCGCCCGCTTGAACGCGTTGCCGGTCACGGCGAGCGAGCCGAGCGACATGCCGTGGAAGGCGTTCGTGAACGACACGATCGACTCGCGGCCCTTGACCTTGCGGGCCAGCTTCAGCGCCGATTCCACGGCGTTGGTGCCCGTCGGGCCCGGGAACATGACCTTGTACGGCAGGTCGCGGGGGCGCAGGATGACGTTCTGGAAGGTCTCGAGGAAGGCGCGCTTCGCGGTCGTCGACATGTCGAGACCGTGCGTGACGCCGTCCCGCTCGATGTAGTCGATCAGGGCGCGTTTCAGGACCGGGTTGTTGTGCCCGTAGTTGAGCGAGCCGGCACCGGCGAAGAAGTCGAGGTACTCGTGGCCGTCCTCGTCGTACATGCGGCTGCCCTGCGCGCGGTCGAAGACCGTAGGCCAACCGCGGCAGTAGCTGCGCACCTCCGACTCCAGGGTCTCGAAGACGCTCAGGTCGGGCTGGGTGATGGTCACAGCAGATCTCCTGGGAGATGGAAAGACGTGGGAGGTGGGGGGAGTTACGGGTGTTGCGTGGTGCTGGGGAAGCATGTGGGGGAAGCGAGGGGGATCAGTGGCCGAGCGGACCGATGCGGTACAGCACCTCGGGCTCGTGGCCGTCGTCGGGGAAGAGCCCCGCGTCGAACAGGACCTTCCGCTCGACCGACGCGCCGTGTCGCCGCGCGAAGGAGAGGAAGAGCCGCTCGGACGCGGTGTTCGAGGGCGCGATCGTCGTCTCGATCCTGGTCAGCGCTCGGCCCGCGGCGATCCTCGAGGTCAGTCCCTCAAGCAGGGCGCCGGCCAGACCGCGGCCACGCTGACCGTGGTCGACGGCCACCTGCCAGACCATCAGGACGTCGGGGTGCTCGGGCCGGATGTAGCCGGTGATGAACCCGACCGTCTCCCCGTCGGCGTCCCGGGCCACGACGGACGTGGCCGCGAAGTCACGGCACCACAGCAGATAGCTGTAGGACGAGTTCAGGTCGAGCACCTTGGAGTCGCGGGCGATCCGCCAGATCGCGGCGCCGTCGGCGACGTCGGGACTGTCCAGTCGCAGCCCCTCCGGCATTTTCAGGAATTTCGCTTGCAGGTCGGTCGGTAGATCGGCTTGTGCAGCGGTCATGCGGATTGAATTTACCGAGCAATTTCTCGGATTGCATCGGGGGGAGGGGTTACGTGAGAGCGTTCTATGTGTTATCACGCGGGGGTGCGCGCCCGCATGAGCTCTCGCCGTTTTGGGGTATTTTCGCCCGGATTTAAAACGCAAAACGGGCGTGCTGTGGAGTACGTCACACAGGTGCGACCCACTGGAGGCGTGTCCGAATTGTGGTGTTTGGTGCTGTCGAAATCTTAGTGTTTAGGTCCCCGGAAAGCGGGCAGAAGAATACGGGAAGCTGTGCTTGTCGAGTTTATAAATAATTCGTGAGAACGCACGCGGGAATTCAAAGAGCGGCAAAGGAGTGGAGGGGTGGATTCACGATCCGGTGACCCCGTCCAGCCGCTCCCTGAGGAGATCGGCGTGGCCGTTGTGCCGGGCGTACTCCTCGATGAGATGCACGATGATCCAGCGCAGGCTGACGACGTCCTCGCCACCAGTGACGGCCGCCTCCTCGGCGCCGAGCCGCCCCGTGTCGTCGAGCGAACGCCCCGCGCAGAGCTTCCGGTTCACCGCGACCTCGTGCTCCCACACCGCGAGCACCTCGGCGAACGTTCTCGACCGGTCCAGGGTGAAGCCACTGCGGTCCCCGTAGAGCGGCGCCACGTCGCGCTGCGCGAACACCCGTTGAATCCAGTTCCGTTCGACCTCGGCGAGGTGCTGCACCAGACCGAACAGCGAGAGCGCGGACGGCTCGACGGACGTGCGCAGCGCCTGTTCGTCGTCGACCCCCGCGCACTTCAGCGCCAGCGTAGCGCGGTGGAGGTCGAGCCAACCCGCCAGCATGGCGGGCTCGTCGGCGGTCAGGGGCGGGATGCGGCGGCCGTCCGGGAGCGTGGTCATGACAGGCGCACTGCCATGGGGCGGCGGGCGGCCGCACCGGATTCGTGCGGGCCGCGGAGGCTGGGGCGCGCGGCTGCGTTGGCGGGGGGCCGGGCAGGCCGAGCCGGGGCGAGTCCGGCTCCGAGATCCGGCACCGGCTCTGCGCCCTGGCAAGGCGCCGGCTCCGAGCCCTCCACCCGCACCGGCTGTACGACCGGGACCAGCCCTGAGAACGGCACCGGCTCCGCGACCGGCACCGGCCCCGGTTCTGCGACCGGCAGGGCGCCAGTGGTGCCGTGCTCGGCGTCAGCTCTGCGACCGGCACCGGCACAGCCCTGCGGCCCGGCACCGGCTCCGAGGTCGCCACTCTGCCCGGCACCGCTACCGGAGCCGGGCAGAGTGACGAAGGTGGGTGTCCGGTGCCGGGGCGGGGGAGGCGTCAGCTCCAGGCGTTCGTCACCGCGCGGCGGGCCGACTCCAGGTCGATCGTGAGGCCGGCCTCGCCCATCACGGCGCCCAGGGCGGCGATGCAGGCGTGCACCACACCCCGGGTCGCGTCCGGCCCGTAGTGGTTGACCCGGATCATCTCCTTGGCCAGCGCCCCGCCCCCGGCGACCAGTGGAAGCACCGGGTCCGCGGCGAGCGCCCTGGCCACCAGGTCCGAGGCGTCCACGCCCGACGGCGCCCGCAGGGTGGTGGCGACCGGCGCCGCGTCGGACGCCTCGCGCACGTACGGCTCCAGGCCTCCGCCGAGCGCGAGCGCCCCCGCACGGGTGGCGGCGGCCGCGGTGGCGTGCCGCGCCATCAGGGCGTCCAGGCCCTCCGTCTCGATGCGCTCCACGCACGCCTCGAGCGCCAGCATCTCCAGCTGGGCGGGAGCGTGCAGCAGCGCCTTCCTGCCGCCGTCGATCCAGCGCTCCTTCCAGTCGAGGAGGGAGAGGTAGGAGCGGCGCGGCGCCTGCGGGTTGGCGGCGATGCGCTCCCACGCCCGCTCGCTCACGGAGACCGCGGAGACACCGGCAGGACCGCCCATCGCCTTCTGCGCGCCGATCACGCACAGGTCCACGCCCCACGCGTCCGGCAGCAGCGGCTCGGCGGCCACCGAGGCGACCGCGTCCAGCATGAACAGCGCCCCGTGCTCCCGCGCGACCGCGCCGATCTCCGCGACGGGGTTGGTGTTGCCGGTCGCGGCCTCCGCGTGCACCAGCGACACGAAGTCGATCTCCGGGTGCTCGGCGAACGCCTGACGCACCTGGTCGGCGGTGACGGCGGTGTGGAACGGCACGGCGAGGTCGATCACCGTCGCGCCGCAGTCGCGCAGCCAGTTCCCGAAGGTCTGGCCGTACGGCCCCGTGATCACGTTCAGCGCGGTCGTGCCCGGCCGCGCCGCGCCCCGGATGCATCCCTCCAGGGGCAGCAGCGCCTCGCCCTGCATGATCACGACGTCCTGCTCGGTGTCGAGCAGCCGGGCCACCCGCGCCTCGATGGCGGCGAAGTGCTGGGCGCTCAGGGGCGCCAGGTCCAGAAAGGGGTGCGTCACAGTACTGCTCACGTCACTGCTCACTTCGCTCACGAGTTCGTTCGGGCTGCGGTACCGAGCCTACCGACCGGCCCCGTACCGGGCGTTCCGAGTGCCTCCTAAGCTGCTGTCCATGAGCGATCACGCGGTGCTGCACGTGAAGGGGCGGGTGCTCGTCGGGCCCGATGACGTACGGGACGAGCTGTGGGTGGTCGGGGGGAGGGTGACGTACGACCGCCCCGTCGGCACGGCCGCGGACGACGTCCGCACGGTCGAGGGCTGGACGCTGCCCGGCCTGGTCGACGCGCACTGCCACGTGGGCCTGGACGCGCACGGCCCCGTCGACGCGGCCACCGCCGAGAAGCAGGCCCTCACCGACCGCGAGATCGGCGCCCTCCTCATCCGCGACGCGGGCTCGCCCTCCGACACCCGCTGGATCGACGACCGCGAGGACCTCCCGAAGATCATCCGCGCGGGCCGCCACATCGCCCGTACGCGCCGCTACATCCGCAACTACGCCCACGAGATCGAGCCCGAGGACCTCGTGGAGTACGTGGCCCGGGAGGCGCGGCGCGGCGACGGCTGGGTCAAGCTCGTCGGCGACTGGATCGACCGCGAGGCCGGCGACCTGGCCGCGTGCTGGCCCCGCGGGGCGGTCGAGGCGGCGATCGCGGAGGCGCATCGCCTGGGCGCCCGCGTCACCGCCCACTGCTTCGCCGAGGACTCCCTGCGCGACCTGGTCGAGGCGGGCATCGACTGCATCGAGCACGCCACGGGCCTGACCGAGGAGACCATCCCGCTCTTCGCCGAGCGCGGCGTCGCCATCGTCCCCACGCTGGTCAACATCGCCACGTTCCCGGGCCTGGCTGCGGGCGGCGAGGCGAAGTTCCCGCGCTGGTCGCGGCACATGCGGCAGCTGTACGACCGCCGCTACGACACCGTGCGCGCGGCATACGACGCGGGCGTCCCGGTCTACGCGGGCACCGACGCGGGCGGCTCCCTCGCCCACGGCCTGGTCGCGGCGGAGATCGTCGAGCTGACCCGCGCGGGCATCCCCGCGGTGGACGCACTCTCCGCGACGACGTGGGGTGCGCGGGAGTGGCTGGGGCGCCCGGGGCTCGCGGAGGGCGCGCCGGCGGACCTCGTGGTGTACGAGGCGGACCCCCGGCAGGACGTACGGGTGCTGGGGGCGCCGCGGAGGGTCGTGCTCAACGGCAGGGTGGTGGGTTGACCGGGGCGTTACGCGCTGCCGGTGTGGCTCGTTGGAGCTGCCCACGTGGAGGGCTCGCGTCAACTTCCGTGCGTGGTGGGCGTGGTGGGCGGGGTGCGTGGGCGGTGTGAGGGAACGCCTGTGCCGCGAGATTCGAATGCAGGGACGGAAACCTCCCGTTGGAGTGAACTCACGTCAGGTTGCTGACCGTTCACTCTGAGTGCGTAAAGATTCCCGCGTCGTCCTTCGCCGAATGCGGGGCGACGCCGTCGGCGCGCACGTGATGTCCCCATGTGGCGTGCGCCGCCGACGGCCCGTTTCTCTCGTGGGGGTTCCACCACCTTGAACAGCAACACTTTCCGCACGCCCGGACGCCGCCTCTCCGTCGTCGCCGTCACCACCGCGCTCGCCGCCGGGCCCGCGGCGCTCGCCGGCGCGGGGTCCGCGCAGGCCACCGGCGGCGAGAGCCACCAGGGCGGACGGGCCGACGCCGTCGTCCTGCGCACCGGGCTGAACGTCTCCCTGCTCAACAAGACCGTGAACGTCCCGTTCAAGGTCGCCCTCAACGAAGTGCAGGCACCCGCGAGCGCCGAGAAGACCACGCTCACCGCCCAGCTGGACGGGGTCGACGGCGGACGGCCCTTCAGCGTGCTGCGCGCCGACGTGGCCACGGCCAAGGCGACCGTGCGGGGCGGCACGGCGCAGGGATACAGCAACGTCGCGCGGGCGAAGATGCACGTGCCGGGACTGCCGCTGCTCTCCCTCGTCGAGGTCGAGAAGGTCACCTCCAAGGCTGTCTGCGCGGCGGGGAAGCGGCCCGTAGCCGAATCGAATCTGCTGGGCGGCGTGACCGTGCTCGGCAAGAAGGTCACGCTGACCGCGCGAGGGACGACCGAGGTGAAGGTGCCGGGCGTCGGGGAGGTGCGGCTCGACCTGTCGAAGACGCACACGACGTCGCGGACGGCGGCGGCGTCCGCGCTGGAACTCAAGGTGTCCGTGAACCCGTTGAAACTGAACGTCGCGGAGGTCACGGGTACGGTGCGGTTGGCCGGGGCGGGGTGCGAGGCGCCGTCGTCCGTGCCGCCGAAGGATGCCGGGGAGAAGCCGCAGGGTGAGCCGGGGGAGCGGGTGGAGGCGACGAAGCCCAAAACGGAAGCGAACCTCGCGGAGACGGGCGGCAGTTCCATGACGCCGTATGTGGCGGGCGGGGCCGTGGTGCTGCTGATGGTGGGCGGCGGGGCAGTGGCGCTCGCCCGCCGCGCACGGGACTGATCCCGGCCTCAGCGCCCCCGCTCACCCCGGGGTGAATCGCTCACCCCGGGGTGCCGAAGGCAGTGTCCGCGTGCTCGCCGCCCCAGCCGGCCGGGGTGCGCCAGATGACGTTGACGCGGAAGACGTCGTGGATCGTGTCCGCGGACCAGTCCTCGGCAGGCGGTTCGGGGAGCACCAGATAGAGACCGTCGGCCGGCGCGGGCAGCGTGTGGTTGATCTCGAGCAGGCGGGTCGCGCCCGAGCGCAGGTCCGCGTAGGCGGAGCAGCCCGCGCCCAGGGCCTCGTAGAGGAAGAGACCGTGCTGGGTGACGCAGCTGACGTCGACGACCGGGGAGTCGGCCGGCTGGAGGTCCGCCCACAGGAGTGATGCCTTCAGCGCGTGCCGGACCGCTTCGTGCTTCTTGCACGCGCGGTCGGTGCCGGCGGCGGTCTCCAGCGCGCGAAGGAAGCCGTCCTTCGCGGTGGCGACCGGGGGTGCGGCTGTGTCCGCAGTGGTCATCTGTACGTCTTCTCTCTGATCGTGATCCGGATCGTGATCGTGGTCGGGATCGGGTTGCGTCGGGGTGACGACGGGAACGGCGCTGCCCGGCTCCGGCTCCGGCTCCGGGTCCGAGTCCGAGTCCGGGCTCGAATTCGGGTCCGGGCTCGGCGCCGGGGCGAAGCGCTCCTGGAGCTCTCGCCGCGCTTCGGCCAGGGGCTGCGCCCAGCCGGACTCCGCCAGCCCCGCTGCCAGCCGGCCCGCGTCGAAAGTCCCCTCCTTGAGCGCGCGATTGGCCGTCGCCGCGAGATCGCGCAGGGCTCCGAGCCGTTCTCTGTCCGGATCGCCGAACAGGTGGAGCACACTGACCCAGTCGGCCTGGTCCCGGCGGAGGACGCGGTTGGCCATGCCCTGGAGTTCGGAGAGACGGCTGCGGGCGTCGACGACGTCGCCGTCGCTGTCGGCCAGTTCGCCGAGCACATCCAGTGCCGCGAGGTAGCGTTCCGCCATCCGCTCCGAAATGGGCGACCGGCCGCGCTGGTCGGCGGTGAGCACCGTCTGTGTCGTCTCGTTGGCGAACACCCAGCAGTCCAGCACCTCGCCGCGCAGCGGGGGAACCGACCCATGGCGGACGGTGAGGACGAGCGGCCGGTCGAGCACCGGCGACAACGGCTTGGCCTTGTAGCGACCGCCCGGCGCCCGGCCCACGACCTGGACCCGGACATCGGTGCCGATCCGGGAAAGCCGTCCGGCTTCGCCGCCCTCGTGCCGGGCACCGGGGACAGCCGGTGCCGGGGCGTCCTCGGCAGCGGTGAGCGCCGTCGGCAGCGGGGCGGTGTGCAGGACGGTCAGGCTCTGGGTGCTGCGGGTGAGGGCCACGTACAACTGGCGCAGCCCGGCGGGACCGCGGCCGGCGATCGTGGCCGGCTCGACGACCAGGACGTGGTCGTACTCCATGCCCTTGACCTGAGCCGCGGCCAGCACGGACACGGCCGCACGGTGCTGTTCGCCGATGTCGCCGTCCTCGGCGATCCTGCGAGCGACGGTGTCCGGCAGGTCCGAGTCGTCGGGAACGATGACGGCGACGGAGCGGGGCGTGCTGCCGTCACTGGTGCCCGTGAGCCGGACCGCGTGGGTGACGGTGTCGTCGAGCAGCTTCCCCGGCTCGGTCGCCACGGTCCGTACCGCGTCCGCTCCCACCTCCCGGACGGCCCGCGGGTACGGCAGCGTCGGAGCGATCGTCCGGGCCAGCGGGGCGACGAACTCCATGATCTCGGCGGGGACGCGGTAGCTGGTGGTGAGCTCGGCCACGCTCCAGTCGCCGTGGTCGGAGAGCAGGGCGCCGAGCAGGTCCCAGCTCGTCGGGGTGTGGACGCCCGTCGCCTGCGCGAGGTCGCCCAGGACGGTCATGGAGCCGCCCGCGGCACACCGCCGCCGCAGAGAGCGGGCCTGCATGGGCGTGAGGTCCTGGGCCTCGTCGACGACGATGTGGCCGTACCGCGGCGGGCCGTCACCGGTGATCAGCACCCGGAGCTCTTCGAGGCAGACCTGGTCGTCGAGGGTCCACGGATCGGCGTCGGCGCTGGTGGCGCGGGCCCGCAGCAGGGCCGTCCGCTCGTCCTCGTCGAGGATGCCGTCAGCGCATTCCCGCAGGAGGTCGGCGGAGTCGTAGAGGCCGCGCAGGGCCTCCCGGGGGCCGGGGGACGGCCAGACGCGTTCGACGAGGCGCTCGACCCGGCGGTTGCGTTCCAGGTCGCGGCGGATCGTGCCGGTCTGCCCGCGGCGCGGCGCGATGTCGGCGAGCTCCTGGAGAAGCCGGTCGACGAAGAGGCCGCGGAAGCGGTCGCGACGCTCCCTGAAGGGCCCGTCGCCGCTGTGGGCCCGGTCGAGGAGGGCGAGGACCTCGGACTTCGGCACGCGCAGAGTCGTACTGCCGGCGGTGACGACGATCCCGGGCTCGTCGCCCTCGAAGGAGGGAGCGGTGGTGAGGGCGTCGAGCGCCTCCGGGCGGTAGTCGCTCTCCACGCGGCGCCGCAACACGTCCGCCATGCGTTGGTCCGACTTCACCAGGCGCGCCTCCGGCGAGTCGGTGCTGAGGATCTCGCCCTCCCACAGGCGGTCCAGCTGGACGGCGTTGACGTCCCGGGTGCCGAGGGTGGGGAGGACCTGTCCCACGTAGTCGAGGAATCGCTGGTGGGGGCCGATGACGAGGATGTCCTGAGCTTTGAAGTGCTCGTTGTTGACGAGCCAGGTCACCCGGTGGAGACCGACCGCCGACTTGCCGGTGCCGGGGCCGCCCTGCACGACGAGGATGTCCGAGGGCGAGCCGGTGACCAGCTTCATCTGGTCGCGGCGGATGGTCTCGACGATGTCCCGCATCCGGCCGCCGCGCGAACGCTGCAGCTCCCTCAGCAGGAACTCGTCCGGCTGCAGCCCCTTCCGCCGCCGGCGTCGTACGACGTCTCTGGGGGTGGGGGCCGGCACAGGTGCGGGCTCCGGTGCAGGGGCGGGCTCGGGCACGGCCACGGGTGCGGGAGCGGGTGCGGAAGCGGCTGTCGACAGGGAGATCTCGTCGAAGTAACTCTCGACGATCCGCTGTGCACAGCGGAGTTGCCGACGCAGGACCACCTCGCCCGGGTTCTCCGGCCGGGTCTCCAGCCACCTCTTCGCCAGGGGGCTGGTCCACAGCAGGACCACCGGCTCGTGCGAGGCGTCGTGCACTCCGCGGCGCCCGATGTACCAGGGCCGGGGGTCGCCTCCCGGGTCCTCCGGCGCGTCGACGCGGGAGAAGACCAGGGCCTCGCCGTTGAGCCCTCCGTAGGCCTCCGCGCGCGCCTGCGCCTCGGCCCGGTTGGCGATCCCGTCCTTGCCGCTCGCCGACGCGGTGGCGGCCGAGGTGCCGCCCAGTTCGGCCAGCTTCATGGCATAGCAGTCGTACGCGTGATTCACCGCCCGCTGCTCGCCCGTGAGGATCTCGTCCCGAGTGGTGGTGCTCATATATGTCCTCCCTGCGGTGCCGGGGGACACCGCCACGGGCATGTGCCCGTACCCCGCTGAAACAACTATCAGAGACGGGGCGGTGACGAACAGTCAGGGGCAACTGCACCGGTGGGCCGGGCCGGTTGCCGGAGGCCTACATGTGCAATGTCGTGGTGAGGGCGGCCAGGAAGCGGTCCGAGGTGGGGCGGTCCCTGACGGCCAGTCGGATCCAGTCGGGCCCCAGGCCAGGAAACGTATCGCCGCGCCGCACAGCGAACCCGAGCCCCCGAAGCCGCTCCCGCACCCCGGCCGCCCCCGGCACCCGCACCAGCAGGAAAGGCCCCTCGGCGGGTCCCACCGAGCGAACCCCGCACGGGGACAACTCCGCGAGCCCGGCGAGGAGATGGGAGCGGTCCGCGGCGATGCGGTGCGCCGCGTGACCGGACTCGGCCAGCGCCCTCGGCCCCACACACGCCCGCGCCGCCTCCAGGGCGGGCGAGGACACCGGCCACAGCGGCTGCGCCTGTGCGAGCGCGGAGATCGTGTCCGGCGCGGCGAGGACGTAGCCGATGCGCAGACCCGCGAGGCCCCACGTTTTGGTGAGGCTGCGCAGGACCACCAGGCCCGGGACGTCCGTGCGGCCCGCCAACGCCTCCCGCTCGCCCGGCACCGCGTCCATGAACGCCTCGTCGACCACCAGAATCCGGCCGGGCCGGGCCAGGGCGGCGATGGAGGCCGCCGGGTGGAGGATCGACGTCGGATTGGTGGGGTTGCCGACGACCACCAGGTCGGCCTCCTCGGGTACGGCGGAGGCGTCGAGCCGGAAGCCGTTCTCCTCCCGCAGCAGGACCCGCCCCACCGCGTGCCCCGCGTCCCGCAGCGCGGCCTCCGGCTCGGTGAACTGCGGGTGCACGACGTAGGGGTGACGGACCTTCAGCGCGCGGGCGAGGAGGACGAAGGCCTCCGCCGCGCCCGCGGTGAGCAGCACCCGGTCGGGCGCCAGACCGTGCCGCGCCGCCACCGCCTCCCGCGCCGCCCGGCCGTCCGGATAGGCCGCCAGGCCGTCGAGGGACGTGGCGATGACCTCCTTGAGCCACGCCGGGGGAGTGTCGGAGCGTACGTTCACGGCGAGGTCGGTGAGGTCCGCGCCGTCGTCCCGCACCTCCGCGTCCCCGTGGTGGCGCAGGTCGACCGGGACGGCGGGGGTGCCCGGCCGGGCCGCGATCGCGCACGTCGCCATCGGCGGGCGCCCCACGGGCGCCGACTTCCGCTTCGGTACGAGGAGTTCGCCGCCGCCCCGCAGCGCCGCCGCCTCCGCCACGGACGGCGTGCCCACCGCGGCCCGGGACCGCGCCGACGGATTCGGCACCGTCACATCCGCCAGATCCCGCGCCGAGTACGTCACGAGCGGCACGCCGAGCCGTGCGGCCGCCCCGACGATCCCCGGCTCCTCGCCCTTCACGTCGACCGTCGCCAGCTCGGCGACCGCCGCCTCGGGGAAACCCGCCTCGCGGACCGCGTCCCGGACGAGGCCGAGCACCTCCGCCACCGGAGCGTCCTCACAGGCGCCGACGCCGACGACGAGCACGACGTCCTCGGCGGACGTCACCTTTCCGGCACCGGACATGGAGAGTAGGTCCTTTCGTGTGGGACGGGGGTGGTGGATGTGCGGGGCAGGGGGTCAATCGGCTAGCAAGGGGCCATGGCGGTGTTCGTGGCGCTCGGCGCCTTTCTCATGACCCTGGTGGGCGGCTGGACGGCCCAGCGGGTCACCGACCGGCGCCACCTCGTCCTCGGGCTCGCGGGCGGGCTGATGCTCGGTGTCGTCGGCCTCGACCTGCTGCCGGAGGCACTGGAGGCCGCGGGGCAGCCCGTCTTCGGCGTACCGGCGGCCCTGCTCCTGTTCGTCGCCGGCTTCCTCGTCGCCCATCTGGTGGAACGTCTCCTCGCGGGCCGCCAGGCCGCGCACGGAGCCGGGGAGGGCGAGCACGGCCGGGTCCCGGAGGTCGGGCTCACGGCGGCCGCCGCGATGGTCGGGCACAGCGTGATGGACGGCGTCGCGATCGGCGCCGCCTTCCAGGTGGGCGGCGGCATGGGCGCGGCCGTCGCGCTGGCCGTCGTCGCCCACGACTTCGCGGACGGCTTCAACACGTACACGATCACCAGCCTGTACGGGAACGCTCGCCGCAAAGCCCTCGCCATGCTGTTCGCGGACGCGGCGGCCCCGGTGGTGGGCGCCGCGTCGACGCTGCTCTTCACCATTCCGGAGCAACTCCTCGGCAGCTATCTGGGCTTCTTCGGCGGCGCGCTGCTGTATCTCGCGGCGGCCGAGATCCTGCCCGAGGCGCACCACGACCACCCGGCCCGCTCGACCCTCCTGTGCACGGTGGCGGGCGCGGCGTTCATCTGGCTCGTGGTGGGCATCGCGGAATGAGGGCCGCTCTCCGGTCACGGCGTGCATCTTCCGACGAACCGGCGTGCGACGCCCGGCTCCGCCGCCCAGTGCGTGTGCAGATAACTGGCGTGCACATTTCCCTGTACGAAGCCTTCGACGCGCCGCTCGGGCTGGTGCAGGCCCCACGCGGGGGCCGCCCCCGCGCCCGGCTCGACGACCGTGCGGTGGAACTCGTGGCCCCGCATCCGCGTCCCCGCGGGCGCGAGCACGCTGTCCGACACGGCCACCGCCTCCCGGTAGCCGAGCGTCAGCCGCTCCGACATCCGCGCCGCGGCGTCCAGCACCCCGCACATCGGCTTCCCGTCCAGCTCACGGGAGAGGTAGAGCAGGCCCGCGCACTCGGCGGCCACGGGCGCCCCGTAGAGCGCGAGTGCGGCCACGGCCTTCCTGAGCGGTTCGTTGGCGGACAGCTCGGGCGCGTACACCTCGGGGAAACCGCCCCCGATGACCAGCCCGGCCGTCCCGTCGGGCAGTTGCTCGTCGTGGAGGGGATCGAACGGTACGACCTCCGCCCCGGCGGCCGTGAGCAGCTCCGCGTGCTCGGCGTAGGAGAAGGTGAAGGCGGCCCCACCGGCGACGGCGACGACGGGGCGCTGCCCTTCGCGCCCGGCCGGGGGGTGTCCAGCCCGTCCACCGAGCCCCGTGCCGGGGTTCGGGGCGGAGCCCCGGTTTCGGGAAGGGGCGGGATCGGGGAGAGAAGCGCCGCAGGCCACAGCCGCAACCGGATCCCACGCGTCACCTGACAGCGAGGGCGCGCTGCGGGCCAGTGTGAGCAGGGCGTCCAGGTCGCACCCCTCCCGCACCTGCGAGGCCAACGCGGCGACGGACTCCACCGCCTCGGTCTGCCGCTCGGCCACCGGTACGAGCCCCAAGTGCCGTGACGGCGCGCTCACTTGGGCCACGCGGCGCAGTACGCCCAGCACGGGCACCCCAGAGGCGTCGAGCGCCTCCCGCAACAGCGCCTCGTGCCGGTCCGAGCCCACCTTGTTGAGGATGACGCCCGCGACCCGCACCTCGGGGTCCCAGGAGGCGAAGCCGTGCACGAGCGCCGCCACCGACCGCGACTGCGACGACGCGTCGACGACCAGCACGACCGGTGCCCGCAGCAGCTTCGCGACGTGGGCGGTGGAGGCCAGCTCGCCCTGGCCCGCCGCCCCGTCGTACATCCCCATCACGCCCTCGATCACGGCGAGGTCGCACCCGGCCGCCCCGTGCGCGAACAGCGGCGCGACCAGGTCGGGCCCGCACAGGTATGCGTCGAGGTTGCGGCCGGGGCGGCCGGTCGCCAGCGCGTGGTAGCCGGGGTCGATGTAGTCGGGCCCGACCTTGTGCGGGGACACGGCGAGCCCGGCCGCCGCGAACGCGGCCATCAGGCCCGTCGCGACGGTCGTCTTCCCGCTGCCCGACGACGGCGCCGCGATGACGAGCCGAGCTACCACTCGATGCCCCTCTGGCCCTTCTGGCCTGCGTCCATCGGGTGCTTGACCTTGGACATGTCGGTGACGAGGTCCGCGAAGTCGATCAGCTGCTGCGGGGCGTTGCGGCCCGTGATGACCACGTGCTGGGTGCCGGGGCGGTTCCGCAGCACCTCCACGACCTCGTCCGTGTCGATCCAGCCCCAGTGCATCGGGTAGGCGAACTCGTCGAGGACGTACAGCTTGTACGTCTCCTCGGCGAGGTCGCGCTTGACCTGCTCCCAGCCCTCGCGGGCCTTGTCCTCGTTCGTCAACTCGCCCTCGGCGGGGGCGCGCTGGATCCACGACCAGCCCTCGCCCATCTTGTGCCAGGCGACCGTGCCGCCCTCGCCGGAGGCGCCGAGGACCTTCAGCGCGTTCTCCTCGCCGACCTTCCACTTCGCCGACTTCACGAACTGGAACACCCCGATCGGCCACCCCTGGTTCCAGGCGCGCAGCGCCAGACCGAACGCGGCGGTCGACTTGCCCTTCCCGATGCCCGTGTGGACGAAGACCAGCGGACGGTTGCGGCGCTGGCGTGTCGTCAGCCCGTCGTCCGGTACGACACTCGGCTGTCCCTGCGGCATTAAGCGGCCCTCCTAGAAGGCGAGTTCATTCCCTGTACGTCCTTGACGAGGCCGGCGATCGAGTCGGCCCGCAGCTCGTCGAGGGTCACGGCCGTACCGCCGAGCTCGCCCGCCAACTGGCCCGCGAGACCGAGGCGTACGTAGCCCGACTCGCAGTCGACGACGACCGAGGCGACCCCGTCCGCCGCGAACAGCCGGGCCGCACGGCCCGCGCGGGCCACCGGCTCCACACCGCCCGTCGCCCGCCCGTCCGTCACCACGACCACCAGCGGCCGCCGCGCGGCGTCCCGCAGCCGCTCCACACGCAGCACGTCGTGCGCCTTCAGCAGGCCCTCGGCCAGCGGTGTGCGGCCGCCGGTCGGCAGCGATTCGAGGCGGGCCGCGGCGGCGTCCACCGACGAGGTCGGCGGCAGCGCCACCTCGGCGCCCTTGCCGCGGAACGTCACGAGCCCCACCTTGTCGCGCCGCTGATAGGCGTCCAGGAGGAGCGAGAGCACGGCACCCTTCACGGCACTCATGCGCTGCCGCGCCGCCATCGACCCGGACGCGTCCACGACGAACAGCACGAGGTTGCCCTCGCGCCCCTCGCGCGTCGCCTGCCGCAGGTCGTCACGGCGTACGACGAGACCGGCCCCCGAGCGCCCGCGCGCCTTCTGGTGCGGGGCGGCGGCCTGCACCGTCGCCGCCAGGTGCAGCTTGGTGAGGGCTCCGCGAGGGCGGCGCGAACCCGTCGTACGGCCGTGCTCGGTCCGCGCCCGCGAGCGCCGTCCGGCCGCGCCCTCGCCGATGCCGGGCACGCTCAGCATCTTCGTGCGGAACGGCTCGGCGGCGCGAACGGCCTGCTGCTCGCCGGAGGCCCCGCCCGGAGCAGGGGCGGGCTCCTGCGGGGCCGGGGCCTCCTCGGACTCCTCGGCCTCCGGGCCCTGGTTCTGGGAGGGCAGCTCGGGGGAGTCGGGGCCCTCTCCGGCCGGGGGCTGCCCGCCGCCTCCGCCGGGCCCGTCGGGGTCGGGGTCGTCGTCGCCGTCGGGGGAGCCGCTCTCAGGCGGCTCGGGCTCCTCGGAAGCCTCGTTCTCGCGCGCCTCCTCCAGCGTCTCGTCGAGCTTGTCCTCGTCGAGGCCCGGCGCGTCGAAGGGGTTGCGGCGCCTGCGGTGCGGCAGCGCGAGCAGCGCGGCCTGCCGCACGTCCTCGCTCTGCACGTCGGTACGGCCCTCCCACGCGGCCAGCGCCGTCGCCGTGCGCGCCATCACGATGTCCGCGCGCATCCCGTCGACCTCGAACGCCGCGCAGGTCGCCGCGATCTGCCGCAACGCCGCGTCGCCCAGGACGACTTGGGGGAGCAGTGCGCGGGCCGCCGCGACGCGGGCCCGCAGCGCGGACTCGTCCTCGGCGAAGCGCCCCGCGAAGCCCTCGGGATCGTCGTCGTACGCCAGCCGCCGCCGTACGACCTCGACGCGCTGGTCGGTCTCACGGGACGCGGCCACCTCGACGGTGAGACCGAACCGGTCGAGCAACTGCGGCCGCAGCTCGCCCTCTTCGGGGTTCATCGTGCCGACGAGCAGGAACCGCGCGGCATGCCGCACGGAGACGCCTTCGCGCTCCACGTACGAGGCGCCCATCGCGGCCGCGTCCAGGAGCAGGTCGACCAGGTGGTCGTGGAGCAGATTGACCTCGTCCACGTACAGGATGCCGCGGTGCGCGTCGGCGAGCAGGCCGGGCTCGAACGCCTTGACGCCCTCCGCGAGCGCACGCTCGATGTCCAGGGCGCCGACGAGCCGGTCCTCGGACGCGCCGACCGGCAGCTCCACCATCCGCGCGGGCCGCGCCGTGGCGCCGCCCGCCTCGTGCGGGCCGTCGGGGCAGTTCGGGTCGGCGGCCGCCGGATCGCACGAGAAGCGGCACCCGGCGACGACCGGGACCTCCGGGAGCAGCGCCGAGAGAGCGCGCACGGCGGTGGACTTGGCGGTGCCCTTCTCCCCCCGCACGAGCACGCCGCCGACAGCGGGCGATACGGCGTTCAGCAAGAGCGCGAGCCGCAGGTCGTCCTGCCCGACGAGGGCGGTGAACGGATACGGGGTGGTCACAGGGCCTCCTTGAAGCGGTGGTGCGTGGCGGCGCTCACGAGGGCGCTCCCGGCGCGATGAACGGCAGACCCTTCGGCGCGCCGTTCTCGATCAGGTCCAGGAGTCCGTCCGTGTCCGCGTGTTCTTCGATCAGGTCGCCGAGCAGGTCTAGCTGTTCCTCCCGCAGGGTGGCGAAGCTGGTGTCTGGGGCCGGCACGAAACGGCGTCCGGCCGCGCGGGCGACCTCGGCGAGGAACCGGCGCCGGAACGCGTCGCTCTCCAGCGACCCGTGCCAGTGCGTGCCCCACACCTCGCCGACCCGGCAGCCGTCCAGGAAGGTCTCCCCGCCCGCGACGTCGGCCACGCCGTGATGGATCTCGTACCCCTCGACGCGCTCCCCGAGGGCCTCGCCCACCGGCCGCGCGAGGGTCTTCTCGCGGGCGAACCGCACCCGCACGGGCAGCAGCCCGAGCCCGTCGACGGACCCGGCACGCGACTCGACCTCGTCCTCGATGTGCTCGCCGAGGACCTGGAAGCCGCCGCAGATGCCGAGCACGGGCCGCCCCTCGGCGGCGCGGCGCGCGAGGGCGTCCGCGAGGCCGCGCTCGCGCAGCCACTGAAGGGCGCGCACGGTCCCGCGCGTGCCCGGTACGACGACGAGGTCGGCGTCGACGAGCTCCTCCGCCCGGTCCACGAACCGCACGACGACGCCCGGCTCGGCGGCCAGCGCGTCGACGTCCGTGAAGTTGGACATCAGCGGCACGGCGCACACGGCGACCCGCAGCACGTCCTCGCCGACCGGCGGCGCCACCACGGACTCCCGCACCGCACCCCGCAGGGAGACCCGCAGGCCGTCCTCCTCGTCGATGCCGAGCCCGTGCTGGAACGGCAGCACGCCGTACGTACGCCGCCCGGTGAGCCCGAGCAGCATGTCGAGACCGGGCTCGAGGAGGGAGACGTCCCCACGGAACTTGTTCACCAGGTAGCCGGCGACGAGCTCCTGGTCGGCCGCGCTCAGCAGCGCCGTCGTCCCGAAGAACGACGCGAAGACCCCGCCCCGGTCGATGTCCCCGACGACGAGCACGGGGAAGCGGGCGGCGCGCGCGATGCCCATGTTCACGATGTCGGTGCGCCGCAGGTTGATCTCGGCGGGACTGCCCGCGCCCTCACAGATCACGGCGTCATAGCTGCCCCGCAGCTCCTCCAGACACCCCACGACGGTGTCGAGCAGCGCCGCCTGCCGCCCTCCGTGGTAGCCGCGGGCGCTCATCTCGCCCACCGGCTTGCCCATCAGCACGACCTGGCTGGAGCGGTCGCCGCCGGGCTTGAGCAGCACGGGATTCATCAGCGCGCTCGGCTCGACGCGGGCGGCCTGCGCCTGCATGGCCTGCGCCCGCCCGATCTCGGCGCCCTCGCGGGTGACGAAGGAGTTGAGGGACATGTTCTGCGCCTTGAACGGCGCGACGGACACACCCTTGCGGGTCAGCCACCGGCAGATGCCCGCGGTGACGACGCTCTTCCCGGCGTCCGAGGTGGTCCCTGCGACGAGCAGCCCACCACTCATACGTTTCTCCCTGACTTTGCCGACCGCAGCGCCAGGCGGGCGGTCACCGAGGCGCCTAGAGCCAGCCAGCTCACGCACCGGGAAAGCTTCACTGCCCGCTCGATGTCGGCCACGCCCACGTCACGCCCGTCCGTGTTCAGCACGGGCCGGTGCTCGACCCGTCCCGCGTACGACAGGGTCCCGCCGAGCCGGACGCCCAGCGCCCCGGCGAAGGCGGCCTCGACGGGTCCGGCGTTGGGGCTCGGATGCTTCGCGGCGTCCGCGCGCCACGCCCGCACCGCCCCCGAGGGTGACTCCCCGGCCAGCGCGGCCAGCACGGCGGTGAGCCGCGCCCCCGGCCAGCCGAAGACGTCGTCGAGCCGCGCGGAGGCCCAGCCGTAGCGCCGGTACCGCGACGACTTGTGCCCGACCATCGCGTCGAGCGTGTTCACGGCACGGAAGGCGACGAGCCCCGGCACCCCGCCGAAGGCGCCCCACACGAGCGCCCCCACCACCGCGTCGGACGTGTTCTCGGCGACGGACTCCACGACGGCCCGCGCGATGCCGTCGGCGTCCAGCGCCTGCGGGTCCCGCCCGCACAGATGCGGCAGCCGCTCCCGCGCGACCTCGACGTCGCCGGCCTCCAGCGCCCCGCCGATCGCCCGCGCCTCACGGCCGAGCGAGGTCCCGCCGACCACGGCCCAGGTCGCGGCGGCGGTCAGCGCCACGGACCCGGCACGTGACCGGCGTACGAGAGAAGAGGCGAGGACGGCGGCGCCCGCCGCACCCCCGGCGCACACCACGGCGTGCAGCGCGCCCCACCCGCGGTGGTCGCGCCACAGCACCCGTTCGACGGCACCCGCCGCCCGTCCGAACGCGGCGACAGGATGGCCACGGCGGGGATCGCCGAGCAGCAGGTCACCGAGGAGTCCGGCGGCGGCGCCGTACGCGAAGTCGCGATCGGCACTCATGGGCTCAGCCCGCCGCTGCGCTGAGGAGGGAACTCGTACTCAGAGAAGGAACCGGCAACGGGCGGCCGAGCATGGCGATATGTCCTCACTCAGGGTGTCCGCGCCCTGGTTCGACGTGATCGGCGGCGAGAGTTCCTGGCTCGCGGGGAGGTCTCTCCCCGGTGACAGTGGCGGGACCGCGCCGGATTCGCACCGGCTTCCTCTTCTGCCGCCGTAGTTGGCCCCGGCAGTCCACCACGCCCCGCGAATGCCCGTCAACTCGCCGTTGACCTGCGGTGGGAGAGTGTGTTGGGGCCCACATACAAGAGTGGGGCGCGGAGCGTTTTCGCACGCTCCGCGCCCCACCCGGGAACGCTGCTGTGTCAGGCGACGATCAGATAGATCCCGTACGCCACGGCCGCCGCGCACAGGGCGAAGCAGGCGTACGCGCCGGTGCGGGCCATGGCCGCGGAGCCGCCGGTGGAGGAGGCCGCCCGCTCCTGCTGGGAGAGGCCGACGATCCCGAGGGTGAACAGGCCCACCAGGGCCACGGTCACCACGAGGCTGACTCCGAAGACGGAGCCGAGAGCTGCCCAGTCGATGCTCATGGTCGTCTGTCCTTACACCGTCGCCGGCCTGGCGGGGTCCGCCATGGCGCCGGTCGTGGTCGTGGTCGGGGCCGAGAGGGTGGCCTTGACGGCCTCGTCCGGGCCGGTCATGGCGGCCGTCGTGCCCACCGGGGGCGGGCTGACGGCGGCGATCGCGGTGGTGACGACGCCCGCGGGCTCGGCGGCCGTGGTGCCGTCGTGGCGGATCTCGTCGTCGGTGACGTTGGTGTGGGTGACGGCGTTGCGCCGCGAGAGCGCCCAGATGACGGCGGAGCCCGCGACCAGGAGCGCGGCGGTGACCGCGACGCCCCAGGGGCCCTGCTGGGTGAGGAACTCGGCGCCCGCGCCGACCAGACCGGCGGCCGGCAGGGTCAGACCCCAGGCGATGAACATCCGGGTCGCGGTCGACCAGCGGACCACGCCGCCCTTGCGGCCGAGGCCCGCGCCCATCACGGCGCCGGAGCAGGACTGGGTGGTGGAGAGCGAGAAGCCCAGGTGCGAGGAGGCCAGGATGACCGTCGCGGCGCTGGTCTGGGCGGCGAAGCCCTGCTGCGGCTGGAGGTCGGTGAGGCCCTTGCCCATGGTGCGGATGATGCGCCAGCCGCCGAGGTACGTGCCGAGGGCGATGGCCACACCGGCCGAGACGATGACCCACATCGGGGGGTTCGCGCCGGGGTTCAGGACGCCGCCGGTGACCAGGGCGAGCGTGATGATGCCCATGGTCTTCTGCGCGTCGTTGGTGCCGTGGGCCAGCGAGACGAGGCCCGCGGAGGCGATCTGGCCCGCGCGGTAGCCCTTGGCGGTGGCCTTGGTGTCGGTGTTGCGGCCGATCCGGTACGTCAGGCGTGTGGCCAGCGCAGCGGCGAGACCCGCCACGAGCGGCGCGGCGAGGGCCGGGATCAGGATCTTGGTGACGACGGTGCCGCCGTTGATCGACGACCAGCCCATCGACATGACCGCGGCACCGATGAGGCCGCCGAAGAGCGCGTGGGAGGAGCTGGAGGGCAGGCCGACCAGCCAGGTCAGGAGGTTCCAGAGAATCGCGCCGACGAGCGCGGCGAAGATCACCTCGGTTTTGAGGCCGTCCTCGTTGACGATGCCGCCTGAGATCGTCTTGGCGACTTCGACGGAGAGGAAGGCTCCGACGAGGTTGAGCACGGCGGACATGGCCACCGCCGTCTTGGGCTTGAGAGCGCCGGTCGAGATGGTCGTCGCCATCGCGTTGGCAGTGTCGTGGAAACCGTTCGTGAAATCGAACACGAGAGCGGTGACGATCACGATCCCGAGGAGAAGCGTGATGTGTTCCATTTACCCAGGCTTCTGTTGGACGTCAGTGGCATGTGGAACGTAGGCAACCCGGGTGAACGGAAAGTGAACTGGGTCGGGCGGTGCGGTGACCCGAAGCGGAGTGCCCTCGCTCCGTATGGACCAGGTGTCCGACGACGATCGTACGGAGGCCCCCCGGGAGGCCCGCAAACTGGGCGGAGTGTCGGGTTCCGCCATCCGATGACGGGTCCTCGCACGACCGGCTCCGAGCAGCCCGCGGAACGGGTCGGGCCCGTCGAAAGAGATCCTGATCACGCGGGTACGGCTCCCGGCGTCCGGCTGGCAGGATCACCGCATGACTGAGCAGCGGGACGAGGAGCGGGAAGCGGCGCGCGACGCCATCCGGAACGCCTGGGCCGAGCTGGTCGGGACCGCTCGCAGGACGGTGCGGGACGGCCTGGTCGTCGGCACCTCGGGCAACGTCTCCGTACGCGTCGGCGGCACGGTCCTCGTCACCCCGAGCGGAGTCCCCTACGACCGGCTGCGGCCCGAGGACGCCGTCGGCGTCGACCTCGAAGGACGACAGCTCTTCGGCGACCTCCCGCCGACCAGCGAACTCCCCATGCACCTCGCGATCTATCGCAACACATACGCGGGCGCCGTCGTCCACACCCACGCCGTGCACGCCACGGCCGTCTCGATGCTGGTCCCCGAGCTCCCGGCGGTCCACTACATGACCGGCATCCTCGGCGGCCCGGTCCGCGTCGCGCCCTACGCGCTCTACGGCACCGAAGAGTTGGCCGAGCACATGCTCAGGGCCCTGCGCGACCGCACGGGATGCCTCCTCCAGAACCACGGAACGGTCACCTACGGGGACAATCTCTCCCAGGCCTACGACCGCACGGCCCAACTGGAATGGATGTCCCGCCTCTGGCTCACGGCAGCCGCGGTCCCCGGCCACGCCCCGACCCTCCTCTCCCCGGGGCAGCTGCGCGAAGCGGAAGAGAAACTGCGCGGGTACGGCAGGCCCGCCGACTGACCCGGCGCGTCACCCCGCGGACACCGCCCACTGGCCCCGGAGCCCTCGGCCCCGGACACTGGGACGGTGCGCCCAGCCAAAGCGACGGCAGCGGCCGTCACCGCAGTCACAGCCGCCCTGGGGACGGCCGCGGCCGCCATCGCGGCGGGCCGCTTCGCCAGCGACGCCGCTCTCAAGGTGCCCGCGGGCCGACCCCTGCCGACCGACCCACGCCTCACCGTGCACGCCACGGCCGCGGGCCGGATCAGCCTCACCCGCGCCCTCGCGAGCCTCCGCCCCGGCACGTACGGCCTGAGCGGCGACGGCACCCACGCGATCGTCGGCCCCGTCCTGGAGTCCGCCCCGCACGAGGCCGACACGGTCGTACGCCGCCTCGAAGCCGTCACCCACGGCTCCCTCGGACCCGGCGACCGCGTCCGGCTCACCCCACAGGTCCACATCGGTGACCCGCGCGCCGCGCTCGGCATCGATTACGAGGACGTCACCGTCCCCGGCGAACTCGGTGCCCTGCCCGCCTGGTTCGTGCCCGGCGCCCGGGACACCTGGGTCATCACCGTGCACGGCCTGGGCACGACCCGCGAACACCCCATGGTCGTCATGGACTTCCTGCGCCGCCTGCGCGTCCCGGTCCTCGACCTCGCCTACCGCGGCGACCCGGGCGCCCCCCGCTCCCCGGACGGCCTCGGCCACCTCGGCGAGACGGAGTGGCGTGACGTGGACGCCGCCGTGCGCCACGCCGTGCGCCACGGCGCCGGGCGCGTCGTCCTGCACGGCTGGTCCACCGGCGCCGCCATGTGCCTGCACACCGCCGCCCACTCGGCGCTGCGCGACCGCATCAGCGGCCTCGTCCTCGACTCGCCGGTACTGAACTGGGAGACCACCCTGCGGGCCCTCGCCGGCGCCCGCCGCACCCCCGGACCGCTCCTTCCGCTTGCGGTCCGTGCGGCCCAGGGACGCACGGGGCTGCGCGGCGACCGGCTCCGGGAGGCCGCTGACCCCGCGACACTGCGGGTGCCGACCCTCGTCGTGCACGGCCCCGACGACACCGTCGCGCCCTGGGCCCTCTCCCGCAGGCTGGCCGAACAGCGCCCGGACCTCGTCACGTTGCACCCCGTGCCCGACGCCCCGCACGGCGCCATGTGGAACGCCGACCCGGCGGGCTACGAAGAGGTGCTGCGGCGCTTCCTCACCCCCTTGCTGTGACCCTGCGCCACCATTCCGTTTGGGTTTTCGGACCGTCAACAGGAAGACTGCCCCCGTGACGTCCCGTACCCCGCGCGACTCCAGGCTCCGACTTGTCCGTGCGCCCTATTCGAGGGCCGAAGAGCGAGGAGAGGCCCGGCGCGACGCAACACGCCCCCTCTCCGCCGCGCCCGGCGCGATGAGCAACCGCCGAACACGCCGTCCCGCACCCCGCCCACCCGAGGGCACGCCCGCTCCCGCCGAACTGGCCCGGGGAGCGCGCGCCGGCCTCGCGGACGCCGTACGGGTCGCCCGCTGGGCCGACGCCGCCCTCCGCCCCGGCCCCGGCGGCACCGGCGCGAGCCCCGACGGCAAGGGCACCCTCTCCGACGCCACCGCCGAACGGGCCGCCACCGAGCTGGGACTGACCCCCGCTCAGGTCCGCGCCGACTGGGACACCGCCCGTCTCGCGGGCCTCATCGAGGTGCACGGCGACAGCGCACGCCCCGGCTGGCGGCTGCGCGCCTGGGACCGCGACGACACCGCCGTGCTGCGCGGCTGGGTCGCCCTCTTCGACGCCTGGTCGCTGGCCCACCCGGCGCCCGACGACCTCGCCCCCGCGGCCGTCGCCGAGACCGTCGAGGCCATGCCGCAGGTCCTGTCCTTCCTCCAGCTGTCGGCGGGCCCCGTCCCCGTGCCGCAGCTGCTCGACCTCCTGGACCAGCGGGTCACGGAACTGCGCACCGAACGCTGCGAGATCCCCTACGGCCCCCAGCCCCAGCCCCAGCCCGCCGCCGACCCGGCCGACCCGGCCGCCCTGGCCGACCGCGGCGATGAGGCACCCCCGCTGCCGGCCCTCCTCGACTGGGCCCTGCACGGCCTCGCCTCCGTCGGCGCGCTCACCTACGCCGACGGCCAGGCCACGCTCACCCCGCTCGGCAGCTGGGCGGTCTGGGTCAAGCTGGAGCAGATCTGCGTCGCCGCGCAGAGCCCGGCCGGCCACATCGAGCAGTCCGCCGAGGACATGCTGCGCGGCTGCGCCCGCCTGCGGCCCAACGCGGCCCGCGCCGAATACCGCGCCTGGCTCGCCGCCCGCACCGTCGGCAGCGCCGTCACCGACCTCCTCACCGCCGCCCGCGGCGAGGACGCCCTGCTGCGCGGCCTCGCCTTCGAGGCGCTGCGCGTCGTCGGCGCCCCGGCCGAGGCGGAGGTCAGGGCTGTCGTCGAGGAGCCCCCGCTGCGCCCCTACGCTCTGCTGTGGCTCGCCGAGCAGGAGGGCGCCGACCCCGAGGATGTCCACCTCGTGCTGACCCGCGACGAGTCCACCTGGCTCTGGGTCGACACCGCGGCCGCAGTCGCCGACCACGGCGAGGCGCAACTCCTCGTCCGGCACCTGGAGTCGGCGGTCCAGCCCACCGTGCCCGCCCTCCTCGACGAGGTGCGCCGCGTCGGGCACCCCCGCACCGTCCAGGTCCTGGTCGCCCTCGCCGCCGCCCACCCCGACCCGGCACTCGCCAAGGCCGTGCGCCGCGCGGCCTTCCAGGTGCACACGGGCGGGGAGTAGCCCTCGGGGCCCGGGTCAGCGGAAGGTGTCGCACTGGGCCATGTCGCCGGTGCGATAGCCCTGGTAGAACCACTGCTGGCGCTGCTCGGCCGAGCCGTGCGTCCAGGACTCAGGGGTGACCCGGCCCTGGAACTTCTCCTGGATGCGGTCGTCGCCCACCGCGGCCGCCGCGTCCAGGCCGTCGCGGATGTCGTTGTCGTCGAGGCTGCTGATCAGCGGCCTTCCGGTGCGGTCGTCCGGGCTGCGGGTCGCGTGCCGCGCCCAGACCCCGGCGTAGCAGTCGGCCTGCAGCTCGACCTTCACCGCGTTGCTGTCGCGGCCCGTGCGCCCGTCCTGGGAGCGCTGCAGGGTTCCCGACAGGTTCTGCACGTGGTGCCCGTACTCGTGGGCCACGACGTACGCCTGCGCGAAGGGGCCGCCGGTGGAGCCGAACTTGGTCCGCAGCTCGTCGAAGAAGCCCAGGTCCAGATAGACCTTCCGGTCGCCGGGACAGTAGAACGGGCCGACCGCCGACGACGCGGTGCCGCAGGCGGTGCCCACACGGCTGGTGAACAGGACGGTCCGCGCGGGGGAGTACGCCGCCCGACGGCGCTGGAACTCCGGCCGCCAGTAGTCCTGGAGGCTGTTGACCACCGCCACGATGCGGCAGTCCTCCTTGCTGTTCGCGTCCCGCCCCTTGTGGCAGCTCTGCTGCACCTGCGCGAGGGACGAGGAGGAGGCCTCGGGCTCCTCGTCGCCGGAGGAGAGCCCCAGCTGGTCGGGGCCCACTCCGAAGAAGAGCCCCAGGAGCAGTGCGATCAGCCCGGCGACGCCGCCGCCCACGGTCGCCCTGCCGCCGGGGATGCGACTGCCGCGCACATCCTGCACCTCGGAGGTGTCCAGGTTGGCGTCGTCGTCGAACTGCATGGGCGCACCCCTCTGCCGCGCATCCGGAGCGACACACGTCGCCCCGCGCCGGGCTACCGGCCACTTCATCCTGATATGCCCGCCCCCGCCGGGCGCCGGACGGAGGTCCGAACGGGGGACGCGGGCCGCTCCCCGCGCCGTGTCGCTCCACCGAACGGCGGCCCCCTGGAGACCCCGCCGCTACGCTCTGCGCCTGATCCGTGGGCCTCGGCACCGAAGGGGGGCGTCATGTCCGCTCTGCCGCTCGACTCGACCGGCCTGCCGCACGAGGCGGCCGGACCCGGCGGCGGGGCGCCCGTGCCGTCGCCCGAGCCGCCCGCCCCGGACCGCCGGGGCACGCGCATCGCCCTGCCCGTGGCCCTCGCCCTGCTCGCCCTGCCCCTCATCACCGCCGCCCACCACTCGCGGCCCGCCCCCTACGGAGACCACCTCACCGTCCACGCGCGCACGCCGGCCACCGGCCCCGCCACGGACCCCGGGCTGCGCACGCGGGGACCGGCCGTCGAGGCGTACGACACGGAGAGCGGCAGCCCCCGCTGGACGTACACGCGCGCGGGACGCCGCCCCGTGACGCTCCTGCCCGCGCCGGGGCACGCCTTCACGCTCTGGAACGACGGCCTGGTCACCGACACCGCGCGCGCCGACGGCGGCTCCGTGCGCTGGCACCGCGCCGTCCCCGCCGTCACCGACTGGCTGCGCACCCCGCAAGCCCGCGGTGGCGCAGGAGTCCTGCAACCGCTCACCCCCGGCACCCGCATGCTGGCCGTCGTCACCCCGGACCGCATCGCCGCCTACCGCACCGCGGACGGCGACCTGCGCTGGGTGCTGCCCGCCCGCCCCGGCTGCGCCTTCGAACCGGCGCGCTCGGTGCGCCGCGGCAGGGCCCTGCTGATCGCCCAGCCCTGCACGGGGCGGACCGCCCCCTGGACCTCCCAGGTCGTGGCGGTGGACGACTACGGAAGGATCGTTCCCGGCCGCACCCCGCTGGGCAACGGGGACCTTGAGCGGGGCCCCGGCGCCGTTGGTCGCCCGGAAAACTAGTTGCGGCGGCCCGTTAGACTGGCTGCCATGGCAGCTCCTCTCCTCAGTTGGACGGCATAGACACCGGTCCCGAGCACCTCAGTCGTCCCACTCGCCGTCCACTCTGTTCAGGAGTACCCCCGTGATCACCGCTTCCGGCATCGAGCTGCGCGCCGGCGCCCGCATCCTCATCGAGAACGCCTCCTTCCGCATCGCGAAGGGCGACCGCATCGGTCTCGTCGGCCGCAACGGCGCGGGCAAGACCACCCTCACCAAGTGTCTGGCGGGTGAGGGCATCCCCGCGGGCGGCACGATCTCCCGCTCCGGAGAGGTCGGCTACCTCCCGCAGGACCCCCGCACCGGCGACCTCGACGTGCTCGCCCGCGACCGCATCCTCTCCGCGCGCGGCCTCGACACCCTGATCCGCAAGATGCGCGAGAACGAACAGCGCATCGCGAGCGGCTCGGGCGCGACCCGCGAGAAGGCCCTGAAGCAGTACGAGCGCCAGGAGACGGAGTTCCTCACCAAGGGCGGGTACGCGGCAGAGGCCGAGGCCTCCACCATCGCCGCCGCGCTCAACCTCCCCGACCGCGTGCTCGGCCAGCCCCTGCACACGCTCTCCGGAGGTCAGCGCCGCCGCATCGAGCTGGCCCGCATCCTCTTCTCGGACGCCGACACGCTCCTCCTCGACGAGCCGACCAACCACCTCGACGCCGACTCCATCGTCTGGCTCCGCGACTACCTGAAGACGTACCGCGGCGGCTTCATCGTGATCTCCCACGACGTCGACCTGGTCGAGACGGTCGTCAACAAGGTGTTCTACCTGGACGCCAACCGCGCCCAGATCGACGTCTACAACATGGGCTGGAAGCTCTACCAGCAGCAGCGCGAGTCCGACGAGAAGCGCCGCAAGCGCGAGCGTCAGAACGCCGAGAAGAAGGCCGCGACGCTCCACTCGCAGGCCGACAAGATGCGCGCCAAGGCCACCAAGACCGTCGCCGCGCAGAACATGGCCAAGCGCGCCGACAAGCTCCTCGCGGGCCTGGAGGCGGTGCGCCAGAGCGACAAGGTCGCCAAGCTGCGCTTCCCCGAGCCCTCGCCGTGCGGCAAGACGCCGCTCATGGCCGAGGGCCTGTCGAAGTCGTACGGCTCGCTGGAGATCTTCACCGACGTCGACCTCGCGATCGACAAGGGCTCGCGGGTCGTCATCCTCGGCCTCAACGGCGCGGGCAAGACCACCCTGCTGCGGCTCCTCGGCGGCGCCGAGAAGCCCGACACCGGACAGGTCATCGAGGGCCACGGCCTCAAGCTCGGGTACTACGCGCAGGAGCACGAGACGCTCGACCCGGAGCGCACGGTCCTGGAGAACATGCGCTCGGCCGCTCCCGACCTCGACCTGGTCGAGGTCCGCAAGACGCTCGGCTCGTTCCTCTTCTCCGGGGACGACGTCGACAAGCCCGCCGGTGTGCTCTCCGGCGGTGAGAAGACCCGGCTCGCCCTCGCGACCCTGGTCGTCTCCTCGGCCAACGTCCTCCTCCTGGACGAGCCCACCAACAACCTCGACCCGGCGAGCCGCGAGGAGATCCTCGGCGCGCTGCGCACCTACAAGGGCGCGGTCGTCCTCGTCACGCACGACGAGGGCGCCGTCGAGGCCCTCCAGCCGGAGCGGATCATCCTGCTCCCGGACGGTGTCGAGGACCTGTGGGGCCAGGACTACGCGGACCTGGTCGCCCTCGCCTGAGGCCCGGACGCCCCGTGCCGGGGCGTCCACCGCGCTTGATCGAATGACTGATCCACTGCGTATGGATCATTCGGCCGATCCGTGATCCCTCATCTGTGTGAGCTGGCCTCGTACCGAGGTGTGGCATACACGGATTTCCGCGCCGACCTGCGAAGAGGCGCGCCTCATCGTCCTGCACGGCCCTGACCTGGTGGTTCGCCGTGCCGCTCGTTCGACCAGGGGAAATCCAGCGCCCGGAATCACTGATTCCGCTCGTGATGGACGCGCCGGGAACGGCAAACCCCGGCGTACGGACCTTGTCGAATGGGTGGCCAGGAAGCCCGAGAGGGGTGATCATGAGAAGTCCAGAGCGCACTTCCCATGAGGAGGCACGGGTGGCCGAGACTCTGAAGAAGGGCAGCCGGGTAACCGGCGCCGCGCGCGACAAGCTCGCGGCAGACCTGAAGAAGAAGTACGACGGTGGTGCGAGCATCCGGGCGTTGGCCGAAGAGACCGGCCGTTCGTACGGGTTCGTACACCGGATGCTCAGTGAATCCGGCGTCACGCTGCGGGGACGCGGCGGGGCGACGCGAGGCAAGAAGGCCGCCGCCGGCTGACAGGCAGGCGGCACGCAGTCCGGTGGTCCGATGGTGGCCACCCGGTCGGTCGGGCTGATCGACCGGGTGGTTACTGTGCAGTCACTTACGGGCGCTCCCATGCGTCCGGACCGACCGCACCCATTCGGAGGCACCCATGGCTTCGTCCGACAGCGAGCTCGCACCGGTTCTCGACAAGGACGGCGTACGCCTCACCATCGACGAGGCCGTCGCCACGGTGACGCTGACCAATCCGGCCAAGCGCAACGCCCAATCTCCCGCGCTGTGGAGGGCGTTGGTCGAGGCCGGTCAGCTGCTGCCCGGCAGTGTCCGCGTCGTGGTGCTGCGCGGTGAGGGCAAGTCCTTCTCCGCGGGCCTCGACCGGCAGGCGTTCACGCCCGAGGGCTTCGACGGCGAGCCGTCCTTCATCGACCTGGCACGCGGTGAGGACGGCCTGCTCGACGCCACCATCACCGAGTACCAGGACGCGTTCACCTGGTGGCGGCGGAGCGACCTCGTGTCCATCGCCGCCGTCCAGGGTCACGCCATCGGCGCCGGCTTCCAGCTCGCGCTCGCCTGCGATCTGCGGATCGCGGCGGACGACGTGCAGTTCGCCATGCGCGAGACCAGCCTGGGCCTGGTCCCCGACCTCACCGGCACGCACCCGCTGGTGGGGCTCGTCGGCTATGCCCGCGCGCTGGAGATCTGCGCCACCGGACGCTTCGTCCACGCGGACGAGGCCGAGCGGGTGGGCCTCGCCAACCTCGTCGTGCCCGCGGACCAGCTCGACGCCGCCGCCAAGGACCTGGCCGCCGCGCTCATCGCCGCGCCGCGCGACGCCGTCATCGAGACCAAGGCACTGCTCCAGGGCGCCACGGGCCGCTCCTACGAAGAGCAGCGCGTCGCCGAGCGCGCCGCCCAGGGCCGCCGGCTCCGCGACCTCGCGGGCCTCGGCGACTGACCGGCACAGATCCTGGCACGGGCCCTAACCCACCTCGGTGACGAGCACGGCCACCGACGGGTGGTCGGGCAGGGCGGCACCGGCCGCCGCGCGGACCGCGAGCGCCACGTCCAGAGCACGGTGTCCGCGGTCCGTGGCGAGCTCCACGCGCGCGTGGCGGCGCGGCAGCGTGTCCGTCGCCGGGCGCTCCTCGATGACCACGGCCCGGCCCAGCACCCCGGTGAGCCGGGCCACCCCGGGCACCGCGAGGGCGGCCCGCTCGACGCGCCCCTCGTCCCCCTCGCTGCCGCCGCCCTCGTCCGCCGGTCGCTTTGACGGCTCCCCTTCAGGGCGTACGTCTTCGGGGGCCGCGCTCTCGTCGAGCAGGGCCGTCACCCTCAGATCCACCTCCTCGGCCAGCAGACCGAGCCGGTCCGCCGCCCCGGACAGCGCGGCACGCAGCCGCTCAGCCGCCGCGGGCAGTGGCTCCCCGACCGCGGCAGCGAAGTCCGCGGTGATCCGCAGCGGTCCGGGAGGCAGCGCGCTCGGCGGTGCCGGCACGACCGCGGCGTACACCTTCTCCGGATCGGCCAACGCGATACGGACCGTGCCGAGCCGCACTCCGGCGACCTGCTCAGCCATCTGGCGCAACGCGCCCTCCGCCGCGGATTCCGTCACCCACGTGCCGTCTCCCGCGCCGCCGAGCGGCAGGACCCGGCCGAGCCCCAGCTGCCGTCGTACGGCCTGGGTCCAACCCTCACCTGTCATGGCTCCACCCTGCCGCATCCCGGGCGCGCGAGCGCGGGGCCGCGCTTAATGTGAAGAGCATCTACAGAGCAGACCCCCTTTCGAAAGGGACGGGACGGCCATGACCGAGACCGGACAGCGGAAGGCGTCTCAGACGCTGGAGAAGGACTCCCCGAAAGAGAGCACGGGGGCGTCCGCGGCCGGACGGGGCGGCGGTGCCCCAGGCAGCCGCGGCCGCACCACCATCGCGGACGGCGTCGTCGAGAAGATCGCCGGGCTCGCCGCGCGCGACGTCGACGGCGTGCACGCGATGGGCGGCGGCCTCGCACGGACCTTCGGAGCCGTGCGCGACCGGGTCCCCGGCGGCTCGAAGTCGGTGTCGCGCGGCGTGAAGGCCGAGGTCGGCGAGGTGCAGACCGCGCTCGACCTGGAGATCGTCGTCGAGTACGGCGTATCGATCGCGGACGTCGCGCAGGACGTGCGCGAGAACGTGATCACGGCCGTCGAGCGCATGACCGGGCTCGAGGTCGTCGAGGTCAACATCGCGGTGAGCGATGTGAAGCTGCCGGACGAGGAAGACGACGAGCCGCAGGGACGCCTTCAGTAGAAGGACGCCCTCAGTAGGGAGCGCACGATGAGCATGGCCGTGATCGGCATGGTGGCCGGAATGGCTCTTGGCTTCGCCGGATACTTCGGCGGATTCGGGGCGTTCCTGCTGGTGGCCGCCCTGGGCGCCATCGGCTTCGTCGCCGGACGGTTCCTCGACGGAGACCTGGAACCCGGCGACTTCTTCCGCACCCGCGGCGACCGGCGGCGGTGAGCGGTGGCGGCACAGGTCGCGCCCGCGGAGCGCGGAGCGACCCGGATCGCCGACCGGGTCGTCGCGAAGATCGCCGCGCGGGCGGCACGTGAGGCGGTGGACGCGGTGCCGCCCGACGGTCCGCCGCCGCGCGCCACGGTCACCGTGCGCCACGAGTCCGCCCGCATCCGCGTCAGCATCGAACTGGACTACCCCTGCGACATCGGCGGCCAGTGCGGCGCCGTGCGTCGCCGCGTCACCCGACAGGTGGAGGCGCTGGCGGGGATGGACGTGCCCGAGGTGGCAGTCCAGGTGGAGCGGCTGCACTCGGCGCGGGTACGCGAGGCAGCACAGGGGAGGACCCGATGAGCGAACCCCAAGGGGGCGGCACCCGGCCGGTGCCCGTCATCGACCAGCCGGAGAACGAACCCGACCCGTCGCCCTCCGCCACGGCCCACCAGCCGCCGCCCACGCTCTCCGGCGACGAGAAGGCCCCCAGATTCTGGTCGCGCCGCAGGGTGCCCGCGGCGCTCCTCGCCCTGCTCGCCCTCGGCGGCACCGGGCTCCTCCTCTACGACATCGTCGCCGTCCGCGCCGACCACCCCGCAATGTGGTGGCGGCGCGAACTCGCCCACCGGCTCGGTGAGCGGACCCTCGACGACACCGCCGTGCTCGTGGGGGCCGCGGTGGCCGCCCTCGCCGGGCTCTGGCTCCTCGTGCTCGCCGCCACCCCGGGGCAGCGCGGCCTCCTGCCGATGCGACGCACGCGTTCCGACGTGCGCGCGGGCCTGTACCGGGGCGCCGCTGCCATGGTGCTGCGCGACCGGGCCATGGACGTGCCCGGCGTGCAGTCCGCGCGGGTCCGCGTGAAGCGCTCCAAGGTGGACGTGCGCGCGGTGTCGCACTTCCGTGAACTCGACGACGTACGCGGCGATCTGGACACCACGCTGGCCGACGGCATCCGCGAGCTGGGTCTCGCGCGCGCCCCCGGCCTCGCCGTCCATGTCGCCCGGCCGGGACGGAAGGGGTGAGTGCCGTGCTGCGCACGGTCAACCGCGTGGTCCTCGCCCTGATCGGGCTCGTGCTGCTCGTCCTCGGCGGCTCCGTGCTCGCCGTGGGGCTCGGCGCGTCACCGCCCTCGTGGTGGATCCACGACAGCCGGCACGACGTGCTGGTCAGCGCCGCCGACCGGGCGCGCTGGCGGGACCACGGCTGGTTCTGGCCCGTGGCCATCGCCGTCCTCGCCGTGCTGGTCCTGCTCCTCCTGTGGTGGCTCTCCGCGCAGCTGCGCAGGCGCCGCCTCGCGGAGGTGCTCGTGGAGACCGGGGACGGCGAGGGTGCGCTGGTGCGGGGCCGTGCGGTGGAGAACGTACTGGCCGCGGAGGCCGAGACGCTGGACGGCGTCGAGCGTGCCCAGGCCGTCCTGACCGGTCGGCGCGGTACGCCACAGGCCCGCGTGGACCTCGTCCTCGCCCCGCACGCCACCCCGTCCGATGCCCTGCACCACCTCACCACCGGCCCCCTCACCCACGCCCGCGACTCCGCGGGCCTGCGGACACTGCCGACGACGGTGCGCCTGCGCGCCCTCAAACACGGGGCGAAACGCGTGAGCTGACTCGGGCTTGTCAGAAGCCTCTGTAAGAACTCCGTCAGAAGCCCGAGCGGGCGCCGCCGTCCACCGGGACCATGATCCCCGTCAGGTACGACGCCGCGGGGGAGAGCAGGAACGCCGCGGTGCGGCCGAACTCCTGCGGGGTGCCGTAGCGGCGGAGCGGGATGGTCGACTCGTTCGCGGCGCGGGTGGCGTCAGGGTCGGGGGAGAGGCCGTCGAGCTGGCGCATGCGGTCGGTGCCGATCCGGCCGGGGAGCACGCCGACGACACGGATGCCGCGCGGGCCGAGCTCGTCCGCGAGGGACTTGGCGAATCCGGCGAGCCCGGGGCGCAGGCCGTTCGAGATCGTCAGGCCCGCGATCGGCTCGTACACGGAGCCGGAGAGCACGAAGCCGATGACGCCGCCCTCGCCGAGCTCCGCGGCCGCCGCGCGGGCGAGCCGCACGGCCCCGAGGAAGACCGCCTCGAACGCCGCCTGCCACTGCTCGTCGGTGTTGTCCGCGACGAAGCCGGGCGCGGGCCCGCCGACGCTGATCAGTACACCGTCGAAGCCGCCGAAGTGCTCGCGCGCCGCGGCGATCAGCGCGCTCGCGGCAGCGGGGTCGGCGTTGTCGGCGGCCACGCCCACCGCGTTCGGGCCGAGCTCGGCGGCCGCCTCGTCCACCGTCTTCTGCTGCCGGCCGGTGAGCACGACCTTCGCCCCGTCCGCGACCAGTTCGCGCGCGGTGGCGTTGCCGAGGCCACGGGTGGCGCCGGTGACTACGTAGACACGGTCCTTCAGTCCAAGATCCATGGCCCCTATCCTCCCGCGTCCACCCCGTAGAGCGCGAGGGCCGTGTTCACCAGGCCGATATGGCTGAATGCCTGTGGGAAGTTGCCCAGCTGCCGCCCGGTCGAGGGGTCGTACTCCTCCGCGAGCAGGCCCACGTCGTTGCGGAGCGCGAGAAGGCGCTCGAACAGTTCGCGCGCCTCCTCCGTCCTGCCCGTCATGTGCAGCGCGTCGGCCAGCCAGAACGAGCAGGCGAGGAAGGTGGCCTCACCGCCCGGCAACCCGTCGATGCGCTTCTCGTCCGAGCTGTACCGCCGCACGAACCCTTCGTGGCCCAGCTCCCGGTGGATCGCGTCCACCGTGCCGATGACGCGCGGGTCGTCCGGCGGCAGGAACCCCATGCGCGGGATGAGCAGGAGGGACGCGTCCAGCTCGGCGGAGCCGTAGAACTGCGTGAACGTGTTACGACCGGCGTCGTACCCGCGCTCGCACACCTCCCGGTGCACCTCGTCGCGCATCTTGCGCCAGCGCTCGACATCCCCGAGGTTCTCGGCCAGACCGGGGTCCTCCTCCAGGGCGTGCACGGTCCGGTCGGCGGCGACCCACGCCATCACCTTCGAGTGCACGAAGTGCCGGCGCGGACCGCGGACCTCCCACAGGCCCTCGTCCGGTTCGCGCCACTTCTCCTCGAGGAACTCCAGCATGCACCGCTGGAGGTTCCAGGCATGCGGCCGCGGGGTCAGACCCTTCGCGCGGGCCATCGTGAGGGAGTCGATGACCTCGCCGTACACGTCGAGCTGCAGCTGGTTCACGGCGTCGTTGCCGATGCGCACCGGGGTCGAGTCCTCGTACCCGGGCAGCCACGGCACCTCGTACTCCGGAAGCCGCCGCTCACCGCATATGCCGTACATGATCTGGAGGTCGGCCGTGTTGCCGGCGACCGCGCGCAGCAGCCAGTCGCGCCACGCCTCGGCCTCCTCCAGATAGCCGGCCGAGACCAGGGCGCCCAGGGTGAGGGTGGAGTCGCGCAGCCAGGAGTATCGGTAGTCCCAGTTGCGTACGCCGCCGATCTCCTCGGGCAGGGAGGTGGTGGGGGCGGCCACGATGCCGCCGGTCGGGGCGTAGGTGAGTGCCTTGAGGGTGATGAGGGAACGCTCGACCGCGTCGCGGTGCGGCCCTTCGTAGCGGCAGTGCGCGGACCATTCCCGCCAGTCGGCGAGGCTGTCGCGCAGCGCCTCATAGGGCTCGACGAGGGTGGGGCGCGGCTCGTGCGAGGGATGCCAGGTGAGGACGAAGGCCACTTTCTCGCCTGCCTCCACCGTGAACTCGGAGTGCGTGCCGAACCCCTCCCCCCAGGTGCGCACCTCGGGCTCGCTGCGCAGCCACACCGCGTCGGGGCCCGCGACGGCCACGCGGACCCCGTCGGTCCTGCGCATCCACGGCACGACCGAGCCGTAGTCGAAACGGAGGCGGAGCGTACTGCGGACGGTCACCCTGCCCGTCAGCCCCTCGACGATGCGTACGACATCGGGGGCGCGGTCGCGCTGCGGCATGAAGTCGGTGACGCGGACGGCGCCGTCCGGGGTCTCCCACTCCGAGTCCAGGACGAGGGTGCCCGGCCGGTACGCGCGCCGGGTGCAGGGTCCTGCGTCCTTCGGCGCGATGCGCCAGTGGCCGTTCTCCTCGTCGCCGAGCAGCGCGGCGAAGCAGGCGGCCGAGTCGAATCGGGGCAGGCAGAGCCAGTCCAGAGAGCCGTCCCTGCCGACCAGGCCGGCGGTCTGGAGATCGCCGATGAGCGCGTAATCCTCGATGGGGTGATGCACGCAGAACGGCTTCCCGGGATAAGGCCCCGTCAATCGGACGTTGTGCCGCGTGGATACGAGAGGCCCGGCTCAGGCGTTCGCCGGTGCCGCCTCGGGCGCCGGGGCCTCGGCGGCCGCCGCGCGGTCGCGCCGCTCCCTGCGGACCAGGACGACCCAGCCGATCGGAACGCCGGAGGCGAACAGCCACCACTGGACCGCGTACGCCATGTGGGCCCCGATGCTGCTGTGGTCGGGCTCGCCGATCAGCTCGGGGGAGCCGCCTTTCGCCTCGGGCGCGGACAGCTCGACGTATCCGCCGAGGACCTCCTTGCCGAGGGCGTCGGCCTGCTGACCGCTGCTGATCAGCATGATCTGACGGTCCGGCAGTCCGCGGACGTCCTTGATGCCGCTGGCCGCGGACGTCTCGTCGGCCATGAGGCGGCCGGTGACGGTGATCTCGCCCTTGGGGGGCGCGGGGATCTCGGGGAAGGCGGTCTGCGGCCCGTCCGCGGGAATCCAGCCACGGTTGACGAGCAGGATCTTGCCGTCGTCGAGGACGAACGGGGTGAGGACGTGGAAGCCGACCTCGTCGTCGGAGTTGGTGCGGCGCCGCACGACGACCTCGTGCTCCGGATCGAACGTCCCCTTGGCGCTCACCCGGCGGTACAGATCCGTCCTCGGCACCTCGTGGCCGGGCGAGGTGAGGCTCTCGGCCGGGACCGGGTCGGCGGCCAGCGCGTCGGCGATCCGCTGGTTCTGCGCGACGCGGTGCTCGTGCCGGTGCAACTGCCAGAAACCCAGCTCGACCATCACGGGGATGAGAACGAGGCCGATGAGGGTGAGGATCACCCACTGCCGGGTCAACAGGAAGCGGTACACCCCACGACGGTACCTCTAGGGCCGTGGGGTGTCCGGGGGCGGGGTCGGGTCAGACCTTGTCGATGATGCCCACCCGCCCCTCCGCGCGCGAGCAGTGGGCGCCGCAGTACCAGTGCCCCTCCACCTCGACACCCTGGCCGATGATGCGGCACCGGCAGTGCTCGCAGATGGGCGCCATGCGGTGGATGGCGCAGGAGAAGCAGTCGAAGACGTGCACCGCGCCCTGCGCGTGCACTTCAAAGGACATGCCGTAGTCGTTTCCGCAGACCTCGCAACGTGCCATGCGCCACAGGGTGGGACGCCGGGGCGTCGCGGGGCGAGCGGTCGGCGGGCGAGTCGCCCGCAATCACCCGTCTGACGCGGGCGCCACGTCCTGGAGGAGCTGCCCGAAAGCCGCCTCGTCGATCACCGGGGTGCCGAACGAGCGCGCCTTGACCGTCTTGGAGGTGCCGGAGTCCGGGTCGTTCGTGACGAGCAGGCTCGTGAGACGGGACACACTCGTCGCGATGTGCAGCCCGGCCTCGACCGCCCGGTCCTCCAGGAGTTCGCGCTCCACGGAGGTGTCTCCGGAGAACGCCACCCGCATGCCCTGCTTGAGTGGTTTGCCCGGTTCGTAACGCCCCGGGTTCGGGTACGGGCACGGCGGCCGCTTGCGCGAGGGGCGCCAACTCCCCGGCCGGTACGAGGAGGAAGGCGCCGGCCCCGTCGACTGGCGGACGATGCGCGGCGCGCCGTCGGACCACTCCGTCAGCGGCCGGCACTCCAGGAGCGGCAGCCGGACATTGCCCCCGGCCGCCGCCAGCAGGCTGGGCCGGAACGCCTCGGCGAGCACACGCGCGTCGTCCAGGGCGTTGTGCGCGTGGCGCTGCTCGACGCCGAAGTGCGCGGCCAGGGACTCCAGCTTGTGGTTGGGCAGCGGGAGCGCCAGCTCCTTGGAGAGGGCGATGGTGCACAGGCGTTGACGCACGGGGGCCAGGCACTGCGCGCGCGCGTACTCCCTGGCGATCATCGACCAGTCGAAGACCGCGTTGTGCGCGACGAGGACGCGGCCGTCCAGGCGTCCCGCGAACTCCTCGGCGATGTCCTTGAAGAGCGGCGCGTCCGCGAGCATTTCGCTGGTGAGCCCGTGGATCCAGACCGGGCCGGGGTCGCGCTGGGGGTTGACCAGCGTGTACCAGTGGTCCTCGATCTCGCCCCGGGCGTCCACGCGGTAGACGGCGGCCGACACTATGCGGTCGTCGCGGGCCAGGCCGGTGGTCTCCACGTCGACGACCGCGTATCCCGTTGGATACGCGGCCGGCCAGGGCACTGCGGACGCTGCGGTCGTGCGGTCTTCGAGCATGGTCCATGAGGATACGGGCCGCGACTGACAGTCAGGGCGCCGGTCCGAGAAGCCCCGCCACGAGAGCCCTCACGGAGGTGGTGAAGAGCGCCTCCGGATCGACGGGTCCGGCCAGCGCGCGGGCGAGCGCGCCGTCCTGCTCGGCGGCCTGCGCGGTCCACAGCTCGTCCTCGCCGGGGTGCTGCGCGGGGGCGCGTTCGCGGTTGCGCTCGACCAGGACGTGGCCGACGACGTGGACCTGGACGGCGCGCACGGCGTCGGCGGCGCGGACGCCGCGCAGCCCCGCCTCGTGGAGCTCGTGCACGAGGGCCCGCTGGGCGGGCAGGAACATGCGTTCCGTCAGGCCCCGTTCGTGGACCATCGCGACGAGGTGCGGGTGGTCGAGGAGCCGGCGGCGCAGGGCGCGGGCCACGGAGGCGACGCGCTGCGCGGGCGTGCGGCCGGTGGCGCGGATCTCGCCGAGGTCGGCGAGGGTGCGCTCCACGAGGGCGTCCAGGAGCGACTCGCGGTTGCCGACGTGCCAGTAGATCGAGGTGACGGCGGTGCCGAGCTCGGCGGCGAGTGCCCGCATCGTCAGGGCCCGCGGCCCGTGCCGCTTGACGAGACGCGCGGCCGCGGTGAGGACCTGCTCCCGGTCCAGATGCGCGCGAGGCTCTTTACCCTTCACGAGTCCTGTTGTAACTGTGTTACAGAACCGCCGCAAGTCCCGGCCGCGGGCCCGAGTCCGCGCTGACGAAGGGTGGTACGACATGGCACGCATTCGCTACGGGGCACGCTCCGAGGCGGAGATCGCCGCCTCGCGCACCGCGAGCTCCCGGCTTCCCGACATCTGGTCCACGGGCGTGGTGGCCCTCTGGGAGAGCGATCCGGACGCGGTCGCGGCGGTCCTGCCACCGCCGCTGAAACCCACCGGGCGGCCCCTGGTGCGGGCGAACATCAGCAAGGTCGACCTGCCCGGCTACCCGCTGGGCGCGGGCTCCGTCGCGGTCGCCGCCGAGCACGCGGGGGTGACGGGCTGGTATCCGCTGGTGATGCCGATGACCCATGAGCGGGCCCTGATCGGCGGCCGTGAGGTCTTCGGCGAACCGAAGAAGCTCGGCGAGGTGGAGGTCGAGCGCGACGGCCTGGTGGTGCGGGCCCGCCTCGCCCGGCACGGCATCGCGTTCGTGGAGGTGCGCGGCGCGGTCAGCGGAGCCCTGCCGCTGCCGGAACCGACGCGGAAGACCGACTTCTACTTCAAGTTCCTGCCCGCGGTGGACGGTTCGGGCTTCGACGCGGACCCCGTGCTCGTGCACTGCGTACGGAACGAGAAGGTCCGCAAGCTGGAGGCCGTCACCGGGGACGTCGTGCTGCGCGAGTCGATGTACGACCCCGTGGCCGACCTGCCGGTGAACGCCCTGGTCGAGATCACCATCGGGGAGAAGACCACCGACCAGCGGGGCCGCGTCGTCGAGCGCGTCAGCGCCCAGGCCCTGCTGCCCTACATCCACCAGCGCTACGACGACCCCGCGCAGATCCTCGACGGGCCGCCCGAGGGGAGCGTCTGAGATGGAGCTGCGCGCGGGACAGGTCGCCGTCGTCACGGGCGCGGCGAGCGGTATCGGGCTCGCCATGGCACGGCGGTTCGCCGCGGACGGTCTGCGCGTGGTCCTCGCGGACGTCGAGGAGAGCGCCTTGGAGAAGGCCGCCGCGGGACTGCGGGAGGACGGCGCGACGGTGCACGCGCGCGTGGTGGACGTCGGGGTGCGCGAGCAGGTCTTCGCCCTCGCGGACGAGGCGTACGAGAAGTTCGGCGCCGTCCACGTGCTGTGCAACAACGCGGGGGTCGGCTCGGGCGCCGAGGGCCGCATGTGGGAGCACGAGCCGAACGACTGGAAGTGGGCCTTCGAGGTCAACGTCTGGGGCGTCTTCCACGGCATCCAGGCCTTCGTGCCCCGGATGATCGCGGGCGGCGAGCCCGGCCACGTCGTCAACACTTCCTCGGGGGACGGCGGCATCGCACCGCTGCCCACCGCCTCCGTGTACGCCGTCACCAAGGCCGCCGTGGTGACGATGACCGAGTCGCTGTACGCCCATCTGAAGGCGGAGCACGCGCGCGTGGGCGCCTCCGTGCTCTTCCCCGGGCCGCACATGCTCCGCACCGGCCTGTGGGAGTCGCACCGCAACCGGCCCGGCCGGTACGCCAAGTCCCGCCCCCGCAGCACCCCTTACCGCAGCCTCGACCAGTGGGAGACCGCGATGCGGGAGGCGGGCCAGGAGGTCGAGTTCACGCCCGTCGAGCAGGTCGCGGACTTCGTGGCCGAGGGCGTCGCGGCCGGCCGTTTCTGGCTGCTTCCGGAGAGCGAGCACAGCGACCGGCAGATCAGGGCGAGGTCGCGGTCGATGCTCGACCGGTCGGACCCGGCGTATCTGGAGAGCTTCATCCTGGACTGAAGGGTGTGACCCGATGACCGAGCAGGAACACCAGAGTCAGCACGATCCGTACCTGATCATCTCCTCCGACTGCCACGCCGGGCTCCCCACCGAGGAGTACCGGCCCTACCTCGACAGCCGCTTCCACCGGGACTTCGACGCGTTCCTCGGCGAGCGCGGCGCCCGCCGCGAGGAGGCGACGCGGCTCGGCATCCGCAACGACGCGTTCGCCGCCAAGTGGTTCCAGGACAACGAGGAGGGTCTGCGCGGCGGCTGGGACACCGCGCAGCGAATCAAGGAGCTGGACGGCGACGGGGTGGCGGCGGAGGTCGTCTTCCCCGACGCGGACGCCGTCGACAGCCGGACGGCCGCGCCCTTCGGAGTGGGCCTCGGCCTCTCCGGTGACCAGGACCCCGAGCTCGGCATGGCGGGCGCCCAGGCGCACAACCGCTGGCTGGCCGACTTCGTCTCCGAACACCCCGAACGGCACTGCGGGGTCGCCCTGTTGCCCATCACCGGCGATGTCGACCGCGTCGTCGCCGAGGTCCGCCGCGCCAAGGAGTCCGGGCTCGGCGCGCTGATGATCCCCTCCATGTGGGTCGACAAGGCGCCCTACCACGACCGGCGCTACGACCCCGTGTGGGCCGCGGCGGCCGAGTGCGCGATGCCCGTGGTCACCCACTCCGGAGCGGCGCCCCGCCACGAGTACGGAGACCATCTCGGGATCTACGTCTCCGAAGTCACCTGGTGGCCTGCCCGGCCGCTGTGGTTCATGCTCTGGTCCGGTGTCTTCGAACGCCACCCGGGCCTGAAGTTCGGCGTGGCCGAGTCCGGCTGCTGGTGGCTGCCCAACCTCCTGTGGTTCATGGACCGCCTCTACCTGGGCGCGCACGGCGGCAAGAAGCTCTCCCCGTTCGCGGAGCTGAAGCGTCCGCCGCACGAGTACCTGGACCGGCAGATCTTCGTCTGCGCCACCAACACCAAGCGCCGCGAGCTCGCCCAGCGGTACGAGATCGGCGTCGACAACATCCTCTGGGGCAGCGACTTCCCGCACCCCGAGGGGACCTGGCCCGACACGCGCGCGTGGCTGAGGAAGACCTTCCACGACATCCCGGTGGCGGAGACCCGCCGCATGCTGGGCCTCGCCGCCGCCGAGGTCTTCGGCTTCGACACGGACCGGCTCGCGCCGCTCGCCCGCCGCATCGGTCCGACACCCGCCGACCTCGGCCAGGACCCCGACCAGCGGGCCGTCGAGGCGTCCTGGGCGCGCTCGCGCGAGGTGGGCCGCCACTGGCTGACCGACCACGACTTCCCGGTACTGGGGGCACAGCTGTGAGCGAGGAGCGCTACACCGTCATCTCCGCCGACTGCCACGCGGGCGCCGATCTCCTGGACTACCGGCCCTACTTGGAGTCGCGCCACCACGACGCGTTCGACGCCTGGGCGGCCACCTACGTCAACCCGTACGAGGACCTCCTCGCCGACACCGCCGACCGCAACTGGAACTCGGACCGCCGAGTCGCCGAGCTCGAAGCGGACGGCATCGTCGCCGAGGTCGTCTTCCCGAACACGATTCCGCCGTTCTTCCCCTCGGCGTCCCTGATGGCCCCCGCGCCGACGCGCGAGGAGTTCGAGCAGCGCTGGGCCGGCCTGCGCGCCCACAACCGCTGGCTCGCGGACTTCTGCGCCGCCGCCCCGGGCCGCAGGGCGGGCGTCTTCCAGATCCTCCTGAACGACGTCGACCGGGCCGTCGAGGAGATCCACCGGTCGGTGGAGGCGGGCCTGACCGGCGGCCTCATGCTGCCCGGCACACCGCCGGGTTCGGGCCTGCCCGAGCTCCACTCATCGACGTACGACCCGATCTGGGCGGCCTGCGCCGGACTGGGCGTGCCGGTCAACCACCACGCCGGCTCGGCATCGCCGCCGCTCGGCGAGGAGCCGGCCGCGCGCGCGGTGTTCATGGTCGAGACGACGTGGTTCTCGCACCGGGCGCTGTGGCACCTCGCCTTCGGCGGCGCGTTCCGCCGCCACCCGGAGCTGAGACTCGTCCTCACCGAGCAGGGCTCGGGCTGGATCCCCGGGGTGCTCGACATGCTGGACTACTACCACGGCCGACTGGTCGCGGCGGCGAGGAGGACCACCGTCCCCGACACGGCCGAGTCGAAGTTCGGCGCGGGTCTCGCCGACGCGATGGGCAAGGGGCCCTCCGAAGTGTGGCGCGACAACTGCTTCGTGGGCGCGAGCTTCATGCGCCCGCACGAGGCGGCCCTGCGCGACCGCATCGGCCTCGACAAGATCATGTGGGGCAGCGACTACCCGCACGACGAGGGCACGTACCCCTACTCGCGCGAGGGCCTGCGCATCGCCTACGCCGGTCTCCCCAGGGAGGAGATCGCCGCCATGGTCGGCGGCAACGCGGCCCGCGTCTACGGCTTCGACCTGGAGCGGCTCGGACGGATCGCCGCACGCGTGGGGCCCACCGTCGCGGAACTGGACGAACCCCTCAAGGAGGCCCCGGCGGACGCGACGAGCCCGGTGTTCGCGACGGGAGGGTCGGTACGGGTCTGGTGAGCGGACGGCGGCTCGGGGCGGTGTCCGACGCCGGTCACCGCCCCGAGCCTCCTGTGGGATCCTGGCCCGCGTCGAGCTCGGTGCAACGGGAGGCGCGCAGCCATGGGGGAGAGCAAGCGGGCGCTGATCGTCGCCGTTCCGCGTTACGAACTCGAGGAACAGTTCCCGGACTTGGTCCAATCCGTCCACCGCGACGCGGAGCTCATCGGGGAAGCGCTGCACTCCTCCGGATACAGCGTCGAGGTCCTCGGGCTCGCACCCGACAAGCCCGCCCATCGCTCCCGCATCCGCAGCGCGGTCAGCCGGATCTGCTGCACCGCCCCCGAGGACGGCACCGTCCTCATCCACTTCACCGGCCACGGGCTCTCCGTCGGGGGCGCCGACCATCTCGTGCCCGCCGACGCCCAGTTGAGCTGGGCCACCGAGCCGCCCGAAGTGCTGGTCGACAGCCTCATCGACCTGGACCTGACCTCGCTGCTCCAGGGCTGCAGGGCCGACACGGTGCTGCTCACCGTCGACGCCTGCCGCGACGCGGCCGGTCCGGAGGGCGGTTCGCACGGCGGCCCCGCCACCAACTTCCCCTCCTGGCGCGACCGCGTCGCCGTCCTCTTCGGCTGCGGCCCCGGCCAGACGTGCGGCTCCGACGACGAGCAGGGCAGCCACTTCACACGCGCGCTCGCCGAGGCGCTCGACGCCGACACCGCGCCGCGCACCGTGGCCGAGGTCATCGCGTACACGACGACGAGGACCACCGAGCTGGCCCGCGCGGCCCGCCACGAGCAGACCCCCAACCCGCACTACTCGCCGAGCGGCCCGGACGCCCTCACCGGGGTGCGGCTCTGCTCCGGACGCACCCTCCAGGAGTCGTGGTCGACGGCGGTCTGCGACCCCGAACTGTGGGCGGCCGTGCACTGCGACGACGAACGCCGCGCCACGCTCCAGCGTGCCCTGGTCCAGCTCACCCGGGAGTGCGCCCGGTGGTGCGGCGCCGCGACGGCCAAAGTGCACGACCCGTGGGCGGACGACGACTATCCCGTGCGCGTCCTCACCAAGGGCCTGCGGCCGCTCCTCGCGCCCTCGCAGACGCAAGGCGGGCCGGTCCTGGACGCGGGCGAGTTCGCCGTGCTCGCCGCAGCTCCCTTCGTGCGGGAGGCGTTGTACGCCCTCGGCGTCAAGACGGCCGTCGCGGCGGACGCCTTCCAACTGGAGCCCGCCGTCGGGGACAGCGAGACGGAGACGGAACGCGTCGACCTCGAACACACCTTCGCCGCGCATGCGTTGATCTGGCGCAAGGGCCGCGAGCTGGCGGGCCGGGGGCAAGAGGAGGACGCGCGGGCCGTCGCAGCCTGGCTCATGCACCGGCACGTGCGGGGCAAGGAGGAGCTGTGGGACGACATGTACGTCACCCAGCTCCTGCGGCCCCTGGCCAGGGCGCTGCTCGGCGAGGGCGCGCCGACCGGACGCGTCGAGGAGCTCGCCGACGAACTCGTGCGCGTCTGCCGGCAGACCGGGGTCGTGCCTCCCCAGCCCGGCGGCGACGACCGCGAACCGCCCTACCGCCTCTCCGAGCTCGTCCGCTCGGGACCGCCGGGCGCGAGCGAGATCACCGAGCGGTGGCGTCCCCGGGAGCTTTCCTGGCTGATCGCCGTCGCCGGTCTCCTCGGCGGCGATCTGCGGGAGCTGCCCGGCGTGCTCGTCGACAACATCGGCGTCACCGACGGGCTCGTACCGGCGCAGGCCGTCGCGAGCGTGCGGGAGCTGCGCTGGGTCAGGGACCGCTACGCCCGGACCGTCGACCTCGACCTCCAGTGCCCGCACCCCGCCGTCCACGCGGCTCTGGAGGCGCTGACCGGCTGGACCGACGACGCCGTGCAGCGCGTGCGCGAGCACGCCGGACCGACGCCGGACGATCTCCTCGCGCACCTTCCGGAGCGGGTCACCTGCCGTCGGCTCGGCCCCGCGTGGGACACCGCGACCAAGAACACCGTGTACGGCGTGCCGTTGATGCGCTTCGGCCTCGCCGAGGACGAGATGCGGGAGCTCTTGATGGGCACGCAGCTCTACGGAGACCGCAATCTGGCCCTGCGCGAGCTCTACCAGAACGCGCTGGACGCCTGCCGCTACCGCCAGGCACGGCTGCGCTACGGCAAGGCGCTCAAGGGCATCCCGTACTCCTGGGAGGGCGAGATCGTCTTCCGGCAGGGCGTCGACGACGCGGGCCGCCCCTACGTGGAGTGCGCGGACAACGGCGTCGGCATGGGGCGCGACGCCCTGCGAGGCACGTTCTCGCGCGCGGGGCGCCGCTTCGAGCAGTCCCGCGAGTACCGCAGGGAACAGGCCCGCTGGCGGCGTGCCGACGACACCTTGCGGATCTACCCCAACAGCCGCTTCGGAGTGGGGGTGTTCAGCTACTTCATGCTCGCCGACGAGATCAGCATCCGCACGCGCGCGACGGACGACTACGGCCGCCCCGAGTCCGGCCGGGGCCTGCGCGTGGACATCGCCTCCAGCGGCAGCCTGTTCCGCATCAAGGCCGCGGACGAGTCCAAGGCCGGCGGCGGCACCACGGTGCGCCTCTACCTCCAGGACGACTCCGTCGACGTGGCGAAGGAACTCGGCGCCCTGGTGTGGCGCACCGATTTCACCCTTCGGGTGGAGCGGGACGGGCAGACGGTACGGAGCTGGCAGCCGGACACGCTCTACTACGAAGGCGACGCCTCGCGGGCGGTCCGGGCGACGCGGGACCTGTGGTGGGTGCCGGGGCAGGGGCGGTTGCTGGCCGATGGGGTGCTGGTCGGAGGAGGGGCGGGCGAGGGGCAGGGGCAGATGGAGTCCCGGCTGCCCCGGTGGGACAGGCGCGACGGCAGGGAGTCGAACGAGCCTCGCCGCGGCAGCTTCCCGTTCGGTTGTGTGATGGACCTCAGGGAGACCCACTCGCCGGAGCTCAGCACCAGCAGGACCCGTGTCTTCTCCTACGACCAGGCGTGGGTGACCGAGGAGATCCTGCGGGCCTGCGCGCGCTTCGAGGCTCCTGAGTGGTTCTACCTGGAGTGGCTCTGGGACTTCGCCTGGTGCGTGCCGGAGGGCGCCGTGCGGGTGACGGAGCGGCTCATGGCCGCGGACGCCCAGGTGACGTCCGAGCTGACCTGGGACCGGACGACTCTCGTTCCCTTTCGTCGAGTGGGCTATTTCTCCGCTGATCGGGCGATCGCCGCCAAGCGCGGATTGGAAGGGCCCGGGTACCCGGCGGGGGACGGCCGCTATCTGGCCTGGCGGTCCGCCATCCTGCGGGACGCCGGCATCAGGCGGGAGGAACGGAGGCTGACCCTTCCGGTTCCGGACTCGGTGGAGGGCTATCCGCGCCCCCGTGCCTGGGAGGCCAGCCCCTATGGGGACACTCTGCACGGCACCGACTTCCTGCTCCGGGCCGCCATGCCCCCGACGTCCGAGGCATGCACGTTCGGCCAGTTGCTCATGCGGTCCAGACGGCACGCCATCACGGGCATCGACGTACCCGCGGTGTCCGACCTCGACGCCGCTCATGCCCTGGCGCTGGACGAAGTGGACCGGGGTCTGCTGCTCGGCAGAGGAGCGTACGGCGGGCTGCGGAGGTACTGGCTGACCGACATCGAAGCGGAGGGTGTCCGGGACCCGATCTGGCTTCTGAGACGGTTCTCCGCGGAGCCGAGGATCTCTGTGCGTGAAGCGCTCGAGCGGGCACGGCGATTCGCCGCCGCCGGGTTCGCCTTCCACATCCCGGACGCCGTGGCAGAGCCGCCCGGCGACCACCGGGCCACCCACGAGGAGCTCGACGCCCTCTCCTGGCACCCGTGGTACGCGGGCCCCGAGGGCAGGGTCGTCCTGGGCAGCAGCCCGCCCCCCGGCTTCTACGCCGAGGTAGTGCGCCGTTACGCCTGGCTGGGGCTGCCGGAACTGCCCGCCTTCGAGCGGCAGGCCGGCGCGACCAAGGAGCATGGGCGCGCGGAGCTCACCGACGAGGAGGAGGCGGCCTACTCCCGCCACTTCAGCGTGTACGCGTCCGACAAGGACGTGTCGCTCGTACCGGTGGTCATCGCGGCAGGAGCACTGTCCCTCACCTGCGCCGAAGTCATCGAGCGGTTCGCCACCACGTTCCAGGCCCTGAGGAGGAGAGTGCCCGATCTCGGGGACCTCGCCGGGTACACACCCAGCAGGCTCGACTGCGAGCTGCTCCAGCCGTCCCGGCCCGGCCTTCGGCCGTACGAGATGCCGGACCACGCCCCCTTGCCGCTCCTCAGTACGGCGCTCGCGGTGCAGGGCGTGCAGGCGGATGCCGAGCAGTTGCGGCGGGCTCTCACCCGGCTCGCGGAGGGCGGGCTCGTCCAGCCGTCAGCCCCCGGGCTCGTCGACAGATGGCGGGAGCTTTCGCCTGCCGACCTGAGCATGCTGCCGTACGAGCGGGGCACGAACGGGGGGCTGGGCCGAGTGGAGGGATCGAGGTATCCCCTTGTGCAGCAGGACTTCGACGCGGCTTACGGTCTCGTGGCCGCCTCCGTGGCCGGCTTGCCGCTCGGCACGGCATTCGACCGGCTCACCGTCCTCGGCCCACTGACCGGCCACCCCGCACCGCTGCGCCTGCCATCCCCCGAGCGACTCGCCGGAGTGAGACCTTCCAGGGCGGACGCGGCCGCCTGCTGTCTGCGTGGCGACCGGGGCGTGGTCTGGCGTACGGACGCTGACGTACGCCTCCTCATCGCGCACGCGCGCGACCTGAACGTCACTCTGGGGGACAGCCTGGACACGCTCGTCCAGTACGCCGAACTGGGCGCCCCCTGGCGTGCGATCGAGGGCGACGACCAGGTGTGGCGCGACCACCGGCCGACCTCGCACGACAGCGCCCTCTTCGAGGACGACCTGGTTGGCGGTGGCGGTACGGTCACGCCCCTCGACCTCGTCCGCGTGGCCGCCCGCTTCGGCCGGCCCCTCGGCCAGGCCTGGGACGGGCTCGCGCGCTACCGGCCCTTCGGCCTCGAACTGGCCATGGCGCGCCCGGAGATGACGGTGATCCCTTGCTGGCAGGACCTGATCCTGCTCACCTCCCGGTACACGGGTCGCGCCCCCGCCCTCACCGGGCAGGTCCCGCCCCGCCACATCGCCGTCGCCGCCCGCGAGGTCGAGGAGTCCACGCACTGGGTGCGCGACCGGCTCGCCCTGTACGCCGAGCTGTTCGCCCTGACCCTGCCCGACGACTGCCCCGCCGAGCCCGCTCCCACCCCGCAGGCCGTGCCGTACCGCCCCGAAGCCGACTGACACCGGTCGGCTGGCTGGCAAACCGACACCGACCGACCGACCTACGGAGACCGCAGCCCCATGCCCGCCCATGCCCCGACCCCGTTCCAGGAGTTGGAAGTCCAGCCCGCCGACGCCTTCACCGTGGAGCGGTCCGCCGACGGCCGCTGGTACACCGTGACAGGACCCTGCCCGACCTGCCGGGGCCGCACGGTGTTCCGGGTCGCGTTCGGGGTGCTCGGACCGGCCAAGGGGCGGGCGCGCCGCCGCGCCCGCCCCGAGCCGCTCACCGGCTCGATTCCCGTCTACTGCCAGTGCGGCTACCCGCATCCCGACCGGCCGCCCGAGTCGCCCGACTCCGGCTGCGGAGCCTTCTGGGACGTACCGGTACCGCCCGACGCGCAGGGTGGTGCCACGCCGTGACCGACCTCGCCAAGAAGAGGTTCGCGCAGCTCGGACAGCAGCTCCAGATCGACCAGCTCGCCGCTGTCCGGCGGCAGGCCGAGGGGTGGCGCAACGGCCTCGCCGGGCTCACCGGACTGGTCGGCGCCGTCTTCGTGCTCAAGGGCAGGGAGAGCGTCGCGGGCATGCCGGACCTCTGGCGGTGGACGACGGCGGGCCTGCTCGTCGCCGCCTTCGGCCTGCTGCTCTCCGGCGCACTGAAGGCGGTGCGCGCCGCGCACGGACAGCTGGGGCAGCGGACCTGGCTGAGCGGCGACCGGCTCTTCGCGGCCGTCCTCGACGAGGTCGAGGAGACCCAGGACGCCCTGGCCTCGGCACGGCGGCGCTCCGTCGTGGGGCTGTGCGCGATCGTCGCCGCGCTGGCGGTCAGCTGGGTGGTGCCGGTCGACGCCGACAAGGGCGGGAAGGCGGCCGAGGGGCGGCCCGCCGAGACGCACCGGGTGCGGGTGACGACGGCGAAGGGCACGGTCTGCGGAGAGTTGGTGGTGAGCGACGCGCGGGGCGTCGCGGTACGGGTGGCGGACGGCGGTGGCCGGAAGGGGAAGCCGGTGCGGCGCACGGTCCCCGCGGACGAGGTCAGGTCGGTGGTCCCCGCGCGGCGCTGCTGAGCCGGGGCTGAGCCGGGGCGCCGGACGGCGTGCCGACGGCGTGCGGGGCGCCCGTGGTGAGACCCTCCCCGGATGAGCGACCGGACAGCGTCCGACGAGGCGCACGACGAACCGCACGGAGGAGCCCTCGGAACCCGGCTCAACTGGCTGCGGGCCGCCGTCCTCGGCGCCAACGACGGCATCGTCTCCACCGCGGGACTCGTCGTCGGCGTCGCGGGCGCCACGGACGAGCGGGGCACGCTGCTGACGGCGGGCCTCGCAGGGCTGCTCGCCGGGTCCATGTCGATGGCCGCGGGGGAGTACGTCTCCGTGTCGACGCAGCGCGACTCGGAGAAGGCCGCGCTGGCCGTGGAGAAGCGCGAGCTGCGCGAGCAGCCCGAGGCCGAACTCGCCGAGCTGACCGACCTCCTGGAGGAGCGGGGGCTCAGCCGCGAAGTGGCCCGCGAGGCCGCCGAGCAGCTCACCGAGCGGGACGCCCTGCGCGCCCACGCGCGCGTGGAGCTCGGCATCGACCCGGACGACCTCACCAATCCGTGGCACGCCGCCTGGGCCAGCTTCGTGGCGTTCACCGTGGGCGCGCTGCTGCCGCTGCTCGCGATCGTGCTGCCGCCCGCCGGCTTGCGGCTCGCCGTGACCGTCGTCTCCGTCCTCGCGGCGCTCGCCCTCACGGGCTGGAGCAGTGCCCGCCTGGGAGCCGCGCCCGCGCGCCCGGCCGTACTGCGGAACATGCTGGGAGGGGCGCTCGCGATGGCGGTGACGTACGGGGTGGGGGCGCTCCTCGGGGCGGCCGGTGTCTGAGTCCGTGTCTGCGGCCGGGGGCTGCGTCTGCGGCCGAGGGCTGCGTCTGTGGCCGGGGCCTGCGCCTTCGGGGAGGGTCGCCTTTGGTGAGGATCACCAACATCTGCTCCCGTACCGTCGGTAATACTTGTCGGTAACAACCTCTAGTCGTGGGCGAATAGCCGTTCTACGGTGCACGCATGTCCCCGAACCTGCCCGATGTCGTGCTGTGGTCCATCCCGGCTTTCGTGCTGCTCACCGTCGTCGAGATCGTGAGCCACCGGATCCATCCCGATGAGGACGCCGCGGGGTACGAGACGAAGGACGCCGCCACCAGCGTCACCATGGGGCTCGGCAGCCTCGTCTTCGACCTGCTGTGGAAGATCCCGATCGTCGCGATCTACTCGGGCGTCTACGCACTGACACCGCTGCGCGTCCCCGTCCTGTGGTGGACGATCCCGCTGATGCTCCTCGCCCAGGACTTCTTCTACTACTGGTCGCACCGGGGCCACCACGTCATCCGCATCCTGTGGGCCTGCCACGTGGTGCACCACTCCAGCCGCAAGTTCAACCTCACGACGGCACTGCGCCAGCCCTGGACGAGCCTCACGGTGTGGCCGTTCTACCTGCCGCTCATCGCCTGCGGCGTCCACCCGGCGGCGCTCGCGTTCTGCTCCTCGGCCAACCTGGTCTACCAGTTCTGGATCCACACCGAGCGCATCGGGAAGCTGCCGCGCCCCTTCGAGTACGTCTTCAACACGCCCTCGCACCACCGCGTGCACCACGCGTCCCAGGGCGGCTACCTGGACCGCAACTTCGGCGGCATCCTGATCATCTGGGACCGGATGTTCGGCTCCTGGGTCGCCGAGACCGACCGTCCCGTGTACGGCCTGACGAAGAACATCGACACGTACAACCCCCTGCGCGTGGCGACCCACGAGTACGCCGCCATCGCCAGGGACCTGCGCGCGGCCGCAGGCTGGCGCGAGCGGGCCGGGCGCGTCTTCCGCGGCCCCGGCTGGCAGCCGAAGGCTCCCGAGGCGCCGGCGACGCCCCTGCCCGCCTCCGACGTGACGGTCCCGGAGCGGGCGGCGTGATCCGGCGGCCGCCACCGGGGCTGCTCCTCGGCGCCTTCGGTGCCGCCGCGCTCGGCGACCTCGTCGCGCTCCTCGCGGACTCCGACGCCGGCCACGCCGTCTTCAAACCGCTCCTCATGCCCCTCCTCGCGGCGTACGTCGCCACACGGCGGGGGCCCCGACTGCTCATCGCCGCCCTCCTCTTCGGCTGGGGCGGCGACACCTTCCTGCTCTTCGACGCCGAGCCCGCCTTCCTCGCCGGGATGGGCTCCTTCGCCGCGGGACACGTCTGCTACCTCGTGCTCTTCAAGCGGTACGGAGCCGGGCCCCCCCGCGCGCGTGGAGCGGGACTCGTGGCCGCGTACACCCTCGCGCTCGCCGTCACCGTGGCGCTGCTCTGGCCCGACCTGCCGGCCGACATGCGGGGTCCCGTCGCGGGCTACAGCCTGCTGCTCACCGCCATGGCGTTCGGCGCGACCACGCTCGGCGTCACGGCGGCCGCTGGAGGGGCGCTGTTCCTGCTCTCGGACACCCTCATCGCGACCGGCGTCGCCGACTGGCCGCAGCTGCCACGACCCGACTTCGCGATCATGCTCACGTACGTGGCGGCCCAGACCCTGCTGACCAAAGGAGTGCTGACCGCCGCCGAGACCCCGCGGGACCCGACGCCCGCGGTCACCAGCGGATCGGTACCGGTACCGCGGTGAGCAGCGCCGAGACCACCACGACGAGACCCAGCACGGCCACCTCCGCGCGCGCGGGGACGTACGCCGAGACGGGGTCCGTCGTGCGGCGCAGCCGGTGGCGGGCCGACAGCGCGAGCACCGCCACGACGGCGACGAGCAGCACCTTGGCGAGCAGGGTGCGCCCGTAGGCCGTCCCGGTGAGCTGGTCGACGACCGTGCCCGGCGGCATCCGGCGCAGCGTGCTGCACACGCCCGTCGCCGTGATCGCGGCCAACAGGACGGCGGCCACGCGCGCGTAGAGCCCGAGCACCGCGACGCCCTCCTCCGGAGACGTGGTCCGCCACCGCCGCAGTGTGCGCAGGACGTACAGCAGGCCGCCCGCCCAGAGCGCGCCGCACGTCAGGTGCACCAGCGTGAGGCCGCTGCCGACGAGCGGGGAGTCCTCCACCGGAGGGTGGGCCCGCAGCGCCTCCGCGACGATCACCGCGGCGAGCGGGAGGGCCGCGGAAGACGGACGCCGGGAGCGCGCGCACAGCGCGGCCACGATGAAAGCGTTGACCTCGACGAGGGCCAGCCTCCCGTCACGGGTGTCGTACAGCCGCCCGATGTCCAGGTCCGCGAGCTCCCGCGGCACCAGGTTGCCGTTCGCCACGATCGCCGCGAGCCCGAGCGCCGCGGCGCACCCCGCCCACGCCGCGTACGACGACCAGCCGCGCGGCAGCCGGCCAAGCGGCGCCCCCGGGACCCGGCGGGCCAGCCGGGCGGCGAACACCTCGCCCGACTGCACGCTCAGGGCGGCGAACAGGACCGTCCGCAGGAACGTGATCCCACCCGTGCCGGGCGCCTGCGCCTCACCGGTGCCGTCCAGCGCCATCGACGGGCCGAACAGAGGGATCAGCGCGGCGACGGCCACGAGGACGAGCACGGCGACGGCGCGGCCGACGGAGGGCCGGCGGCGCGGAGCGCGGTGCGAGACGGGGGCGGGGGCCGGTATGCCGGCCGCGGCATCGCCTCCGGGCTCGACGGACGGTCGTACGGGGCTCACTACAAGATCTTCACCGGGGCTCCCGGCGGGGGCAAATCCTGGGGGCGACAGGAAAGGGCCGGGCGGCCCCGCGGCCGACCGGCCCGAACTGTCCTGCTCCGGTGCTACTTGCGCACGGCGTCCAGCGCGTCGGCCATGCCCACTCCGTAGAAGCCGTTCTTGTTCCTGCCGCCCTCGCAGACCGCGTCGACCTTGCCGTCCCCGTCGAAGTCGTACGGGTCGGTGCAGGCGATCGCGTCGGCCTGGCGGTGGAGCAACGCCTTGATCCGCTTGGCCGAGGCGTGCGGATGCGTCGACTTCAGCAGCGCGGCCACGCCCGCGGCGTGCGGCGACGCCATCGACGTACCGCCCTTGTAGCCGAACTTGCCGCCCGGCAGCGTCGACAGGATGCGGCCGTCGACGGCCGGCGGGTTCGGCGCCTGGTACTTGGTGGAGTCACCGCCCGGCGCCGTGATGTCGACGACACCGTCGCCGTAGTTCGAGTACGACGCCTTGATGCCCTTCGCGCCGGTGGCGGAGACCGTCACGACACCCGGCAGCTGCGACGGCAGGTCGAAGCAGTCCTTGGTCTTGATGGTCCGCGGCACCGGAGTGGTGTCGTTGGGACTCGACTTGTCGATGATCTCGTCCTGGGCGAGGTCGGTCTTCGCGTTGCCCGCGGCCGCGACGTTCACCGCGCCCTTGCGCTCCGCGTACCTCGCGGCCCGCCCGACGGCGTCGACGAGCGCCTTCTGATCGTCGTCCGTCTTGCAGGCGAACAGCCACGGGTCGGTGTAGTAGCTGTTGTTGGTGACGTCGACGCCGTGGTCGGCCGCCCACACGAAGCCGCAGACCACGGCCTCCGCGTAGTACATGCCGCTCTCGGGCTCCGCCACCTTCAGGCTCGCGACCTGCACGCCGGGCGCGACGCCCGTGATGCCGGTGCCGTTCTTGGCGGCGGCGATCGTGCCCGCCACGTGCATGCCGTGGTCGCTCTCCCCGGCCACCGGACGCCACGCGTCGCCCTTCTGGACGGGTACGCCGCCCAGGCAGCTCGCGGACGCCCTCCGGTCGAAGTTCGGCGCGATGTCGGGGTGTGTGTCGTCGACTCCGGAGTCGAGCACGCCGACCGTGACCTTGCGGCTGCCGAGGGAGATCTCGTGCGCCTTGTCCGCCTTCATGGCGGGCAGGTCCCACTGCAGCGGCTCCAGCTCGTCCTGCCCCGCCGACGCCTTGCCCGCCGCGGCCTTCGCCTCGGCGGCGGTCAGCGGCCGCTCCGACTCCAGGGCGTCGTCGGCCTGCGCCGACAGCGGAGCCGTCCGCGTCGCGCCCGCCGAGTCGACGCCCTTCACCTTGCGGATCGTCTTCGCGAAGTCCGGGTTCGCCGAGTGGACGACGATGACGCCGATCTTGTCGTACGCGATGACGACGTCACCGCCGGCCTTCGCGATGGCCTTGTGCGCGCGCTCCGAACTCCCCTTGCCGGGGCGGACGTTCACCACGTAGCTCATGGACGAGGCGTCCGTGGCATCCGATGCCGACGACGAGACCGAGGCCGGCGCGTCCGGTACCGCTGCGGGCCGCGCGGACGCCGTGCCCGGCAGGAACGCGAAGGCCGAGACCATCGCGACGCCGAGCGGCAGGGCCAGGGCGCGGCGCGAGCGCAGGAAGGCGGCGGACGATATGTGGAGCTTGGTCACGTGCTGTCTCCCCGTCACTTCTTCTTCACGGCGTCGAGCGCGTCGACGAGCCCGCTGCCGTAGAAGCCGTTCTTGTGCTTGCCGCCGGTCTCGCACACCGCGTCGACGTCGCCGTCACCGTCGGGGTCGTACGGTCCTGACGGGCACTCCAGGCGGTCGGCCTGCTTCTTCAGGAGCCGCTGCAGCTCTGCGGGGCCCGCCTCGGGATGCGTGGACTTGATCAGTGCGGCGACACCCGAGGCGTGCGGCGCGGCCATCGACGTCCCGCGCAGCCAGCCGTACTCGCCGCCCGGCATGGTGGAGAGGATGTTGCCGTTCTTCGACGGGGTGTCGGTCGGCAGCTGGTACTTGTCGCCGCCCGGGGCCGTGACGTCGACGACGCCCTTGCCGTAGCTGGAGTACGACGACTTGAGGTTCTTCACGCCCGTCGCGCTGGTGGTGACGACACCCGGCAGCTGGGTCGGCACGTCGAGGCACTCGTGCGGGTCGATGGTGCGGGTCACCGGAGTGGAGTCGTCCGGGCTGGAGTCGTCGACGATCGCGTCCGCGTCCAGGTCGTGGTTGGAGTTGCCCGCGGAGGCGACGTTGAGGGTGCCCTTCTTCTGCGCGTACAGCTGCGCGCGGTTGACCGCGTCGAGGATCGCCTTCTGGTCCGGGTCGTCCTTGCAGTTATACAGCCACGGGTCCACGTAGTAGCTGTTGTTGGTGATCTCGACGCTGTGCTCGGCGGCGAACACGAAGGCGCAGACCACGTTCTCCGGGTAGAACAGCTCGTCGACCGGGTCGGCCACCTTGATGCCCGCGATCTTCACGCCGGGCGCCACGCCCGCGACGCCGACACCGTTGCGCGCGGCGCCGATCTCACCGGCCACGTGCGTGCCGTGGTAGTGGTCCTTGTTCTGCGGCCGCCAGGCTCCGGCCGAGGTGTCCGCCTTGCCGCCCACACAGCTCGCGGACTGCGCTGCCGAGAAGTTGGGGGCCAGGTCCGGGTGGGTGTCGTCGACGCCGGTGTCGATCACGGCGACGGTGACCTTCTTGCTGCCCGGGTTGATCTTCGCGGCCTTGTCGGCGCCGATCGCGCGCAGGTCCCACTGGTCCGCTTCCATCGGCTCGGCGTCCGGGGCGGCGCTCTGCTTCAGGGCCTTGGCCTCGGCCTTGGAGAGCAGCTTCGCCTTGCCGTCGTCCGTGGTGCCGGCGGCCTTCAGGGGCGCGGTGTGGGTCGCGCCGGCGGACTGGACGCCGCGCACGCCGCGTATTCGCTTGCCGAAGTCCGCGTCCGTCGAGTGGACGACGATGACGCCGATCTTCTCGTGCGTGACGACCACGGAGCCGCCGGCCCTGGCTATCGCCTTCTTGACGTACGCGAGCGTCTTGCGGTCCGTACGGGTGTTGACGACGTACGCGAAGACGGGGGCGTCCTTCGCGGCCTGCGCCGACACGGGGGCGGGGGACTCGTTCGGGGCCGCGGTCGCGGCGCCGGGCACGAAGCCGACCGAGGCGGCGAGCGCGAGGCCGAGCGGCACGGTGAGCGCCGTACGGCGTCTGGAACGCAGATGAGCCATGGGGTCTCCACATCATCCGGATACGGAACTGCCCGAACACAGCTGGTGCTCGGGCAGGTACATGACGGGCGTGCAGGGTGAAGCTATCCCCCGAACTCCCAGGCCAGCAATGCCTTCCGGAAGAAACCCGGGGCCCGGGGCGCGTCGTGTGTGCCGCCGTGACGTTGAGCAGACAACGGAAGCAACATCAACCCCTGTCGGATCACGTCCCATGGCCTTAGCATCGCCATCCGTGGCTCACGTGATCCGCGTCACGCCGGATGTGAGGCCAGAGAGCACATGGAACAACTGTCCGTCCCCACCCCACCCGCACCACGAGGAGACTCCGTGGCCACCGACGCACCGCCCCCTTCGAAGGGTGGCGCAGGAAAAGACCCCGCTCCCCACGCGCCCTCCACGGAGGAGTTCATCGAGGTGCAGGAGAGCACGGAATTCGGTGAACTGCGCCGCTCGCACCGCTCGTTCGCCTTCCCGCTCACCGTCGCCTTCATCGCCTGGTACCTCGTCTACGTCCTGCTCTCCAACTACGCGGGCGACTTCATGGGCACCAAGCTCTTCGGCAACATCAACGTCGCCCTGGTCCTCGGTCTCGGGCAGTTCCTGACCACCTTCCTCATCGCCTGGTTCTACTCGCGCCACGCGGCGGCGCAGCTCGACCCGAAGGCCGAGGCGATCAAGTCCCGCATGGAGAACCGTCCGCAGAGCCGCCTGGAGGGCGACGCATGAGCCCCGCGCACACCGCCGTCATCGACCTGGCGGCCGCGTCCGACGCCTCCCAGCACCGGCCGCTGATCATCAGCCTCTTCGCCGCCTTCGTCGTCGCCACCCTCTTCATCACCGTCTGGGCAGGCCGGCAGACCAAGAGCGCCGCCGACTTCTACGCGGGCGGCCGCCAGTTCACCGGCTTCCAGAACGGCCTGGCGATCTCCGGCGACTACATGTCCGCCGCGTCCTTCCTCGGCATCGCGGGCGCCATCGCCCTCTTCGGCTACGACGGTTTCCTCTACTCCATCGGCTTCCTGGTCGCCTGGCTGGTGGCGCTCCTCCTGGTCGCCGAACCGCTGCGCAACTCCGGCCGCTACACGATGGGCGACGTCCTCGCGTACCGCATGCGCCAGCGCCCGGTCCGTACGGCTGCGGGCACCTCCACGATCGTCGTCTCGATCTTCTACCTGCTCGCGCAGATGGCGGGCGCGGGCGTCCTGGTCTCGCTGCTGCTCGGCATCACCAGCGACGCCGGAAAGGTCCTCATCGTCGCCCTCGTCGGCGTCCTGATGATCGTCTACGTCACCATCGGCGGCATGAAGGGCACCACCTGGGTGCAGATGGTCAAGGCCGTCCTGCTCATCACGGGCACCATCCTCATCACCTTCCTGATCCTGCTGAAGTTCAACTTCAACGTCTCCGACCTGCTGGGCACGGCCGCCTCCAACAGCGGCAAGGGCTCGGCCTTCCTGGAGCCGGGCCTCAAGTACGGCGTCTCCGGCACCTCGAAGCTGGACTTCATCTCGCTCGGCATCGCCCTGGTCCTCGGCACCGCGGGCCTGCCGCACATCCTGATCCGTTTCTACACCGTGCCCACGTCCAAGGCCGCCCGTAAGTCCGTGAACTGGGCCATCGGCATCATCGGCGCCTTCTACCTGATGACGATCGTCCTCGGCTTCGGCGCCGCCGCCCTGCTCAAGCCCGGCGAGATCATCGCCTCCAACAAGGCGGGCAACACGGCGGCACCGCTCGCCGCCATGGAGATCGGCGGCGGTGGCGACTCGACCGGCGGCGCGATCCTGCTCGCGGTGATCTCCGCGGTCGCCTTCGCCACGATCCTCGCGGTCGTCGCGGGCCTCACCCTCGCCTCGTCGTCCTCGTTCGCGCACGACATCTACGCGAACGTCATCCGCAAGGGCAAGGCCACCGAGAAGGAGGAGATGAAGGCGGCCCGCTGGTCGACCGTCTTCATCGGCATCGTCTCCATCGCCCTCGGCGCCCTGGCCCGCGACCTGAACGTGGCGGGTCTGGTCGCCCTCGCCTTCGCCGTCGCGGCCTCCGCGAACCTGCCGACGATCCTCTACAGCCTCTTCTGGAAGAGGTTCACCACCCAGGGAGCGCTCTGGTCCATCTACGGCGGGCTCGTCGCGGCCGTCGGCCTGGTGCTGTTCTCGCCGGTCGTCTCGGGCAAGCCGAGCTCGATGTTCCCCGACGCGAACTTCGACTTCTTCCCGCTGGAGAACCCGGGTCTCATCTCCATCCCGCTGGGCTTCCTGCTCGGCTGGCTCGGCTCGCTCCTCTCCAAGGAGGAGCCGGACAAGGGCAAGTACGCGGAGCTGGAGGTCAAGTCCCTCACCGGCGTCGGAGCCCACTGACCGGCTTTTGTTCACACGTTCGTAGCGGCCGCGTCGTAGAGTCCTACGACGCGGCCGCACTGTTCCTCGTGGCAAATGGCCCATGGCGTTGTCAGAGGTGTCGCGTAAGGTCGAAGGCAGTGGGACCCATCAGAATCCGACCGCCGGGGAGGGGGCCGCAGTGCTCATCGACACGTTTGGCCGCGTAGCCACTGACCTGCGCGTATCACTGACCGACCGCTGCAATCTGCGATGTACGTACTGCATGCCGGAAGAGGGTTTGCAGTGGCTGGCCAAGCCGGACCTGCTCACCGACGACGAGATCGTCCGCCTCGTCCGCATCGCCGTCACACAGCTCGGCATCACCGAGGTCCGCTTCACCGGCGGCGAGCCTCTGCTGCGCCCCGGCCTCGTCGGCATCGTCGAGCGCTGCGCCCAGCTTGAGCCCCGCCCGAAGATGTCCCTGACGACGAACGGCATCGGCCTCAAGCGCACCGCCAAGGCCCTCAAGGCCGCCGGCCTCGACCGGGTCAACGTCTCCCTGGACACCCTGCGCCCCGACGTGTTCAAGACACTCACCCGCCGCGACCGCCACAAGGACGTCCTCGAAGGTCTCGAAGCGGCCCGCGACGCCGGCCTCACCCCAGTCAAGGTCAACACCGTCCTGATGCCGGGGCTGAACGACGACGAGGCCCCCGACCTGCTCGCCTGGGCCGTCGAGAACGACTACGAACTGCGCTTCATCGAGCAGATGCCCCTCGACGCCCAGCACGGCTGGAAGCGCGACGGCATGATCACCGCGGGTGACATCCTCCAGTCCCTGCGCACCCGCTTCGAGCTCACCGAAGAGGGCTCGGGGGAGCGCGGGTCCGCGCCCGCCGAGCGCTGGATCGTGGACGGCGGCCCGCACCGCGTCGGCGTCATCGCCTCCGTCACCCGCCCCTTCTGCTCTGCCTGCGACCGCACCCGGCTGACGGCCGACGGCCAGGTGCGCACCTGCCTGTTCGCCACCGAGGAGACCGACCTGCGCGGCGCGCTGCGCGCGGCCCCGGAGGACAGTACGAACGGCTCGGACGAGGCCATCGCCCGCATATGGAAGCTCGCGATGTGGGGCAAGAAGGCCGGCTCCGGCCTGGACGACCCGTCGTTCCTTCAGCCCGACCGCCCGATGTCGGCGATCGGCGGCTAGTCGTCCCCGTACGGCTGGCCGTCCCCGTCGGCGGCCTCGCGGGTCTGCCACTCATCGAGCGGCACGACGTCCTTCAACATGCCGCGGACGCCGAGGAACTGGGAGAGGTGTTCGCGGTGGCCGTCGCACGCGAGCCACGTCTTGCGCCGCTCCGGTGTGTGGAGCTTCGGGTTGTTCCAGGCGAGCACCCAGACCGCGTCGACGCGGCAGCCCTTGGCGGAACAGATCGGTTTTTCGTCACTCACAGTCGCATCCAAGTGCTGCAAACAAGGCGACGCCGAGCAGCCACGGGGGGAGCTGCCCGGCGTCGGTCTGTCGCTCCGACGGGGGATGCGGAGCGCGTACGAAGTATGTCATGGGGGACCCGCGGACTGGCACCGGAACTACATGATTGATCTGAGGTTTTCCTGAGCTTGGCGCAACGTCGACGGTCAGCTCTTCTCGTGCGAAGTGCCGCGCCGCTGGTCGTACGCGGGACCCAGGGGATCTTCCGGGACGGATTCCGCCGCGGCGGCCGCGGCGGGCGGCGCGAGCATTGGCCGAGAAGGAGCGGGTACGAACGTCGACGGCAGCGAAGGCGGAGTCTCCCGGCCCGCGTTGGCGATCACGACGGAGACGTACGGCAGGAGAATCCCGAGCACCAGAGCGACGAGCGCGACGTGTCGCTCGACGTTCCACAGCACGGCGGCGGCCACCACCGACACGGTGCGGACCGACATCGAGATCACATACCGGCGTTGCCTGCCCCGTACATCCTCCGCGAGACCCTGCCGGGCCCCCGTGATCCGGAAGACCTGGCCGCTGCTCTGCTTCCGCATCACGTTCCACCGCCCTGTCCGCTGTGCCGGACTCTCCCTGGAACCTGCCCCGGTCCGGCGGCTCAACATTACGCCGCGGCTGCGCCGCCTACGAGACCGGGGCAGGCCTCTACCCGGTGTCCCTCCTGCGTCGCGCCACGTATGGAGGCGCCCGACATGCGCCGTACGGCGGGCGGGTCGAGACTGGCCGTATCGCTCATGTGGAGCCGTACTAGGAGGCAGCTATGGGCTGGTTGTGGGCCATCATCGTGGGATTCGTGCTGGGGCTGATCGCCAAGGCGATCCTGCCCGGCAAGCAGCACAGTCCCCTCTGGCTGACCACGGTGTTCGGCATCATCGGAGCCGTTCTGGGCAACTGGCTCGCGACGCAGTTCGGCATCAACGAGACCAAGGGCATCGACTGGGGCCGCCACGCGCTCCAGCTGGTCGCGGCGCTCGTCGTAGTCGGCCTCGGTGACGCTGCGTACACCATGCTCCGCGGCAACAAACGCAGGGCGTAGCCGCCTCGCGTGGAAAGGGGCCGGTCCACCAGGACCGGCCCCTTTCCGTGTGCGGACGCGGCTACCGCGTGACCTCGACCGCGGCCAGGTTCTTCTTGCCGCGGCGCAGCACCAGCCAGCGTCCGTGCAGCAGATCCGCACGGGCCGGCACGGCGTCCTCGGCGGCGACCTTCACGTTGTTCACGTAGGCACCGCCCTCCTTGACCGTGCGCCGGGCGGCGGACTTGCTCGCCACCAGGCCGACCTCGGCGAGCAGGTCCACGACCTGGCCGAGCTCGGCGACCTCGATGCGCGGCAGCTCGGAGAGCGCCGCGGCCAGCGTCGCCTCGTCCAGCTCGGCGAGCTCGCCCTGGCCGAAGAGCGCCTTGGACGCGGCGATGACCGCGGCGCACTGGTCCGCGCCGTGCACCAGTGTGGTCAGCTCCTCGGCGAGCGCGCGCTGCGCCGCACGGGCCTGAGGCCGCTCCTCGGTCTGCTTCTCGATCTCCTCCAGCTCCTCGCGGGACTTGAAGGACAGGATCCGCATGTACGTCGAGATGTCCCGGTCGTCCGTGTTCAGCCAGAACTGGTAGAACGCGTACGGCGTGGTCATCGTCGGGTCGAGCCAGACCGCGCCGCCCTCGGACTTGCCGAACTTGGTGCCGTCCGACTTGAGCATCAGCGGCGTGCCCATGGCGTGCACCGCGGCGTCCGGCTCCAGGCGGTGGATCAGGTCGATGCCCGCCGTGAGGTTGCCCCACTGGTCGCTGCCGCCGGTCTGCAGCGTGCAGCCGTACCGCCGGTAGAGCTCCAGGAAGTCCATGCCCTGCAACAGCTGGTAGCTGAACTCCGTGTACGAGATGCCCTCCTGGGACTCCAGGCGGCGGGCCACGGAGTCCTTGGTCAGCATCTTGTTCACGCGGAAGTGCTTGCCGATGTCACGCAGGAACTCGATCGCGGACATGCCCGCGGTCCAGTCGAGGTTGTTCACCATCGTCGCGCCGTTCTCGCCCTCGAAGGAGAGGAACGGCTCGATCTGCGAGCGCAGCCGGGCCACCCAGTTCGCGACCGTCTCCGGGTCGTTCAGGGTGCGCTCGGCGGTCGGCCGCGGGTCGCCGATCTGGCCGGTCGCGCCGCCCACCAGCGCCAGCGGGCGGTGCCCCGCCTGCTGGAGCCGGCGCACGGTGAGGACCTGCACGAGGTGCCCCACGTGCAGGCTCGCCGCGGTCGGGTCGAAGCCGCAATAGAACGTGACGGGACCGTCCGCGAGCGCCTTGCGCAGTGCGTCTTCATCGGTGGACAGGGCGAAAAGCCCCCGCCACTTCAGCTCGTCGACGATGTCCGTCACGGGTCTCGCGTCTCCTCGGGTGTACTGGGTCCATGTACTGATGGGCTGCACGGACGTGCAGGGTCCGAGGTTATACGCCCTGGCTGACCGAACTCATGTTGAAATCCGGGACGCGCAGCGCGGGCATCGCGGCCCGGGTGAAGTAGTCGCCCCACTCGCGCGGCAGCGTCCTCTCCGTGCGGCCCGCCTCGGTCGCCCGGCCCAGGAGATCCACGGGCGACTCGTTGAACCGGAAGTTGTTCACCTCGCCCACGACCTCGCCGTTCTCGACGAGATACACGCCGTCCCTGGTCAGCCCGGTGAGCAGCAACGTCGCCGGGTCGACCTCACGGATGTACCAGAGGCAGGTCAGCAGCAGTCCGCGCTCGGTGGCCGCGACCATCTCGTCCAGCGAGCGGTCGCCGCCACCGTCCAGGACGAGGTTGTCGACGGCCGGCGTCACGGGGAGCCCGGTCAGGCCCGCGCTGTGCCGGCTGGTCGCGAGGTGAGCGAGCTCACCGGCGCTGATCCACTCGGTGGCGGCCAGCGGCAGACCGTTGTCGAAGACGGAGGCGTCACCGCCCGAGGAGTGCGCGAGCACGAACGGCGCCGACTCCAGGCCCGGCTCGTACGGGTCGCTGCGCAGCGTCAGCGGCAGCTCGGTGAGGCGTTCGCCGAGGCGCGTGGCGCCGCCCGGCTTGGAGAACACCGTGCGGCCCTCGGCGGCGTCGCGGGCCGACGACGACCAGATCTGGTAGATCAGCAGGTCCGCGACGGCGGTCGGCGGCAGCAGCGTCTCGTACCGCCCGGCGGGCAGGTCGATGCGCCGCTCGGCCCACCCGAGGCGCTGTGCGAGCTCCGCGTCGAGCGCCCCGGGGTCGACGTCCTTGAAGTCACGGGTGGCCCGCCCCGCCCACGCCGACTTGGTGCGGTCCGGCGACTTGGCGTTGACCTCCAGCGTGCCGGTGGGCTGGTCGTGCCGCAGCCGCAGCCCCGTCGACGTACCGAGATAGCTCGACACGAACTCGTGGTTCGCGAAGCCGTACAGCTCCCGCCCGCCCGCGCGGGCCCTGGCGAACGCCTCGCCGAGCGCCGGGGCGAAGTCCGCGAAGACCGCCGACGAGGTCTCGACGGGGGCGTCCGTGAAGTCGGGGGAGGCGGCGGTGCCGGACACCAGGGGCTGCGCGTCCTCGGCGGGGCCCGCCCCGCGTGCGGCCTCCTCGGCGGCCCGCACCAGCGGCTCCAGGTCGTCCGCGGTCACGGCCGAGCGGCTCACGACACCGGACGCGGTGCCCTCCTTGCCGTCGACGGTGGCGATGACGGTGAGGGTGCGGCCGCGGGTGACGCCGTTGGTGGTGAGCGCGTTGCCCGCCCAGCGCAGGTTCGCCGTCGACTCCTCGTCGGCGATCACGACGCAGCCGTCGGCGGTGGACAGTTCGAGGGCGCGCTCGACGATCTCGTGCGGCTTGGTGGCGCTGCGGCTCATCGGCCGGCCTCCTGCGTGGTGTTCAGAATGTTCACGCCCCGGAACAGGGCGGACGGGCAGCCGTGCGAGACCGCGGCGGTCTGGCCCGGCTGGGCCTTGCCGCAGTTGAAGGCGCCACCGAGGACATACGTCTGCGGCCCGCCGACGGCGGCCATCGAGCCCCAGAAGTCGGTGGTGGTCGCCTGGTAGGCGACATCGCGCAGCTGTCCGGCGAGCCGCCCGTTCTCGATCCGGTAGAAGCGCTGCCCGGTAAATTGAAAGTTGTACCTCTGCATGTCAATGGACCACGATCGGTCGCCGACCACATAGATGCCGCGGTCCACGCCCGCGATCAGGTCCTCCGTGGAGAGCCCGCCGGGGTCCGGCTGGAGCGACACGTTCGCCATGCGCTGCACCGGCACATGGCCGGGGGAGTCCGCGTACGCGCAGCCGTTGGACCGCTCGAAGCCGGTGAGCTTCGCGATCCTCCGGTCCAGCTGATAGCCGACCAGCGTGCCGTCCTTGACCAGGTCCCAGGACTGCGCGGCCACGCCCTCGTCGTCGTACCCGACGGTCGCGAGCCCGTGCTCGGCGGTCCTGTCGCCCGTCACGTTCATCAGCGACGAGCCGTACGCCAGCTTGCCGAGCTGGTCGAAGGTGGCGAACGACGTGCCCGCGTACGCCGCCTCGTAGCCGAGCGCGCGGTCCAGCTCGGTGGCGTGGCCGATGGACTCGTGGATCGTCAGCCAGAGGTTGGACGGGTCCACCACGAGGTCGTACGAGCCGGCCCGGACGCTCGGCGCCCCCATCTTCTCCGCCAATTGCTCAGGAAGCATGGAGAGTTCGCTCTCCCAGTCCCAGCCGGTCCCCGTGAGGTACTCCCAGCCGCGGCCCACCGGCGGCGCGATCGTCCGCATCGAGTCGAACTCACCGCTCGCCTCGTCGACGGCCACCGCGGTCAGCTGCGGGTGCAGCCGCACGCGCTGCTGCGTCGTCACCGTCCCCGCCGTGTCCGCGTAGAACTTGTTCTCGTGCACGGTGAGCAGCGAGGCGTCCACGTGCGCGACCCCGTCGGCGGCGAGCAGCCGCGCGCTCCAGTCGGCGAGCAGCCCCGCCTTCTCCTCGTCCGGCACGGAGAACGGATCGATCTCGTACGAGGAGACCCACGTCCTGTCCTCGTGCACCGGCTCGTCCGCGAGCTCGACGCGCTCGTCGGACCCCGCGGCCTTGATGACCTGCGCGGACAGCTTCGCCATCGCCACGGCCTGCGAGGCGACCCGCGCCGCCGCGTCCATCGTCATGTCGACACCGGAGGCGAAGCCCCAGGTGCCGCCGTGCACGACACGGACCGCGTACCCGAGGTCCGTCGAGTCGGACGAACCCGCGGGCCTGGCGTCGCGCAGCTGCCAGGACGCGCTGCGCTCCCGCTCCAGGCGGAAGTCCGCGTGGTCGGCGCCGAGCGCCCGCGCGCGGGCGAGCGCGGCGTCGGCGAGAGCCCGCAGCGGCAGCGCCGTGAAGGCTTCATCGATGGAATGAGGCACGGATGTCTCCCTGCTGTCGGCACTGGTCAGGTCAGATCATGTCGCGCCCGACGTCCTGGGGGCCAGGGTTTTCTGTAGGGACCCGACAGCGACTCCTCTGCGCCACTGTCGGTCGTCGATTCTCCGTATGACGGGAGGTACCGATAGGTTTTCGAGGTACCAGACCGCTACCGAAAGGGTGATCCGTTGAGCCGCTCGGTTCTCGTCACCGGAGGAAACCGGGGCATCGGCCTCGCCATCGCCCGCGCTTTCGCCGACGCCGGCGACAAGGTCGCGATCACCTTCCGCTCGGGTGAGCCGCCGAAGGAACTCACCGACGCCGGTGTCCTCGCCGTCAAGTGCGACATCACCGACGCCGAACAGGTGGAGCAGGCATACAAGGAGATCGAGGAGAAGCACGGGAACGTCGAGGTCCTGGTCGCCAACGCCGGCATCACCAAGGACCAGCTCCTGATGCGCATGACCGAGGAGGACTTCACGTCCGTCCTCGACACCAACCTCACCGGTACCTTCCGCGTCGTCAAGCGTGCCAACCGCGGCATGCTGCGCGCCAAGAAGGGCCGCGTCGTCCTCATCTCCTCGGTCGTGGGCCTGCTGGGCGGCTCCGGGCAGGCGAACTACGCCGCCTCCAAGGCCGGTCTGGTCGGTTTCGCGCGTTCGCTCGCCCGCGAGCTCGGTTCGCGCAACCTCACCTTCAACGTCGTCGCCCCGGGTTTTGTCGACACCGACATGACCAAGGTGCTCTCGGACGAGCAGCGCGAGGGCATCGTCGCCCAGGTGCCGCTCGCCCGTTACGCGCAGCCCGAGGAGATCGCCTCCGTGGTGAAGTTCCTCGCGTCGGACGACGCCTCGTACATCACTGGAGCCGTCATCCCCGTTGACGGCGGATTGGGCATGGGTCACTGATCACATGAGCGGAATTCTCGACGGCAAGCGCATCCTGATCACGGGTGTGCTGATGGAGTCCTCCATCGCCTTCCACGCGGCGAAGGTCGCTCAGGAGCAGGGCGCGGAGGTCATCCTGACCGCCTTCCCGCGGCCCACCCTCACCGAACGCATCGCCAAGAAGCTCCCCAAGCCCGCCAAGGTCATCGAGCTCGACGTGACCAACCAGGAGCACCTGGACCGCCTCGAGGGCATCGTCCGCGAGGAGCTCGGCGGCCTGGACGGCGTCGTCCACTCCATCGGCTTCGCCCCGCAGGACGCCCTCGGCGGCAACTTCCTGAACACGCCGTTCGAGTCGGTGGCCACGGCCATGCACGTCTCGGCGTACTCCCTGAAGTCGCTGACCATGGCCTGCCTGCCGCTGATGCCGGAGGAGGGCGGCGCGGTCGTCGGCCTGACCTTCGACGCGCAGTTCGCCTGGCCGCAGTACGACTGGATGGGCCCCGCCAAGGCCGCCCTGGAGGCCACCAGCCGCTACCTGGCGCGCGACCTCGGTTCCCGGGACATCCGCTGCAACCTCGTCTCCGCGGGCCCGCTCGGCTCCATGGCCGCCAAGTCCATCCCGGGCTTCTCGGACCTCGCTAAGGTCTGGGACACCCGCTCCCCGCTGAACTGGGACATGGCCGACCCGGAGCCCGCGGGCCGCGGCATCGTCGCCCTGCTCTCGGACTTCTTCCCGAAGACCACCGGCGAGATCGTCCACGTCGACGGCGGCGTGCACATGATGGGCGCCTGACCAGGCACTTCGCCAGGCATACGGTACGTTCCCGAGGCCCCGTCCCCCGCAGCGCGCGGGAGGCGGGGCCTCACCCGTTCGGCCCCCCGGCCGGGCGGCGGCGGGGGAGTGCCGCGCACTCTGGAGTGTGCGTCTCTCCGGTGCGGTGCCCCTGGCTCTCGCTCTTGTGGTCGTCGCGCCGAGTGCCGCGCCGCAGGACGCTTCCCCCGCGCGCGCGCCGCAGGACGCTTCCCCCGCGCGCGCGGACCAGGACGCTGCCCACGCGCGCGCGGACCAGGACGCTGCCCACGCGCGCGTGGACAAGGACAAGCCCCGGCCCTTCGGCTCGGCGTGCCGCACCGGCGTCGTCGGCTCGCACGTCGTCGCCCACTGCCACAACCCCTACCCCGAGACCGACCGGGTCCGCCTCCACGTGGAGTGCTACCGGTGGTGGGACATCGACACCGACTCCCGCCCCGTCGAGGCGGGGCCCGCGATGACGGTGCGCCTCACCGGGCGGTGCTGGAAAGAGGTCCGCTCGGTCTGGGTCAGCCACCAGAAGTGAACCGCTCCGGGCGGCACATAAAGGGGTAGCCCGCGGCCTCCGAAGCGGCGGCCTCCGCGTCACCCACACGGATCGCGTCGACCAGACGGGCATGGTCCATGTGCGACTCCGGGGTGAGCTCCTCGCCGATGTCCTCGCGCAGCCAGTCCCGCAGCACCTCGCCGAGGTCCGCGTACATCGCCATCATGACGTCGTTGTGCGAGGCGGCGACGACAGCCATGTGGAACGTCGCGTCGGCCGTCACGAACGCCTCCGCGTCCCCGGACGCCCAGACCTCCTCGCGGCGCGTCAGCAGGGCATCGAGCTGCTTGAGGTCGCGCTCGGTGCGGCGCTCGGCGGCGAGCTTCGCGGCGCTGGACTCCAGCGTGCTGCGCAGCTCGGCGATGTGCCGCGGGTCCGCGTCGGCGAACCTGCGCTGCATCACGCCCGCGAGCTCGCTGGTGGCGATCACGTAGGTGCCCGAGCCCTGCCGGATGTCGAGCAGGCCGTTGTGCGCGAGGGCGCGCACGGCCTCCCTGACCGTGTTCCTGGCCACGCCCAGCTGCTCGACCAGCTCGGGCTCGGTGGGGATGCGGGAGCCGACCGGCCACTCGCCCGACGAGATCTGGTTGCGCAGCTCGGAGATGACCTGTTCGGAGAGTGCCGAACGGCGAGGAGTGGTCAACGGCATGACGTTCCTTCGTGCGTGGCCTGTGGATGAGCGGTGTGACGCAAACGGATTGGACAGCCAATCATCCCATGATTCTATGATGGCCCTATGGCTAGCGAGGAAATTGGGACGATGGCGCCGACAGCAACACCCCCGGCACGCGCAGAGACGTCGACACGCACCGGGACGCCGGAGAAACCGGCCCCCACGCGCGCGTGGGCGACGCGACTCGTCATCGTCGGCATCGTCCTCGCGGCCATGAACCTCCGCCCCGCCATCACCAGCCTCGGCGCCCTCCTCGAAGAGGTGCGCGACGGCCTCGGCATGAGCGGCACCCTCGCCGGACTGCTCACCTCCGTGCCGCCCCTCTGCTTCGCGTTCTTCGGCGTGATGGCGCCCCGCCTCGCCCGCCGCTTCGGGCCCAGCGCGGTGGTGTGCGTCGGCATGGCCGCCATCGCCTCGGGCCTCGTGCTCAGGCCCTTCATCGGCGGCACCGCGGGCTTCCTCGCGGGCACTGCCCTCGCCCTCGCGGGCATCGCTGTCAGCAACGTCCTGATGCCGGTCATCGTCAAGCGCTGGTTCCCGGACCGGGTCGGTTCGATGACCGGCCTCTACTCGATGGCCCTCGCGTTCGGCACCTCCATCGCGGCGGCCGCCACCGTGCCCCTCACCGACGGTCTCGGCGGACGCTGGCAGACCGGCCTCGCCGTGTGGGCGGCGCTCGCCGTCGTCGCCGTCGTGCCGTGGATCCCGCTCGTCCGCGACCGGGGCACGGCCGCCACCGCCGCGCCCGAGCACGTCAGCCCGGCCGTACGCCAGGAGGACGCGGGGCTGCGCATCACCCACAGCCGCACCGCGTGGGCCCTCGCCGTCTTCTTCGGCCTCCAGGCCACGGCCGCGTACATCACGATGGGCTGGATGCCGCAGATCTTTCGCGACGCGGGCGTCCCCGCGGGCGAGGCGGGCGTGCTCCTCGCCGTCACCATGGCCATGGGCGTGCCCCTGGCGTTCGTCATCCCCAGGGTCGCCACGCGCCTGACCAACCAGGGCCCCGTCGTGATCGTCCTCGGCGCGTGCGGACTCGCCGGGTACGCCGGCCTCTACCTCGCCCCCGCGGGCGGCGCCTGGGTCTGGGCGCTGCTGCTCGGCATCTCCAACTGCGCCTTCCCGCTCGCCCTCACGATGGTGGGCATGCGGGCCAAGAGCAGCGTGGGCGTGGCCAAGCTGTCCGCCTTCGCGCAGAGCACCGGCTACCTGATCTCGATCCCGGGACCGCTCCTCGTGGGCGTGCTCTACCAGCACAGCGGCGGCTGGGGGCTGCCGATCGCCCTGATGGCGGGCTTGATGGTGCCGCAGATCGTCATCGGTACGCTCGCGGGCCGCAACCGCACGGTCGAGGACGAGGTGGCGGCCAGGGCCGAGGCGGCCTGACCCCGCCGGGCGGCAGGCGGGCACAGGGTGCGAGACTGGCCGTATGCCCGTCCTCGACCCGAACCCCCAGAACGGCCAGAAGAAGCTGCTCATCGTGCTCGGCGCGATGCTGGCCATCACCGTGATCATCGGCATCGTCGCCTCCATCGCCTCGCCGTGACCCGGCCCCCGACAGGGTGATGGTGGGGCTAGCACCCCCATCCCCTAGGGGGTCAGTCTCAGGGTCAAGTGGGTGGATCTCCGGATGGGTTGAGGGCCGCCGATCGCCTAACTTCGAGTTGTGCCCGCGACGAGCGGCACGAACGGACCACTCGGAGACCACGGAGGCGGCATGTCGGCCCGATCGCACACCCGGCGCGACCCGGCCCAGTCGGGCAGCGTCGAGATCCAGCTCCCGTGGTGGGCCATCGCCCTCCCCGCCATCGCCTTCGCGGCCCTGCTCCTGCTCATCCTGAACCCCGTGGACGCGCACGCGGCGACCAGCGAGCCGGTCGTCACGAACCTCCTGGAACGCATACGGACGATGATCCTGCGCACGGCCTCCTGAGAGCCCGTGTCACCGGGCGAGTCACCCGCGCCGGGGGACCACGCCAACTCCCTGCGCCCCATGGCGCGTTTCATGCGAAGCTGGGATGCATGAGCGTCGCAGAACCCCGCAGGATTGTCCTCTTCCGGCATGCGAAGGCCGACTGGCCGCAGGTTTCCGACCACGAGCGGCCGCTCGCGGAGCGGGGCCGCCGGGACGCCCCCGTCGCCGGGCGCAAGCTGGCCGACAGCGGCATCCCCTTCGACCAGGCCCTCTGCTCGACCGCGACCCGGACCCGCGAGACCTGGAAGCTCGCCGTCCAGGAGCTCCCGCAGCGGCCGAAGACCGTCTACGAGGAGAGGCTGTACGAAGCCTCCCCCGGCGAACTGATCGCCGTGCTCAACGAGACCCCGGACGACGTGCAGAACCTCGTCCTGATCGGCCACAACCCCGGCGTCCAGGGGCTGACCGATGTCCTCGCCGGGGAGTCCGAGGGCGACGCCAGAGAGCGGCTGAACCGCCGGGGCTTCCCGACCGCGGCCTTCGCCGTCCTGACGTACGCCGGTTCATGGAAGGCGCTCGAGCCGGGCGTGGCCACCCTCGTCGACTACTGGGCGCCGTCCGAGTAGCTCCTCCCTCCGTCCACCGTGAAGGGCCCGGCACCACTGGTGCCGGGCCCTTCGACAGGTGGTGTACGTCAGTCCAGGTGCATGTCGGCCGCCTCGACCTCTTCACGGGTGATCCCGAGGAGATAGAGGACGGTGTCGAGGAAGGGGACGTTCACCGCGGTGTGCGCGGCCTCGCGGACCACGGGCTTGGCGTTGAAGGCGACGCCGAGCCCCGCCGCGTTCAGCATGTCGAGGTCGTTCGCGCCGTCGCCGATCGCGACGGTCTGCTCCAGCGGCACCCCGGCCTCCGTGGCGAAGCGGCGCAGCAGCCTGGCCTTGCCCGCACGGTCGACGATCTCACCGGTCACCTTGCCGGTGAGCTTGCCGTCGACGATCTCCAGGGTGTTGGCCTGCGCGAAGTCGAGGCCGAGACGTTCCTTCAGATCATCGGTGACCTGAGTGAACCCGCCCGAGACGACGCCCACTTGGTAGCCGAGGCGCTTGAGGGTACGGATGAGGGTGCGGGCACCCGGCGTGAGCCGCACCTCGGAGCGGACCTTGTCGACGACCGACGCGTCGAGCCCCGCCAGGAGCGCCACGCGGGCGTGCAGCGACTGCTCGAAGTCCAGCTCCCCGCGCATCGCGGCCGCCGTCACCTCGGCGACCTCGTCCTCGCACCCGGCGTGCGCGGCGAAGAGCTCGATGACCTCGTCCTGGATGAGCGTCGAGTCGACATCCATCACGACGAGCCGCTGGGCGCGGCGGTGCAGGCCCGTCGACACGACCGCGACGTCCACGCCGAGCCGTGCGGCCTCTATGGCGAGGGCGGTGCGCAGCCGCTCGGTCTCGGTGCCGGACACCGCGAACTCGACGGCGGTGACCGGGTACTTGGCGAGTCGGAAGATACGGTCGATGTTGCCGCCGGTGGCCGTTATCCGGGCGGCGATCGCGGCCGTCGACTCCGACGTCAGTGGGTGGCCGAGGACGGTCACGAGCGAACGCCCGAGGCCGCGCGGCCGGTTGTCGCCGATGCCGGAGATGATCTCGGCCTGCATTCTCATGGACTCCGCCCAGCTGTGGACGGTGGCCCGCAGGTCGCCCTCCAGACCGGCGGGCGGCTCGGTCACGAGCGCGCACAGCACGATCCGGCCACGGGTGACGACCTGCTCGATGTCGACGACGTCGAGGGAGTAGGCAGCGAGGGTGTCGAAGAGACCGGCGGTGATGCCGGGGCGGTCCTTGCCGAAGATCTTGACGAGGAGCGTCGGGATGTCGGCGGGCTGCGGGGGCTGCGAAGCGCTCATGGTGATCCCTACGGTATCCGCCCCCTCTCCCTCCCCGCCCCACCGGTCCGCCACCCGGACACCCCCTACACACCCTCACTTCCCCGACACGCCCCACGGCGCTGTCCCCGCTCGCTCGTCCGCCCCCGGCATGGACCAGACGCGGCCCGCCACGCGTGTCCGAGTCGCCCCCAGCGCCCCGGGTGCGATCAGTCAGGCCTCCCTTTCCCCGGCACGCCCCACCCCGCTGCCCCCGCCCGTTCGTCCGCCCCCGGTAGGGACCAGGCGCGGCCTGCCACGCGTGTCCGGGTCGCCCCCCATCGTCCCGGGTGCGATGACTCGGGTCTCCCTTTTCCGGTACGCCCCACCGCGCTGCCCCCGCCCGTTCGTCCGCCCCCGGTAGGGACCAGGCGCGGCCTGCCACGCGTGTCCGGGTCGCCCCCACCGCCCCGGGTGCGATCAGTCGGGTCTCCCTTTTCCGGTACGCCCCACCGCGCTGCCCCCGCTCGCTCGTCCGCCCCCGGTAGGGACCAGGCGCGGCCTGCCACGCGTGTCCGGGTCGCCCCCACCGCCCCGGCTGCGATCAGTCGGGTCTCCGTGGGTTCTTCGGGGGAGGTGGAGGTGGAGGTGGGGGAGGAGGTGGTGGGGGCCAGTCGGAGGAGTGGGAGCGGCGGCGGGGTGGCGGGGGTGGTGGGACCACTGGGCCCATGATCGTCGGGGCGCCGGAGACGTCGCGGGGTGCGGACGGGGGCGGACGCAGGTAGGGGTTCGTGTCGGGGTTCGGCGGCCGGTGCGGAGCACCGGGGGAGTACGGCCCGGCCCCGGACGCCGAGCGCGCCCCGGGCATCGCCGAGGAGACCGGATCCGGCGCCGCCGCCACCGTCGAGCCCGACCCCGCCCCCGACGCGAACCACGACGCCCCGCCCCCCGCCGCCCCCACGGCCACCGAGAGCAACGCCCCCACCAACCCCGCCCCCAACCCCCACGCCGCCCCGAACAGCGCCGCCGCCCCGAGTCGCCCGTGCAGCTCTACCCCCGCGCCGAACGCGTCGAAGCCGAACACGGAGAGGGAGGCGTCGGCGGAGACCGCGGTCAGCCACGCCAGCAGGGGGAGCCCGAGCGCCGTCACCACCCCGAGCCGCACCCCGCACCGGCCCACGAAGCCCGGAGCGGACGTCTCACCTCGTACACCTCGCGTATCTCCTATACGTCCTACATCTCGCGCATCTCCCACATCTCGTGCATCCCTTGTATAAGGAGTCCGTACGGCCGTCAGCACCCCCGCGAACAGCATCGTCACCGCCGCAGCGACCCCCAACAGCCACACCCGCCCGTCGAGTTCGGCGAGCCGCCCGAGCGTGAGCGCCTTGTCGGACGGCCCCGTCAGGAGATCGTCCACCGGGTCCGGCAGGAAGCGCGCGAGCTCGCCCGTCGCCCTGCCGTCCCACGGCACGAAGAGCCCGACGGGCAGCCCGAGCCACACCCCGTTCGGCGCCCCGAGCAGCGCGGCGCCCGCGATCCGCTTGGGGTGGTCGTCGCCGACCATCGCGTACGCCGCCGCCGCGAGCCCCGCGGCGACCGTCACCAGCACCACCGTGACCAGCGCGGAGACGGCCGGCCGCACCACCCGGTGCAGCCCGTCGAGGCGCCGGGGCAGCGGCGTGCGCCGGGACGCGAGCAGCGCGATGAGCAGGACGCCGACGACCCACGCCGCCCCGCCGAGCAGCGTCGGACCGGTGTCCACGGTGAAGCCGACCGAGGCCTCCGCCTCGACCAGGTCCCCGAGCCGGTCGGGGAGGAGCCCGCCGACGTCCCCGAGCCCGTCGGGCAGCTTGTCGCCGATGCCGCCCGGCAGCCGGTCGAGGCCCTCCTCGACCCCCTTGTCGATGCCGAGCTGCTTGCCGTCGATCGTGATGACGTCGTGCCCCGCCCAGGCGAGCCCCGCGAGCATCGCGAGGAAGAGGGCGATCACCGCACTCACGCGCGCGGCGAGTTCGGCGGGGGAGATGACAACCCCCGCCCCGCGCAGAGAACGCAGGAAGAAGTGGGCGAGGAGCAGCGCGCCGACCAAACCCACACCGAGTGGCGCAATATCGACTGTTGTGGTCGCCTCGGCACCCTCAAGGCCGAACGCCGAGACGTCGCCGGACGGCGTCACCGAACCTCCCGCGCCCAGCGCGACGGTCGCAGCCGTCATCGGCCCGAGCGCACCGATCGCGTCGGCGCCGAGCAGATGCAGTCCGAGTGCGGCCGTCCCCGCCATGCCGACCAGGGCCCAGCTCACCGCGGCGATCGCGGAGATCAGCACGTCGCCCCACCGAACGCCCCGGCTCTCGCCCTCATATACGTCGGCCTGCATCAGGACCCCCCGAACCGCGGCACGTTGCCCTGAATGCACGGAATGCTCTCAATGCGCATGATCCGTATGCACTGATGGGCGCTTACTACTCTCCGGGGCGGTTTCTTCCCCGTCAACGGGGCAACCCGTCACACGCGTACGCAGTCTTCACAAGGCCCGACTTTCGGTCAGAGCCCTCCGCCTGAAATAGTTCCTCCCGATGTTCGACATCCCTAGACTCCCCACCGATGGGGGCTAGCTCGGGGGACAACTCAGTGGGGCATGGAGTGCCGGAACTCGTACTGGAATTGAATGGCAGGACCTGGGCGCTGGACGCGTCCAGGCCGTACACCCTCGGACGTGATCCGCAAGGGGATATCTCGCTCGATGACGCCAGGGTTTCCTGGCGGCACGCGACGATCAGCTGGAGCGGGCACAGTTGGGTCATTGAGGACCACGGCAGCACCAATGGCACCTTCGTGCAGGGCCAGCGGATCCACCAGATGGAAATCGGACCCGGTTCGGCCGTGCACCTCGGCAACGCGACCGACGGTCCGCTGCTGAACGTGTCCGGCGGCGCGGCGGGGGCGCCCGCCGCGGCCGTCTCCGCACCGCAGCAGCAGGCCCAGCAGAACCAGCAGCACCAGCAGGAGGCTCCGGACTGGGCCGCGCAGGCCCAGCAGCAGGCACCCCAGCAGCAGGCCCCTTACCAGGCGCAGCAGCAGAGCTGGCAGCAACAGCCGCCGCAGCACCAACAGCACCAGCCTCAGCAGCAGCACCAGCCGCACGTGCCCCAGCAGCAGGGCGGCCCTGCCGAGCAGTACGCGCAGAAGACCCCGGGAACCGGCGGCGCCGCGGGGGCCCCGCCGGTCTACGGCGACCGCAGCCCGACGACGTTCCACCAGCTCGCACTGGGCCGCAAGATGCGCATCGGCCGTGCGCTCGAGAACGAGCTGGTCGTCTCCGACCTGCAGGTCTCGCGTCACCACGCCGAGTTCACGGCGACGCCCGACGGCCGCTTCGAGATCCACGACCTCGGCTCGCACAACGGCACGTACGTCAACGGTCAGCCGATCGCGAAGTCCTCGACGGTCCTCATCGGCCCGAACGACATCGTCGGCGTCGGCCACTCGACGTTCCGCCTCGTCGGCGGGCAGCTCGAGGAGTTCGTCGACACCGGTGACGTCTCCTTCTCGGCCCGCCACCTCACGGTCACGGTCGACGGCGGCAAGCAGATCCTCAAGGACGTCTCCTTCGGCGTCCCGGAGAAGTCGCTCATCGCGGTCATCGGCCCCTCGGGTTCCGGAAAGTCCACCCTGCTCAAGGCGCTCACCGGCTACCGGCCCGCCAACCAGGGCGACGTCCTCTACGACAACCGCAACCTGTACAAGCAGTTCGCCGAGCTGCGGCAGCGCATCGGTCTGGTCCCGCAGGACGACATCCTGCACAAGGAGCTGACCGTCAAGAAGGCCCTCAAGTACGCGGCCAAGCTGCGCTTCCCGGCCGACACCACGGATGCCGAGCGCAACTCCCGTATAGACGAGGTGCTGCGCGAGCTCAAGCTGGACATCCACAAGGAGAAGAAGGTCACCTCCCTCTCCGGTGGCCAGCGCAAGCGCGTCTCGGTGGCCCTGGAGCTCCTGACCAAGCCGTCGCTGATCTTCCTGGACGAGCCGACCTCCGGCCTCGACCCGGGCATGGACCGCGACGTCATGCAGCTGCTCCGCGGCCTCGCCGACGACGGCCGCACGGTCCTCGTCGTCACGCACTCGGTCGCCGAGCTGGCGATCTGCGACAAGCTCCTGGTGATGGCGCCGGGCGGTTCGGTGGCGTACTTCGGCCCGCCGGAGGAAGCCCTGAACTTCTTCGGCTACAGCACCTGGGCCGACGTCTTCTCCGCCTTCGAGAACTACCGCGACTACGACTGGGCGGGCCGTTGGAAGGGCTCGCAGCACTACCAGATGTACGCCGCGGACATCGACGCCGTCGCCGCGCAGTCCGTACAGATGCCGCCGCCGCAGGCGGTGAAGCCGCCGAAGCCACAGGGCTGGGGCTCACAGCTGTGGACCCTGATCCGCCGCTACACCTCGGTGATCGCCTCCGACAAGGGCTTCATGGGCCTCATGGTGATCCTGCCCGCGGTCCTCGGCATCGTCAGCGTCGTCATCCCGGCCGACTTCGGCCTCGCCCCGCCGAAACCGCCGGTCAAGTTCAACGGCGACGCCGGCACGATCATGCTGATCCTCGCGGTCGGCATGTGCTTCTCGGGCGCGGCCAACTCCGTACGAGAACTGATCAAGGAACGCGTCATCTACGAACGGGAACGGGCCACCGGCCTCTCCCGCTCCGCGTACCTGATGTCCAAGGTCATCGTCCTCGGCGTGATCACGGCCATCCAGGGCGTCATCATCTGCGGCATCGGCTTCGCGAGCCGTGACATGCCGGAAGAGGGCCTGATCATGCCCCCGGCCGTGGAGATCTGCCTGACGATCATCGCGCTCGGCTTCACCTCGATGATGTTCGGCCTGGTCATCTCCTCGCTGGTGAAGACCGCCGAGAAGACCATGCCGCTCCTGGTCATGTTCGCGATCGTCCAGGTCGTGTTCACCGGCGTCCTCTTCCAGGTCTACGGCTCGCCCGGCCTGGAGCAGTTCGCCTGGCTGATGCCGTCCCGCTGGGCCATCGCCGGCGCAGGCGCCACGCTCGACCTCGCGCACCTGATGCCGCCGTGGGACCCGAAGAACCCGAACGACCTGGACCCGCTGTGGGAGCACTCGGCGAGCCAGTGGGGCATCAACATCACCATCCTGCTCGCGCTCGGCGTCGTCTGCGGCATCGCGGTCGCGCGCCTGCTGCGCCGCCACGAGCCGGAGGTCATGCGCAAGTGACCCCCGGTGCCTCCGGGCACACGAGAAGGGCGGCACCCCGTGCGGGGTGCCGCCCTTCGGCGTCTTGAGAACCTCATCTTCGGCTGAAGAGGTCCAGTGATCAGGCGATCAAGGCTCAGTAGGCGCCGTTCACGTTGTCCATCGAGCCGTACCGGTCGGCGGCGTAGTTGGCCGCGGCCGTGATGTTGGCGACCGGGTCGTAGATGTTCGTGGAGGTGCCGTCGACGTGGTACGCGTCGAACGTCGGCTTGATGACCTGGAGCAGGCCGATCGACGGGGTGCCGTTGATGGCGTTGATGTCCCAGCCGTTCACGGCCTGCGGGTTGCCCGCCGACTCACGGATGATGTTGCGGTGCAGGCCCTCGTAGGAACCGGGGATGCCCTTGGCCTTCATGATGTCCAGGGACTGGCGGATCCAGCCGTCGAGGTTGTTGGTGTAGACCGGCTTGCGGGCGGCGGCGCGGCTGGCGGCCTCCTTGGCCTTCCGCTCGTCCTCGGCCTTCTTCTTCGCGGCGGCCTCGTCGGCGGCCTTCTTGTCGGCGGCGGCCTTCGCGGCGGCGTCCTGGGCCTTCTTGTCGGCGCTGCTGTGCTGCTTGATGACACCGGCGCGGACGGCCTGCTCGGCCTCGACGTTCTGCTTGAAGGCCACCGGGGCGGTATCGAGGCTCTGGGTCTCGGTTCCCGCATCGGCGCTGCCCGGCACGAGGGAGAACGCGAGGGCAGCGGCGCCGAGCGTGGCGACACCGGCGATCGAGAACTTCTGGGCCTTGGTCACAGTGGCGCGACTATGGCCGGGGGTGTTGTGCATGGACATGCGAGTTGGACCTCTTCGAATAGCGGAGGTCGCTCACGGCCGGCGGGGACATGGTGCTGTCCGGCAAAACGCCGCGGTCGGGAGGACCGCGGCGCCGAGCGACTGAGCAATTCTTAGCGGCCGCAAAATTGTGTGGCAAAGATGTGACGTACGATGCCGGGTAGTGGATCAGGGGGCACACGGACTCCCAAAGCGGGCATCTACCCCGTCCCCTTTAAGGGATTCCTCATCAACTAGGGGTCTTCGTACGTGACGTGCGCCCTATGCGCGGGCTCACATCAGCGACGTAACGGCCTCACCAAGAGTTGCCGTCGCAATGCTCTCAGTGAGGGCCCTCATCCGGGAGGAGGAGGTGCACGTCGCCGAACTCGTGCCACAGGTAGAGACGGCTTACCGCCTCCGTATAACCCCGCTCGATCGCCGCACGCCCCGCGACGGCCTCCAGCATCAGCAGATGCGAGGCCTCCGGCTCGTGGAGCCCGGTCAGCAAGCCGTCCACCACCCGAACCCCGCGCTCCGGGGTCACCACCAACTCGGTCCGGCCCGCCGCCGCCCGCACCACACCGTCGGGCCCCGCGGCGGCCTCGACGGCGCGCACGGCCGTCGTACCGACCGCCACGACCCGGCCCCCGGCTGCCCGCGCGGCGTTGATCAGCCGAGCCGACACCTCCGACACCTCGAAGAGCTCCGGGTACGGCGGCTCGTGCGCCTCCTGCGAGGCGACACCGGTGTGCAGCACCACCGGCGCGAACTGCACCCCCCTGCTCACCAGCTCCGCCACCATCGACGCCGTGAACGGCCGCCCCGCACTCGGCATCTCCGCGCTCCCCGCCCCGTCCGGCGACGGCAGCGCGAACACGGTCTGGTACGCGGAGAGCGGCTGGTCCCTCTCTGTATAGGAGTAACGAATGGGGCGACCGTGCCTCCGGAGCAGCCCGGGCACATCCCCCGACACCCGCACCCACCACAACCGCCGGCTCTCCGCCGCCACCGGCTCCTCATATACAAGGCGTACGTCTCCGGAGAGCCGCACGACCGAACCGGCCGGGCCACCGGCACGCGCGCGTGTAGTGCCCTTCCCGTCCGGGTCCCGCAGCTCCACGGCCCACCGCCCGTCAGTGCCCCGGGTGGAGAAATGCACCACCACGCGCGCGTGCCCGAGCCTGCCGTCCACCGCCGCGGGCAGGGTCCGGGACGTGTTGACGACGAGCAGGTCCCCGGCCCGCAGCAGCGCGGGCAGCTCCGCGAACGCGTGGTGCGTGACCTCGGTGCCGTGCGACACCAGCAACCGCACCGCGTCCCTCCCGCGCCCGGGACCCCGCTGTTCGGCCGGCACCCGGGCGACGAGCGCGTCCGGCACGCACAGCGGCGCGCCGAGCACGCTCATCGCGCACCCGCGAGCAGCGCGGGAGCCGTGTAACGACCACTGGCGGGCCGCTCGGCGATCACCCGCAGGAAGGCGGGCACCACCGTCTCCGGAAGAGGCCGCCCGGACGGGTCGTCGACGGGCACCGCCGCCTGATACAGATCCGTCCGCATGTCCCCGGGATCCACGGCCCACACCCGCACCCCGGGCTCCTCCTCGGCGAGGACCGCCGAAAGGTGATCCAGGGCGGCCTTGGAGGCGCCGTACCCGCCCCACGTCTCGTACGCCTCCACAGCCGCGTCGGAGCTGAGGTTCAACACCGCACCCCCCGACTCCCGCAGCAACGGCAACGCCTCCTGCACCAACCCCAAAGCCGCCACCACATTCGTCTCCAGGGCCGCCCGCAGCCCGTCGAGCGCCAGCCCGTCCAGCCGTACGAGAGGCTCGGCGCCCAGCGCGCTCGCGTTGTTCACCAGCAGATCGAGCCCGCCGAGGCGCCGCGCCGCGGCCACCAGGTCCGCCCGGTGCCCCGCGTCGGTGACGTCCCCGGCCAGCGCCTCCACGCGCGTGCCGTACCTGCTCAGCTCACGCGCCGAGCCCTCCAGGGCCGCGGCGGTCCTCGCGTCGAGCACGAGATTCCAGCCGGACTCCGCGAGAGCCCCGCCCAGCGCGCGCCCCAGCCCCTTCGAAGCCCCCGTGATGATCGCTACCGGCATGACATCCGTCCCCTCGGTTCGTCTGACCGTCGTCCTGCGGTGCCCGTCCGAGCTCCACTGGGCCACCGTAGGAACGGCCCCGTCCCGGACGCCTCGTGCGGGAGCCGCAACCGCGCGGGTCCCTTCGCCCTAGTCCCGGACCAGGGACCTAGGCCCCGGGCCCTAGTCGGGGGCCTCCACAGGTCGGATACGCACTGTCACACCCCGCCGGTACGGTGTGACCATGAGTCAAGGACCCCGATCCGGCCTGACCGCGGTGAGTTCCGCGCTCCTCGCCATGAGCAGGCACCTGGAGGTGCGCGACGTCCTCAAGACGATCGTCGCCTCGGCCCGCGAGCTGCTCGACGCCGAGTACGCCGCGCTCGGAGTCCCCGACGACCACGGCGGATTCGCCCAGTTCGTCGTCGACGGCGTCAGCGACGACCAGTGGAAGGCCATCGGCCCGCTGCCCCGGCAGCACGGCATCCTCGCCTCGATGCTCCAGAAGGGCGAGACCGTCCGGCTCGGCGACGTGCGCGAGGACCCCCGTTTCGGAGGCTGGCCCTCCGCCCACCCGGACATGTCCGACTTCCTCGGGCTGCCCATCCGTTCGGACGGCGAGACGCTCGGCGCACTCTTCCTCGCCAACAAGAAGTGCCCCAAACCCCAAGGGGGTTGCGGCTTCACCGAGGACGACTCGGAACTCCTCGCCATCCTCGCCCAGCACGCCGCCATCGCCCTCACCAACGCCCGCCTGTACGAGCGCAGCCGCGAGCTGACCATCGCCGAGGAGCGCTCGCGCCTCGCCCACGAACTGCACGACGCCGTCAGCCAGAAACTCTTCTCGCTGCGGCTGACGGCCCAGGCGGCCGCCGCCCTGGTGGACCGCGACCCGTCCCGCGCCAAGGGCGAACTGCAGCAGGTGGCGGTGCTCGCGGCCGAGGCCGCGGACGAACTGCGCGCGGCCGTCGTGGAGTTGCGCCCCGCCGCCCTCGACGAGGACGGCCTGGTGGCCACCTTGCGTACGCACACCCAGGTGCTGCACCGCGCCCACTCCGCGCACGTCACCTTCGAGAGCAACGGTGTGCGGGCGCTGCCGGCCTCGCAAGAGGAGGCCATGCTGCGGGTCGCCCAGGAGGCCCTGCACAATGCGCTGCGCCACTCCGGCGCCGAGCACGTCGCCGTGATCCTGGACAAGCGCGGCGCCGGAGCCGTCCTGCGCGTCGTCGACGACGGTTCGGGCTTCGACCCGAAGGCGATACGCCGCGCGGGACGGCACCTGGGCCTGGTCTCCATGCGGGACCGGGCGAGCGGGGTCGGCGGACAGCTGACCGTGGAATCGGAGCCCGCCAAGGGCACGACGATCGAGATGGAGGTCCCTGGTGGCTGATGCCGCGCTCAATCCCAAGACAGGTATCCGGGTGCTGCTGGTCGACGACCACCAGGTCGTCCGCCGCGGCCTGCGCACGTTCCTGGAGATCCAGGACGACATCGACGTCGTCGGCGAGGCGTCGGACGGCGCCGAAGGAGTCGCCCGGGCCGAGGAGTTGAAGCCGGACGTCGTCCTGATGGACGTCAAGATGCCCGGCATGGACGGCGTCGAGGCGCTCCGCAAGCTCCGCGAACTGGCCAACCCCGCGCGCGTGCTCATCGTCACCAGCTTCACCGAGCAGCGCACGGTCGTCCCGGCCCTGCGCGCCGGCGCAGCGGGGTATGTCTACAAGGACGTCGACCCGGACGCCCTCGCCGGCGCCATCCGCTCCGTGCACGCGGGGCACGTCCTGCTGCAGCCGGAGGTGGCGGGCGCCCTGCTCTCCCAGGAGGAGGCGGGTCACAGTCAGGGCAGGGGCGGTTCGCTCACCGAGCGCGAGCGCGAGGTCCTCTGCCTGATCGCCGACGGCCGCTCGAACCGCGAGATCGCCCGCGCCCTCGTCCTCTCCGAGAAGACCGTCAAGACGCACGTCTCGAACATCCTGATGAAGCTGGACCTCGCCGACCGGACCCAGGCCGCTCTCTGGGCCGTGCGCCACGGCGTGACCGGCTGATGCGGACCGTCGCCTTCCGGACTGAGATTCATACCGTCGTGTAGATGTCCCCCGATTGGCGTATCCGGCGCGGGGGTCGGGCGTTCTCCAGTGCGTGCTGCGGCGGCTGGCCGCAGCTTCTGCTCAGGAGGATCGTAGAAGTGAAGAACCTGAAGAAGGCCGCTGCTGTCACGATGGTGGCCGGTGGCCTGGTCGCGGCCGGCGCCGGTATGGCCTCCGCCCACGGCGGCGCGCAGGCCGACGGCGTCGCCAAGAACTCGCCCGGCGTCGTCTCCGGGAACCTGGTCCAGGCTCCGGTCCACATCCCCGTGAACGTCTGCGGCAACACCGTCACCGTCATCGGCGCCCTGAACCCGACGTTCGGCAACGTCTGCGAGAACCTCTGATCGCACCCTGCGATCACCGGTCGCCGCCACGTGACCGGTTCCTGACCCCCTCGCAACAGGGGTCGCCCATGTCAGCAGGAGGAGCACGTCCCATGAACAGCATCGCCAAGAAGGCCGCTCTGGCCGTCGTCGCCGCCGGTCTCGCCGCGGGCGCGTCCGCCGGAGCCGCGTCCGCCACCGCGGACGCCCAGGCCGACGGCGCCGCCGTGAAGTCCCCGGGCGTCGGCTCGGGCAACCTGGTCCAGGTGCCGGTCCAGGTCCCGGTCAACGCCACGGGCAACAGCGTGAACGTCATCGGCGTCCTGAACCCGGCGTTCGCCAACGAGACGGTGAACCACTGAGGCACCGGCCTCGGCATGGGCCCCGCGGACCGCTGAGGTCCGCGGGGCCCGCTGCGTCGCGGCCCCCACGACACCGCCGACACCGCCGGCGCGGCCTCAGCGCCCGTCCCGCTCCCGCTCCTCGACGTACGAGTTGAACGCCGCCACCTGCGCCCGCCGCGCCGTCCGCTCCACGGGACGCAGCGCCTCGACCCGGGCGGCCATCTCCGACGCGCTCACGGCCCCACCGTGCCCGTTCTCGTACGCGAGCGAGATCAGCAGGCCGACCCGCTGCGCCAGCTCCAGGACCCGCACCGCGCGCGGCGGATAGCCGGGCGCGAGCAGCTCGCGCCCCCTCTCTGCCCGCGCCCGGTACGCGTCGAGCGCCGCCTCGGCGACCGGCCCCGACCCCGCCACATCGAGCCGGGACAGCACCTGCGTCGCCTCCCGCAGCGCCTCCGCGAGCTCGCGCTCCGCCTCGCCCAGCGAGGGCACGTCGGCGGGCGGCGCCTCCCGCACGGGCAGGCAGTGCCAGAGGACCTCCACATGCACATCGCCTTCGGGCCCCGCCTCGTACACCTCGGGCACGAGCCCGTACGGCGCGCCGAAACCGACGACGGCCTCCTCCGCCTCCAGTGCGCGCGCGTTGAACTCGGGCGGCCCGCTCAGCCCGAGCGGATGCCCCGGCGCGGGGAGCGCCACTCGCAGACCGGTCACCCCCAGCGAGCGCAGCCGCCCCATGGCGAGCGTGAGTCCGACCGGGCCGGGCTCCCCGGGGAGTCCTTCGACCCGGTGCACCGCGTCGTCGCCGACCATCGCGAGCACCGCGTCATCCGGAGAAATAAATCCGGCCAAAAGGGCATTTCCCCATGCGGCCAGGCGTCCTGAGCGTGGTTCCGAGAGCATGCACACAGCCTAAGGACCGGCCTCACGACAGGAACGCTCGGCCGGTGGCGTAGGTTTTATCCGGGGGCCGCGTCCACAGGCGCGAGCGACGACGAGACTGCAATGGGAGACAGCGCGCTCATGAGCGATGTACTGGAGCTTGAGGACGTATCTGTGGTCCGCGAGGGCCGGGCTCTGGTGGACCAGGTCTCCTGGTCGGTCAAGGAGGGGGAGCGCTGGGTCATCCTCGGCCCCAACGGCGCCGGCAAGACCACCCTCCTCAACGTCGCGTCGAGCTACCTCTTCCCGAGCACCGGCTCCGCCACCGTCCTCGGCGAGACCCTCGGCAAGCCCGGCACGGACGTGTTCGAGCTGCGCCCGCGCATCGGCATCGCCGGCATCGCCATGGCGGAGAAGCTGCCCAAGCGGCAGACCGTCCTCCAGACCGTGCTCACCGCGGCGTACGGCATGACCGCCGGCTGGCACGAGAACTACGAGGACGTGGACGAGCAGCGCGCCCGCGCCTTCCTCGACCGCCTCGGCATGAGCGACTACCTGGACCGCAAGTTCGGCACCCTCTCCGAGGGCGAGCGCAAGCGCACCCTGATCGCCCGCGCCCTGATGACCGACCCCGAGCTGCTCCTCCTCGACGAGCCCGCCGCGGGTCTCGACCTCGGCGGCCGCGAAGACCTCGTACGCCGCCTCGGCCGCCTCGCACGCGACCCGATCGCCCCCTCGATGATCATGGTCACGCACCACGTCGAGGAGATCGCGCCCGGCTTCACGCACGTCCTGATGATCCGCCAGGGCAAGGTCCTCGCCGCGGGCCCGCTTGAGCTGGAGCTCACCTCCCGCAACCTCTCCCTGTGCTTCGGTCTCCCGCTGGTCGTCGAGCAGCGCAACGACCGCTGGACGGCCACGGGACTTCCGCTCAGCTGATCGGCGCCCTGTCCCGGAAGGGACCCGCGGTCCTACGATGACCGTGTGGACATCGACGCATGGGTGTGGTGGCTGATCGGAGCCGCCGCACTCGGAATCCCGCTCGTACTGACCGCGATGCCGGAGCTCGGCATGCTCGCCGTGGGGGCCGTCGCCGCCGCCGTGACCGCGGGCATGGGCGGCGGCATGGTGCTGCAGGTCGTGGTCTTCGCCGCGGTCTCGGTGGCGCTCATCGCCGTCGTACGCCCCGTCGCGGCGCGGCACCGCTCCCAGCGGCCCGAACTGGCCACCGGAGTCGACGCGTTGAAGGGCAGAACGGCCGTCGTCCTCGAACGGGTCGACGGCTCCGGCGGCCGCATCAAGCTCGCGGGCGAGATCTGGTCGGCCCGAGCCCTCGACACGGACCGTGCCTACGAGGCGGGGCAAGCGGTGGACGTCGTCGAGATCGACGGGGCGACGGCCGTCGTGCTGTGAATCCCCCACGGGCCGGATGACGGTCTGACAGACTCGACCAGCAAGATCTTCGCCGAGGCATGAGGGGTACGGGGAAACACGATGCAACCATTCATCATCGTCCTGGTCATTCTGGTGGTGCTGGTCTTCATCGCCCTGATCAAGACCATCCAGGTCATCCCGCAGGCGAGCGCCGCCATCGTCGAGCGCTTCGGCCGCTACACCCGCACGCTGAACGCGGGCCTGAACATCGTCGTCCCGTTCATCGACTCGATCCGCAACCGCATCGACCTGCGTGAACAGGTCGTCCCCTTCCCGCCCCAGCCGGTGATCACCCAGGACAACCTGGTGGTCAACATCGACACCGTCATCTACTACCAGGTGACCGACGCGAGGGCCGCGACCTACGAGGTCGCCAGCTACATCCAGGCGATCGAACAGCTCACCGTCACCACGCTGCGCAACATCATCGGCGGCATGGACCTGGAGCGGACCCTCACCTCCCGCGAGGAGATCAACGCGGCCCTGCGCGGCGTCCTCGACGAGGCCACCGGCAAGTGGGGCATCCGCGTCAACCGCGTAGAGCTCAAGGCGATCGAGCCGCCGACCTCCATCCAGGACTCGATGGAGAAGCAGATGCGCGCCGACCGTGACAAGCGCGCCGCGATCCTCCAGGCCGAAGGTGTGCGGCAGTCGGAGATCCTGCGGGCCGAGGGTGAGAAGCAGTCCGCGATCCTGCGCGCCGAAGGTGAGGCCAAGGCCGCGGCCCTGCGCGCCGAGGGCGAGGCCCAGGCGATCCGCACGGTCTTCGAGTCCATCCACGCCGGCGACCCGGACCAGAAGCTGCTCTCCTACCAGTACCTCCAGATGCTCCCGAAGATCGCCGAGGGCGACGCCAACAAGCTCTGGATCGTCCCCAGCGAGATCGGCGACGCCCTCAAGGGCCTCGGCGGCGCGCTCGGCAACTTCGGCCCGATGGGCGGCGGTTCGGTCCCCGCGCAGGCCAAGGAGCGCCGCGAACAGCCCCCGATCGACTGACGGGCCCCGAAGGACGGCGGGCGCGGTGCTAGGCGGCGGGCTGCGCCAGCCACTCCGGCAGCGACGCGAGATCCTCCCGGCCCAGCGACAAGAGCATCGCATCGGCGGGCGTCGGCTCGAACGGCTGCCGCAGCAAGGGCATACCGGCCTCCTCCGGAGTCCGGTTCGCCTTGCGGTGATTGTCCAGCGCGCACGACGCCACCGTGTTCAGCCAGGAGTCGGCGCCGCCCTGGGACCGCGGCACCACGTGGTCCACCGTCGTGGCACGCCTGCCGCAGTAAGCACACCGGTGCTGGTCACGGACCAGTACACCCCGCCTCGACCATGGCGCCTGTCTTCGGAACGGCACCCGCACGTACCTGCACAGTCTGATCACCCGCGGCACCGGAATGTCGATCGTCGCCGCGCGCACGCGCAGTCCGGGGTGGGCGTGCTCGACCACGGCCTTGTCCTGGAGCACCAGAACGACGGCCCGGTTGAGCGACACCGTCGAGAGCGGCTCGAAGCTCGCGTTCAGCACCAGCGTGTCCCGCATCAACCTGCCCACCTCCCGTATGCACCGGCCCACCGCCTGGCGGGCTGGGATCAACTCTGGCCGGGCACGCCGAGATGGACAACGAAATAAAAAATGCCCGCCTCTGATCACTTCCATGACCAGAGGCGGGCAAACAATCGGTGAACCCTCAGTATCTGAGAGTCACTCAGCTTTCCGGGGGAGCCGCGTACTCGGCGATCACCTGGGCACGCGCCAGCGTGTGGAACCGGAGGTTGAAGCCCACGACCGCGGGCGAGGCGTCCGAGTCGGGACCCAGCCTCTCCTGGTCCACCGCGTACACGGTGAACACATAGCGGTGCGCCGGGTCGCCGGGCGGCGGCGCCGCACCCACGAACTCCTTCGCCCCGTAGTCGTTGCGCACCTGCACGGCGCCCTCGGGCAGTCCCTCGAACTTCCCGCTGCCCGCACCGCCCGGCAGCTCGGTCACCGAGACCGGGATGTCGAAGACAGTCCAGTGCCAGAACCCGCTCCCCGTAGGGGCGTCCGGGTCGAAGCACGTCACGGCGAAGCTCTTGGTCTCGGGCGGGAAGCCCTCCCACCGCAGGTGCGGCGAGGTGTTCCCGGCCGCCTGGACCTGAGCGTCCTTGAGGACCGCGCCCGGTTCGAAGTCCTCGCTCACGACCGTGAACGCCGGCACGGCCGGATGGAAGTCATGGGGAAGCGGCGGCCTCTTGAGCTCGCTCACGTAGGCACCTCCTGGTTGATTGCTGGTCCTCGCTGATCCGCTCCGAGCCTAGAACCAGTTGCGCTTGCTGCCGACCTGCGACAGCCACTCGTTGAGGTACGCCGCCCAGTCGGTGCTGTGGAAGTCGTTCAGCCCGACCTTGAACGAACGGAACGAGTCGCTGCTCTCGCTGAACAGGCCCGGCTTCTTGTCCATCTCCAGTACGACGTCCATCTCGCGGTCGTCGGCGACGAAGCTCAGCTCGACCTGGTTGAGCCCGCGGTACTGCTGCGGCGGGAAGAACTCGATCTCCTGGTAGAACGGCAGCTTCTGCCGCGTGCCGCGGATGTGACCGCGCTCCATGTCCGCGCTCTTGAAGCGGAAGCCCAGCTGGATGAAGGCGTCCAGGATGGCCTGCTGTGCCGGCAGCGGGTGCACGTTGATCGGGTCCAGGTCGCTCGAGTCCACGGCGCGCGCGATCTCCAGCTCGGTGGTCACACCGATGTTCATGCCGCGCAGCTGCTGCCCGTCGATGCTCGTGACCGGGGTCTCCCAGGGGATCTCCAGGCTGAACTGCACGGCGTGCACCTGGTTGGCCTGCAGAGTGAAGGCGCCACCGAGCCGCTGCTTGATGAACTCGATGTCCTGCTTGGTCTCCTGGTCGTTGCCCTCGACCTCGACCCGCGCCTGCAGGCCGACGGAGAGACCCTCGATCTCCTGGTCCACCGACCCGCCCTGGATCCGCACCTCACCCTGGACCACGCCGCCCGGGACCACGTTGATCTCGGTCAGCACGGTCTCCACCGAGGCACCGCCGGCACCCAGACTCGCGAGCAGCTTCTTGAACCCCATGACACTCCATCCCCAGGCCGCCGCCTGTGGCTCGTCCCGACTTGGATACTTGATCGATAGAAACGCGAGGGGACCGCGTGCGGTTCCGCACCTCACCCTGGCAACCGGGCGGCCGGACGACCACCCGCGAACCAAGACCATGTGCACTACGCTCGTACGGCATGATCGCGAGCCCTGACCGTACGCCCCTCACCCGAGACTTCTTCGACCGCCCGGTCCTGGAGGTCGCCCCTGACCTGCTCGGCCGCATCCTGGTGCGCGACTCGGCGGCCGGCCCGATCGAAGTCCGCCTGACAGAGGTCGAGGCGTACGCGGGAGAGGTCGACCCCGGCTCACACGCGTACCGCGGCCGCACGGCCCGCAACAGCGTGATGTTCGGGCAGCCCGGACACATGTACGTCTACTTCACCTACGGCATGTGGCACTGCATGAACCTGGTGTGCGGTCCCGAGGGCATGGCGAGCGCGGTCCTCCTGCGCGCAGGAGAGATCACGGAGGGTGTGGAACTGGCTCGCAAACGTCGACTCTCGGCCCGTAACGACAAGGAACTGGCCAAAGGCCCCGCCCGCCTGGCCACAGCTCTCGACGTGGACCGACAGCTGGACGGCACCGACGTCTGCGGCGACCCGTCGTCCCCCTTCTCCGTACTGACCGGTGCCCCGGTCCCGTCCGACCAGGTCAGCAGCGGTCCCCGCACGGGAGTGGCCGGCGAAGGCGGCGAGGGCAGTGTCCATCCGTGGCGCTTCTGGACGACCAACGACCCTACGGTCAGCCCCTATCGGGCCCATACGCCTCGACGCCGCCGAACTTGACGCACGGTCGGGCCCTCCGTAAGGTAGTCCGAGTCGCTTGAACCGGGTACGGCAATCTGCCAGCAGCCGGAAGCGGCCAACCACTACCTGACAACTTCCCCTCGGCGGGGCCTTATTTCGCATGCCTGCATGTCGAAATTCGAACTCGCGAAACTCGATTATGAGTTGCGGAGGGAATCGGCTAACGTAGTGAACACGCCGAAAGGCAAAGGCCCTCCAACGGCCACCGGAAATGAAATCCGAACCGGGAACGGAACGGAAAACGGATCTGGTAAGGTTGGAAACACGAAATACCGAAGGGAAGCGCCCGGAGGAAAGCCCCAGAGAATGTTCTGCGGGTGAGTACAAAGGAAGCGTCCGTTCCTTGAGAACTCAACAGCGTGCCAAAAGTCAACGCCAGATATGTTGATACCCCGACTCACTTCGGTGAG